>JAHEKM010000023.1 GCA_024638325.1 Gemmatimonadota bacterium | reverse complement strand
TGGGAGCCTCCAAGATAGACCGGATTTGAGACGCCTTTCATGGTAGAAGTCGCGTCCGGAAGGCGGATTCACGCTGATCGAAGTGATCGGCGCGCTGGTGATCTTCTCGGTTGGCGTTCTGATGGTGATCCAAGTGAGCGGGGCGCTCGGTACCCAGATGCGGTACGCGGGAGCAAGCTCCGAGATCACTGTCCTTGCAGGCGCGAGACTGGACTCTCTCGAAGCGCTCCCACTCGCATCGCTGACGCCCGGAACATCGGTCGATACCATGATGGCCGAGGGAATCGAGTACGAGTGCACAGTCGTCATCACATCGCTGACCAACGCGCTCACGAAGATCGACGTGTCTCTGTCGCCCACGGGCGGGAGCGGACCCTCCTACTCGGTGACGTCGTACACGTCCGAGCCCTGGTAGCGGGAGGCACGCGCGGCTTCACGCTGATCGAGACGATCGTCGCGATGCTGCTCTCCTCGGTGGTCATCATCCTCGTCAGCGGGACGTTCCTGGTTCAGAGCCAGTACTACTCCTCCCAGACGCAGAGCGTCGGTGTCCACGACAACGCGCGTGTGGCCACGGACCGGCTCGCCAGCGAGATCCGGTCGACCATGGAGGACGGGTTCGTGGTGGCCGGGCCCCGCACCATGACGATCCGGACGCCGATCGTGCTGGCGATGGTGTGCGACCGCCAGTCGAACAACCTGCTGGTCCATTTCGAGGGCGGCGAGGCAGGCATCGACACGGACGAGGTGGCCGGCGTGGCGAAGCGCGACCCCAGCACGGGCGACTGGACCTACCAGAACGCCACGTGGGCGAGCATGGACGGTGGCTCAGCCGGGGCGGCCGGCGACTGCGCCGCCAACGGGGCCGACACCTCCTGGGCGCCCGGCGAGTTCCATGAGCTCACCAACGTCAACACGTACTTCAGCACGTCGGATCCCGGCGCCATCCTGATGCTCTTCCGGGAGACGACGTTCAGGATCCAGACGTCCGTCCTGGACACCATGACGCTCGGTCTCTACCGGCAGCGCTACGGCGGCTCCCTGGTCGAATTCGCGACCGGCATGGATACCACGGCCCAGTTCCAGTACCGGACTGGAGGCGTCAGCTACGCCGACACGGTGACGGGCGCCGGCGTGCCCAACATCGATGCCGTCCGTATCGTGGCCGACGCGCGTCTTCCCGCGCGTTCGGCGACCCAGCAGGACGTGACGTTCGGCTGGTCGGTGAACGTCGCGGTGAGGAACCTTCCGTGAGCCGCCCGACGCAGCTGCCGGCGGACCGAGGGGGCTTCGTGCTCGCCATGGTCGTGTTGATGCTCTTCGCGATCTCCGTCGCGGGGGCGGCGGGCTACCTGGTGGTCAGCACCGAGTTCAGCATGGCGCGCTACTCCAGCCAGGGCACCGAAGCCACCACCGTCGCCAGAGCGGGACTGCACCGTTTCGTCGCGGAGCAGCTGGGCGTGGTGGGTGACTCAGTGCAATACGCGATCGGGGGCGGGGTCGCACTGATCACGAGCCGCAAGCTGGCCGAGATCGACTCGCTGAATCACCTCTACTACATCCGCTCCGAGGGGTCGGTCATCGATCCGCTGACCGCCGGAAGCCCGGCGCGGGGCGTGGTCGGCACGTACGCGTACCATCGCAAGCGGCCGCTGAAGCACTACGGCGCGATGGTGGTGGCGGCAGATGCGGGCTACTCGGACGGGAGCGGTGCCGACGTGAACGGCGACGACCAGAACTCCATCGGCGACTGTGCCGGTGGCGGCGCACCGTCCATTCCGGGGATCATCGCGCGCTTCACCACGGGTGCCCAGAACGGTGCGACTCTCAACGGCAGCCCGCCCGGAGACACGTGGGGCGGCGGCTACCCCGCGTTCTACGACTCGGTCGCGCTACGTTGGGACATCCTCTCGGACCCGAACTTCCCGGTCGACTTCGACGGCTCGCCGCCGAACTTCGGGACTTTGCCGCCGGACTCCTTTCCGGTCGTTCGCAAGATCGGCGGGCTGGCCGGAGCCGGAAGCTGGAGCGGCCGTGGCGTGCTCATCGTGACCGGGATGTTCGACCCCGGCCCGTCGTTCTCGTGGAACGGGATCGTCCTGGCCGGGGAGCTCGACGATATCAACCAGGGCGACGTCCGGGGGATGGTCGTGGGCGGACTGAACGGGCCCAACCCGCAGACGCCGGTCTACTGGTACGACACGGTGCGGTACTACTCGTGCTACGTGTACGCGGCCAACGAGTCGCTGTCGTACCTCGAGCTCGTCGAGAACACCGAGTTCGAGGCCTTCTGAGGCTGTTGAACTACTTCCGCCTTGCGTGGTACATAGGAGTGAGGTACATGATGCACCGACCGGTCGGCCCCGCATCCGGCCGCGATGGTTCTCGACGCGCCCCGGGAGGGCGCTTTTCCACGTAAAGCCCCCGAGCTTCCAAGCGGAATCACAGACAAACATGCGACCCACGAACACCCGGGATCCGCAGTACTACCACCGGGTCGTCGACTGCCAGTGGGCCTGTCCGGCGCACACGAACGTCCCCGAGTACATCCGCTTGATCGCGGACGGTCGGTACACCGAGTCGTACATGCTCAACCGGAAGTCGAACGTCTTCCCCGGTATCCTGGGCAGGACGTGCGACAGACCCTGTGAGCCGGCCTGCCGGCGCGTGCGGGTCGAAGACGAGCCCGTCGCCATCTGCCGGCTCAAGCGCGTGGCCGCGGACCTCAGGGACGACGTGCGCGACCTGCTGCCGACGGCCCCCGCGGTCAAGAACGGCAAGCGCGTCGCGCTCATCGGTGCAGGGCCGGCCTCGCTCACCGTGGCCAACGACCTCATGCCGTTGGGCTATGAGGTCGTCATCTACGAGGCGCTGTCGAAGCCGGGCGGTCTGATGCGGACCAACATTCCGTCGTTCCGACTCCCGGTGAATGTGCTCGAGGAGGAGATGGACTACATCCTCGACATGGGCGTGGAGGTGCACTACAACCACCGCGTCGAGAGCCTGAAGGCGATGTTGGACCAGGACGAGTTCGACGCGGTGTTCATCGGCACGGGCGCGCCGAAGGGGAAGGAGTTGAACATCCCCGGTCGCCAGGAAGCGGACGCCAACATCCACATCGGCATCGAGTGGCTCGAGGCGATCCACTTCGGGCACATCGACTCCATCGGCGAGCGCGTGCTCGTCATCGGCGTCGGCAACACGGCCATGGACTGCTGCCGCAGCTCCAAGCGGCTCGGCGGCACGGACATCAAGGTGATGGCCCGCAAGGACCGTCCCTACTTCAAGGCCTCGCCCTGGGAGCTCGAGGACGCCGAGGACGAGCAGATCGAGATCCTGGTGAACCACTCGCCACAGAAGTTCGTGGTCGAGGACGGCAAGCTCGCGGGCATGGTCTTCGACATCGTCGAGTGGAACGAGAACGAGAAGGGTCGCCTCGTGAGCACCAAGCTCGACGAGGTCTTCATCCCGGCCGACGACGTCGTGCTCGCCATCGGCCAGGACAACGCCTTCCCGTGGATCGAGCGCGACATCGGCATCGAGTTCGGTGAGTGGGACATGCCGGTCGTCGACCGAGCCACCTTCATGACGACCCGCGAGGGCGTCTTCGTCGGCGGCGACGCCGCGTGGGGCCCGGAGAACATCATCTGGGCGGTCGAGCACGGTCATCAGGCCGCGATCTCCATCCACAACTACTGCCAGGGCACTCCGGTCTCCGAGCGGCCCGCCTACGGCATGAACCTCATCTCGACGAAGATGGGGATCCACGAGTGGCGCTACTCGAACGACTACGACCCGGTCGACCGGACCGAGATGCGGTACGTCGAGCTCGAGAAGCGGCTCTCGGACATGAAGATCGAGGCCGAGCTCGGCTTCGACCTCAAGGAGACGGCGCGCGAGGTCGAGCGCTGTCTGAATTGTGACGTACAGACCGACTTCACCGCCAACCTGTGTATCGAGTGCGATGCCTGCGTGGACGTGTGCCCGGTTCTGTGTCTCACCATCACGCACAACGGTGAGGAGGACGATCTCCGGCAGCGTCTCATGGCCCCGGCGGAGAACCTCGACCAGGCACTGTACGTGTCCGAGGATCTCCCGCAGACCAAGCGGGTGATGGTCAAGGACGAGGACCTCTGCGTGCACTGTGGCTTGTGCGCGGAGCGGTGCCCGACGGCCGCGTGGGACATGGTGGAGTTCGACCTTCTGACCCCATACGCAGGACAGGAATCTTGGACCAGCCCAGCGCTAGCCGGATCAACGACTTCGCCCTGAAGGTCGCGACGGTCAACGGGACCGGCTCAGCAAGCGCGAACGGACTCCTCCTCCAGGCTCTCTTCCGGATGGGGATTCCCGTGTCGGGGAAGAACGTCTTCCCGTCCAACATCCAGGGACTCCCCACGTGGTACGAGATCCGGGTCAACAAGGACGGCTACACGGCGCGCAGCCCTGAATTCCAGCTGATCGTCGCGATGAACCCCGAGAGCTACGCCCGGGACATCGAGGAGGTCGTCTCGGGTGGGTGGGTGATCTACGACAGCTCGAAGGAGCTCGACGACGAGTTCCGGCGGGACGACGTGACCTTCATCGGCCTGCCGCTCGCACAGATGTGCGTGGAGCACTTCCAGGGTGCGCGAGCGCGTATCCTGATGAAGAACATCATGTACGTGGGTGCCCTGGCCGCGCTGCTCGAGATCGACATGGACATCGTGAAGGGGATGCTCGAGGAGAAGTTCTCCCACAAGAAGCATCTCATGGACGCGAACTACCAGGCGATCGACCTCGGCTACAACTACGTGCAGGAGCACTACGAGCACCCGCTTCCCATCCGTCTCGAGAAGATGGATGCGAACCGGGACAAGGTGATGATCCACGGAAATGCCGCCGCCGCGCTCGGATGTGTGTACGCGGGCGCGACCGTCGGGGCCTGGTACCCGATCACGCCGTCCACGTCGCTCATGGATGGCTTCACCGAGTACTGCAAGCGCTTCCGCGTCGACCCGGATACGGGCAAGCACAACTTCTGCATCATTCAAGCCGAGGACGAGCTGGCCGCCGCAGGCATGGTGATCGGCGCGTCCTGGATGGGCGCGCGCGCGTTCACGCCCACGAGCGGACCAGGCATCTCGCTCATGAGCGAGTTCATCGGGTTGGCGTACTATGCCGAGGTGCCGAGCGTCTTCTTCGACGTCCAGCGCACGGGTCCTTCGACGGGCATGCCCACGCGCACGCAGCAAGGCGACATCATGCTTTGCGCGTATGCTTCGCACGGTGACACGAAGCACATCGTGCTTTTCCCGGGCGACCCCAGGGAGTGCTTCGAATTCGCGGTTGCGGCCTTCGATCTCACTGAGCGCTTCCAGACGCCCGTCTTCGTCGTGTCCGATCTCGATATCGGCATGAACGACTGGGTGATTCCGAAGCTCGAGTGGGACGACAGCTACCGGCCGGACCGCGGGAAGGTGTTGTCCGCCGAGCAGATCGAGGAGCTCGAGCGGTTCTACCGTTACCTGGATGTGGACGGCGACCACATCGCCGCTCGTACCCTACCGGGTGTCCATCCCAAGGGCTCCTACTTCACGCGCGGCTCGGGTCATGACAAGTACGGCCGTTACACCGAGGACTCGGACGCCTACATGGAGGTCATGGACCGGCTCCTCGAGAAGGTGGAGTCGGCCGCCGACCATGTGCCGGCTCCTGAGGTCCACCGCGGGGAGGAGGCGTCGTCCATCGGCATCGTCTCGATCGGCGGCTGCCATTGGGCGGTGCTCGAGGCACGCGACGACCTGGCCACACGGGGGATTCAGGTCGACTACCTGCGTGTGCGTGGCTTCCCGTTCAATCAGACCGTCGACGACTTCCTCGCCGAGCACGACAAAGTCTTCGTCATCGAGCAGAACCGTGACGAGCAGCTGCGTAAGCTGCTGCTCATGGAGACCGCGTGCTCCAAGGAGACGCTGTACTCGGTCACCTACTCGGGTGGCCAGCCCCTGAGCAAGGGACACGTACTCGACGGACTCGCACCGTACCTCGAGGAGGCCCTGATGGGGGTGGGCTCATGAGCTACATCACGAAGCCGGTCGCCCGGCATCCCAAGATGCCTCGAAACGCCCTGGGCCTGACGCCGAGGGACTACGAGGGCACGATGTCGACGTTGTGCGCCGGCTGTGGGCACGACTCGGTCACCGCCGCGCTCATCCAGGCGATTTTCGAGTTGGACGTCGAGCCGCACCGGCTCGTGAAGCTGTCCGGCATCGGCTGCTCCTCGAAGACGCCGACGTACTTCGTGCGAGACGCGCACGGCTTCAACTCCGTTCACGGGCGCATGCCGTCCATAGCGGCAGGCGCGAACGCGGCCAACAGGGACCTGCTCTACGTCGGCATCTCCGGGGACGGCGACTCGCTGTCGATCGGACTCGGCCAGTTCTGTCACGCCATCCGGCGGAACGTGAACATGCTGTACGTGCTCGAGAACAACGGCGTATACGGGCTCACCAAGGGGCAGTTCTCGGCATCGGCCGACATCGGCTCGACGTCCAAGGCCGGCGTCGCGAACCGCCAAGGACCCATCGACCCGGTGAACCTGGCGCTCTCGCTCGGGGCGACGTTCGTGGCACGCTCGTTCTCGGGCGACAAGGCGCAGCTCGTGCCGATCCTCAAGGCGGGCTTTCGCCACAACGGCTTCGCCTTCGTCGACGTGATCTCGCCGTGCGTGACGTTCAACGACCACAAGGGGTCGACCAAGAGCTACGCGCACACGCGGGAGCACATGCACGAGGTCATCGAGACCGACTTCGTTCCGCTGCGCGCCGAGATCAAGACCAGCTACGCCGAGGGCACGGCCAGGGCCGTGACCATGCACGACGGAAGTGTCGTGAAGCTCCGCAAGGTCGACGACACCTACGACCCGACGGACCGCGGCGCGGTCCTCGACTACCTCGGTGAGGTCGCGACCAGGGGCGAGATCTCGACGGGCCTCCTGTACCTGGAGGAATCCGGCGAGGACATGCACGGCTTCGAGAACACGGTGGACACGCCGCTGGTCGAGCTACCTCACGAGACGTTGTGCCCTGGATCTTCCGCGCTCGCCGAGCTGCAGAAGGAGTGGGTGTAGCAGCCCACGCCGACGCCACTGTGTACAGACTCCCCGCTTTCGTGGGCGTGCTCGGCTGCGTCCATGTCCTATCCGTTCCCGGGATTGTCGCGCAGACGGTGGAAGTTGCGGGAAACGCTACCGTGGTCGGCCAGGCCGTGCGGGACGATCGGGTGCGAGACGAGGTCGTCACTTCGTTCGACTTGTTCGTCGACGTGGAATGGGGACGCGTCCTGCTCCAGACGTATCTCGAGGCGAACACGACACCATTTCGGGGCGGCGTTTCGACGCTCGTCGGAGAAGCGAACGCGGACGCCGGCACCGCGCTGGGCAGTAGGCGTGAAGGTCGGGTCCAGATCTCCGAGGTGCGCCTCGTCCTGCCGGTCGCCGAGGACCTGAGGGCGCATGCGGGCCTGTTGGATGCCACGGGCTTTCTGGACGTCAGTCGCATCGCGAACGACGAGAATCTCTTCTTCCTCGGCGTCCCGTTCGTCAACAACCCGACGATCGCGTTTCCTGACTACGCCCTCGGCGGCGCGCTGGAGGGTGCGCTGCCCGGTACGACAGCTCTCAGAGTTGGGGCGGTGGTGACTTCCTCCCATGGGTTGGCGGACAACCCCGGCGTCTCGTACTCGCAGCTCTTGGACCTGAACGACGAGGACAAGGGACTGTTCGCGGGCTCTGCGCTGCGCCGGGTCACGGACCGCAGTCGGTTCTCCCTGGGTGCTTGGGTGCACACTGCGCCGCATCCGCGGCTCGACGGTGCCCCGGGATCGGAGTCGAATCGCGGAGTCTTCGCGGTGGTCGGTTGGACGTTCGGCGCGCACAGCGTCAGCTTTCGCGGCGGCGTTGCCAACGGAGACGTCTCGGTCGCGGACGGCTTCGCGGGCGTGACGTACCTTCTGGCACAGCGGCCGAACGCGCTGGGCGTGGCCGTCGGACGCTCGTTCGCGTCCGAGGGCGCCGCGGGCCTCTCGGACGTGATCCATGGCGAGGGGTTCGTTCGTAGGCGTCTCGTCGGAGAGGTCTTCCTCACCGCATCCGTGCAACGCATTGTAAACAGTGGCTTCGACGCGTCGGACACCGTCGTGCCGGCCGAGCTTTGGATCGCGGGAATTCGTCTCTCCGCCCAGTTCTGATGTCTGCTGATGTCCCGCCCACCCGACGGTCGCCCGCACTGCTCATTGGGTGTGCCGCCCTCCTCGTCGCATCTCCAGTCCACGGCCAGGCACTGGACGTGTCGGGCAACGTCACCGTGGTGGGCCAGGCCACGGGCGACGACGCGATCCGGAAGGAGGTGGTCTCTTCATTCGACCTCTTCGTCGAAGTCGGCATCGGGCAGGTGCTTCTCCACACGTACGTCGAGGCGAACACCACGCCGTTCTCGGGGGGGGTCTCCGGACTGCTCCCAGGTGCGAACGCGGACGCGGGTACGGCGCTGAACGGCCGGGGGACGGGTAGGCTCCAGATCTCGGAGCTTCGCCTCGTTCTGCCCGCGGGCGAGGACCTCCGGGCGCACGTCGGGCTCCTCGATGCGACCGGCTTCATCGACGTGAGCCGCATCGCGAACGACGAGAACCTGTTCTTCCTCTCCGTTCCCTTCGTCAACAACCCCACGATCCGCTTCCCGGACTACACCCTGGGTGTCGCCCTGGAAGGTGCCTTCCCCGGCTCGGTACCGCTGACGCTGGGTGCGGTCGTGACGCGCTCGAGGGGCGTCGCGGACGACCCCTGCGCCTGCTACCGGCCGCTCTTCGAGCTGGACGGCGACAGTGACGGCGCCTTCGTTGGTACGGCGCTCCGTTGGGAACGGGGGAACGAGCGGGTCTCCCTGGGCGGGTGGATCGACACGTCGGAGCGCGTGCGGCTGGACGGCTCCGGTGGGGTGGGTACCGCGAGGGGTCTGTTCGGCGTGCTCGGGCACAGGACCGGCGATCACTCGGTGAGCCTCCGAGGCGGCCTGGGTGACGGGAGCGTCTCGGCCGAGCAGGGGTTCGTGGGGCTGACGTACCTGTTGGCCCTATCGCCGAACGCCCTGGGGCTCGCGTTTGGGAGGACCTTCGTCTCGGATGCGCTCGCGAGCGCGGACGACGTGGACCGGGGCGAGGCGTTCCTGCGCCGGAGGATCGTCGGGGATGTGTTCGTGACCGCTTCCGTTCAGCGGGTCGCGCACGGTGGCTCGCCGCCGAGCCCTGCCATCGCTTCTACGCAGTGGATCGCGGGGATCCGCCTCTCCGCTCAGTTCTGACCGAGGGTCCCACGAGCGGGTTCACTCGATGGCGCTGCGGCTCGGCCTGCGTGGCTTCTTGGAACACGCCCGGGTAATACCTTCAACTATCACGTGGGCGAGTCGCACGTAGTGGCGGGTCGGCCTCCAGAGCGTCCGTCTCCCTGGTGGGAGCGCAGACAGCGGCAAAGGCACGGGATCAATCGACTCCCAGCCAATGCTGCGCGCCCCAAGGAGGCATTTCAATGTTGTGGCGCTTCAGTATCCCCGTTCGCGGGGCCCTCCTCACGGCCGGCTTCCTGCCCGCCGTGCTGGCGAGCGTCTTCGTTCTTCCGGCGCCCCTTTCAGGCCAGACTGTCTTCGGCGATCCGTCTGCACCCATCGGTGAGTTCGGGTCCGTGCGCGTCGGGGTCGAGGGCGTCGGGCTCACGCGGCACGGACTCCGCTTCGCGGAGGCCCCGGCTCCGGTCGTGCTCGGAACGCGCAATCTGAGCCCGATCGCGGCGGAAACCACGGACAACATGGAGGCCGAGTTGGTCCTCCTGACTGTCGGGACCGGCTTCGGCTCCGCAGTCGAGGTGTTCGGCGCCGTCGGCTCGGCCCGGATCGACGGGGACGGCTTCGGTTCGAAGAGGAGCTTGGCGGGCGGTGGGGGCGTCCGATTCAGCCCCCCACAGGACGGGTGGCTTCGGTACGGAGCCCAGGCGCAGGTGTTCCGCGCCTCGGGCACGGACGATCAGATCGCCGCGGTCCTCGTAATTCCGGACGCATCGCCTGGAGAGGTGGATGAGATCGGGATCAACGCGTCGACCTCGGGGAACGAGAAGATCTCGTTTACCCGCTACGACGTCATGGTCGGCGCCGGGGTCCACCGATGGACGGCGGCGAGACCCTACGGCGGAGCGCTCTTCTCGGTGCTTCGCGGTGGGCACCAGGTCGCCGTGAGCGGGATGGCGAACTACATCACGTGCCCACGTGTCGGCGGGACATGCTCGGGCGGCACCGAGCCCTTTTCGATGACGCTCGACCACGACGTGGAGTCGGAGAAGGCCCTGGGCGCCGTCGCCGGTGTGGCGATTCGGCCGTTGGGGCGAGTCGGCTTCACGGTCGAGGGACGCTTCCTCTCGCAGACCACGTACGCGTTCGCCGCGCACATCCGGCTGTAGGCGTCGGCGCGTGCAACAGTCGTAGTCCCTCCGGGAGTGAACCGTCCCGGGGGGCTACGACCTATTGCGTCACTGCGTAGATCCCGAACGCCGCAGCGGCCACCGCGACCACAGCCAGGGCGATCTTCACCCAACTCCATGGCCGCTGCCCCTGGACCTCGCCGGTACGCGCGTTCACCAGGAAACGGTAGATCTTGTCCCTGTAGCGGTAGGAGCAGATCCACATGGGCAGCAACACGTGCTTGTACGTGATGTTGCTCCGAGTCGTGTGCAACGTGTGGATGCGTTGGTGGTCGCCGCCGATGGCCGACCTCACGTCGCCACGGATCACGTCCTCCATGCGTTCGATGGCCCGCAGCCAACCGCGGCTCAGGTCGACCTGGTAGCGCTCGGCGATGAACCCGGACAGGTATTCGTCCGCGTACGTGACCAGGTTGTCGAGGTCCCATGGCTCGAGTTGCTCAGCCAGGTCGCGCGGTAGCGAGGCGGAGCCGACCACCAGCATGTCGTCGAAGTCGCGGAAGACCGTGCCCGCAGCTGGCCGCCAACGGATCTCCGTGTAGGTCTCCGTGACCCTCTTACCGTTTCGAGTGACGGTTCGGGTCCTGATGTAGTTGTCACCCCGCTGACCCGTGTACCGGCTGACCGTGTCGGCGTCGTACGTCCAATACGGAGCGTAGAGCCCCTGCAGCCTGTCCTGGAGCCGAGCGAGCTTCTTCAGCGCGTCCGGCGCGAACCAGAGCTTGCTGATCCACGTGCGGAACGCAGACGTGGCCTGGTCTCGCGTGACCTTGAAGGGCAGGACCGCCTGAGGCTTGATGAGTCGCTGCGACTTCGCGGTCGCCACGATGCTCGACCCGCAGTAGGGGCACGGAAAGGCCTCCGCGGACCTGCGGGGAGGCTCGACGAGCGCAGCGCACGAGCCGCACGAGACCGACTGGACCTCTTCGGTCGCGGCGTCGTGCCCGAGATCCTCGACCCCCTCCCGGAAATCACGCTCGACGATACCGTCGGTCGACTTCGGGATCTCCGCGCGAGACCCACAGTACGGGCACTCGAGTGCGTCCGTACCGGGCGCGAACTCGACCTTCGCCCCGCACTGGGTACAGGGGAACTGGCGGACCCCGACGGTCATCGCCGACTACCCGGTCAAGAGTGGGCCGCGCGTGGCGACCTGCTGTTGTCTGCCTGCTCTCAACTCGGTGGAAGGGGCGGCGGCACCGACCCGAAGAGCTTGGCTACGGCTTCCACGTCACCCGCCGGCTGCCACTCGGCCATGCCTTCGGTCCACACGAGCGTCTCCTTGGTCACGGCGCCCGACTGGATCTGCTGCCTGAGCGCGTCGGCGCCGAAGGGCCCCGCTTGTTGGCCGCCGGGGGCGGCGTAGTACTGCGGGCCCTGGGGCAGGGGCGGTGGGGCTGCTTGCTGGCCGCCGGTCTGCTGCGGCTGATTCAGGGTCTGGCCCATCTGGTTGGCCATCGCCATGCCGAGGCCGGCGCCCAAGCCGCCGGCGGCGAGCCCACCGCCGTCCGGGTTCTTTGCCGCGTCGCCGATGGCGGTCGCCGCCTGGTACTGGGTGTACTTACCCATGTCCCCGATGACGCCCATGCTCGTTCGCTTGTCCAGGGCCTCTTCGACGGCTGGCGGCAGCGAGATGTTCTCGACCAGGAGCATACGAAGCTCGAGCCCGTACGCCTCCATGTCGGTCCTCACGCGGTCGTCGAGCTTCTCTCCCATCTCGTCGTAGTTCGCGGCCATGTCGAGCACCGGGATGCCGGACTCGGCCATCGCGTCCGAGAAGCGGGCGACGAGGATGTTGCGAACCTGGTCCGTGATCTCGGGGGTCGTGAAGTGACCGTCGGTGCCGACGATCTCCTTGATGAACGTCGCCGCGTTCGACACGCGGAACGCGTATGTGCCGAAGGCGCGCACGCGCACCGGCCCGAACTCCGGGTCACGCATGGTGACGGGGTTCTTGGTTCCCCACTTCTGATCCGTGAACTGCCGTGTGTTTACGAAGTACACCTCGACCTTGAACGGGCTCTCGAAGCCGTGCTTCCAGCCTCTGAGCGTGGAGAGGATCGGCAGATTCGAGGTCTCCAGCGTGTACATGCCAGGCGTGAAGACGTCGGCCATCTGGCCTTCGTCGACGAGTACCGCGGCTTGACCCTCTCGTACGGTCAGCTGCGCGCCGTTCTTGATCTCGTTGCCGTGGCGCTGGAAGCGGTAGACCAGCGTGTTCGGGCTGTCGTCGGTCCACTCGACGACATCGATGAACTCACCCTTGATCTTGTCGAACAGCCCCATGTCGTTCTCCGTGCTGGATGATCCCGGGGACTACCATCCCGGCCGGTCGTCTCTCTCGCAGAACAATACGCAACGGACGCCGCCGATCATCAATGGCGGAGTCTACGAGCCTTCAGGTCCCCTCGTTGTAATCGACGATGCCGTAGCGATTCAGCACCGGCGTCGCGAGCTCGAAGTCGTAGAATGTCAGGCGCTGCAGTCGCAGAAGCGCGCGTCGCCAGCCGAGGTAGGCATCCAACAGGTTCTCGGCGGTATCCACCTCTCGGCGGAAGCTCTGGAGCACGCCCAGGATCGTCGCCGAGCCCGCGGCGTAGAGGGCGAGGCTCGACTCCGAGAGGTCCGCGGCGAGATCCAGGTTCTGCTCCATGCTGAGCGCGCGACTCTGGAACTCCTCGATATTGCGCACCTCGTTCTGCACGTCGGAGATGACGTCCAGGGTGGTTTCCTCCATGCGCAGCTCGGTCTGACGGAGGCTGATCCGTGAGGCCTCGACGCGCGCCCGACGCTCACCAGAGTCCCAGATGGGCAGGTATGCGTTGACGTCGACCGTGTACGTATTGCTTGGCTCCCCGAACACGTTGGTGAACCGTGGGTCCTGGCGCTCGCGTCCGTAGCTGAACTCGAGGTCCACGCGGAAGGAGTTGCGGCCGCGCGTCTGGTCGAGGTTGATCTCGTTGCGGCGGTGCCGGATGTCGAGCTGCCTGAACCGGGGGGTCAGCTCGAGGGCGAACTGGGTGGCGAGGTCAACGTCGATGGTGGCTGGGCTGATGGCGATCACGGGGTTGAGCGTGATGGAGTCGCTGTCCGCCAGGTTGAGGCGGGTCTTCAGGCCCGCGGCCTGGAGCCGGAACTGGCTCCGGGACTGCTGGAGCTGCTCCTGCGCGTTGGCCAGCTCGACCTGGGCCTGGTTCAGATCGATGGTCCGGCCCGGGTCGGCGTCCGCCACTTCCTGGGCCACGGCGACCGCCTGCTCGAGGTTGGTCACGAGGCGCTCGTTGATCACGCGGTCGTACGCATCCTCGAAGAGCTCGAGGTAATCCCTGGACAGGTCCTCCACCGTACCGACGACGTCGTCCTGGAACTCGAGCTCCGTGTCCTCGAGCTCGAGCTGAGCCTCTTCGAGGTCGTTGCGCAGAGTGTTGGGCTGGAAGAGCGGCTGGGTGTAGCGCACGAAGTAGCGGTTGTAGTACCGGAGGTCGTTGCCGTCGTCCTCGATCTGGAGGTACCGGTACATCCGATTGTTCAACGACAAGTACCCGTTGGTTGGATACCCGAAGAGGATGACCGGCTGACGAATCGACAGCTCGGCCTCCCAGCGCCGGCTCGTCTCGTGCACGATCTCGTTGAGGCCCAGGGTGGAGTTCCACCGGGGCTCGGCGATCGACTCGAACTCGGGCGCCGACACCTCGAGGCCGACGCTCGACTTGAGGCGCGCCTCCTCAGCGCGCAGTCGGTAGCGCTGACGCTCGATGTTGTAGTTGAGGTTCCTGATCCGGTAACTGTCGGAGAGGCTCAGCTCGACCATCCGCTCCAGCGTCATCTCGATGGGCGTCTGCTGAGCCGAAGCCGAGCCTGAAGCCCAGAGAAGCGCCACGAGAGCAATGAGCGGCGCGCGTGGCCATCCGGTCCGCGCGGGACGGTGAGCGGTAGCGTCCGCCGAGTGCGTCCAAGCGATCATTTCTTCCTGACCTCCCATGAAGAATTGTCGGGCCGATGTGCCTCGCCCCCAGTCTCGGGTTTCGACCCTATCGTCTCAAGCTGGTGCTTCGACTCAGGGTTGGTGAGGGCCCGAAAGCAAGAGGCGTGTAAGGATTTGGCTTGTGTAGGGTCGCGTTGCGGAGCTTACGGGCCCATTCTCCAGCTCTGCGAATAGGAGCTCTTCGATGACAGACGCGGCCCGGCTGGCTCCCGGTCTCAACAGAAGGCTGGCGGCGGTGATGTTCACCGACATGGCGGGCTATACCGCCTTGATGCAGCGGGACGAGGCCGCGGCGCTTCGGAGCCGCGAGGCCCACCGCACTGTGCTGGAGCAGACCACGCCGCGTCACGGCGGGGAGGTCCTGCAGTATTTCGGTGACGGGAGCCTCAGCATCTTCGGCAGCTCCGTGCAGGCCGTTGAAGCGGCCGTGGAGATCCAACGGGCGCTGGCGGGTGAGCCACTCGTTCGGATCGGACTGCACGTCGGGGACATCGCGTACGACGAGCAGGGAGCCTTCGGCGACGCGATCAACATCGCGGCGAGGCTCGAGGCACTCGCGGCTCCGGGCGGGATTCTCGTGTCCCAGAAGGTGTTCGACGACATCCAGCGTCTACCGGCGCTCAGGACGGTTCCGGCCGGCGCGGTGAGGCTCAAGAACGTCCGGGACGCCGTTCGCACCTACGCGCTGGCCGTCGACGGTGTGAGAGCGCCTGCCGAAAGCATGGGGCGCGCTGAACCGACAACCGGCTCGTCGTCGCTGCCGGAGGCGCTGCGCACGCGACTCGACGAGCTCACGCGCCGGCCCTCTTTCGCCCGAGCGGGACCCTCGGTGCCCGGTCGTGTCCGGCTGATCGGACGGGACGGCGAAGTCGCTCGCCTCCGGGAGCTCGTCGAGCAGGCCGAGCAGAAGCGCGGCGGCACCGCGTTCTTCCGTGGACTGCGTGGAGTCGGAAAGACCCGCCTCGGGGAGGAGGTCGCCGAGTATGCCAAGAGTCGCGGCTGGACAGTCCTCTCCGGGCGTGCCTTCCCGGCCGAGTCGATGTTGCCGTTCGCCCTCTTCGCCGATGCCTTCATCCCGGTGCTACAGGGCGTGGACCGAGAAGACCTCGCCGCGGTCACGCCCGGGGGCGAGGACGCCCTCTTCGCCCTCTTCCCGGGTCTTGGGGGACCCGTCGGTCTCGATGAGCTCGAGGGGCAGCCGGGCGAGCTCCAAGCGCGGTTGCACTGGCACTTCGCCGCATTGGTGTCCCGGCTCTCCGAATACCGACCGCTCCTCCTGATCCTCCAGGACCTGGACTTCGCCGACCAGTCGTCTCTCGAGCTCTTCCACTTCCTCGCCCGCCAGTGCGCGGGCAAGGCGGTCCTGATGGTCGGCGAGTACACGGGCTCGGACGAGGGCCGGACACGAGAGCTCCTGGCCGTTGAACACTCCCTCATCGGGATGCAGGCGGGTCACGTCTTCGAACTGCCCCCGCTGAGCAAGTTCCAGACGCGGGACTTTATTCGCGAAGCCCTCGACTTGGAGGAGGGCGAGGGAGACCGACTCGCCTCGGTCGTCCACCACTGGACGGGTGGGAATCCATTCTTCGTCACAGGGACTCTGAAGGGGTTGGTCGAGTCGGGCGTGCTCGCTCGGGGCGAGCAGGGCTGGACCGGTCTCGACGCGGGCGAGTTCACGTTTCCGCATTCCATGCGCGACGCCGTTCTGGCGTGGGTCGGGCACCTGTCGGAGTCCGCGTTCCAGCTGGCGCGCCTGGTGGCCGTCGTCGGTACGCAGGTCACGCACGACCTGTTGTTGCAGCTGGCGCCTGAAGGCGAGGACGAGGTGTCGGCCGCCCTGGAGGAGCTCATCCGCCACCAGATCCTGGTCGACTTCGAGCATCGTTTCGCCCTGGTCTACGATTTCCGCCACCCGCTGATTCGCGAGACGCTGCGCTCAGGCCTGTCGCTGGCGGACCGGAAGCGGCTCCACGGCCGCATCGCCGAGTGCCTCGAGCGCTACTACGGCGACGATGCGGAGCTACACGCAGGTGAGCTCGCCTACCACTTCGGGCGTGGGGGGCAGGGGGATGGTGGCGCCCGCGCGGTGCGCTACCTCGTGGTCGCCGGTAGAAGCGCGCTTGCTCGCCATGCCAACCGTGAGGCCGAGAAGTATCTGCGGGAGGCGTTGGACCGAATCGAGGCCAGTCCGCTGACGGAGCGGTCGGGCGGGGCGGGCGGCGTGCCGGCGGTGCACGAGGTGATGGCCGGGTTGGCCCAGGCGAAGAGGCGGCTCGGTGCCATTCAGGAAAGCGTGGCGCTGTGGCGGAAGGTGCTGGCCCGGCGACGGCAAGCCGGAGGTGATGCCGGAATCGCCGAGGTGCTGCGTGAGCTCGGACTGACGTACATGGCCGGGGGCTACTTCGAGGAGGCCCTCGAGGAGTTCGAGCATGCGCTGGAACGGGCTCGTACGGGAGGAGCGGCACAGCAGGTGATCCGTATCCTCCTCGCCCAAGGCTACTGCAACCATGCGGTGGGCCGGCGCGAGGACGCCGAGGGCGCCGTACAGCAGGCGCTGCAGCTCGGCGAGCAGTTCGCCCAGCCACAGTTGGTGGGGCGCGTGCACAGCTCGTTGATGCGCCTGCACATCTGGACCGGGCAGCTGGAAAAGGTGCGGCTCCACGCCGAGAAGGCACTGTCCCTCGCGGCGGAGAACGGAGACCTGTGGGTCGAGTTCTGGAGCCAGTGGGCGATGGGCGCGATGGAGGGGCTGATCGGAAACACACCGGAGATGGCGAAGCGTATCGAGAGGGCTCGTCACGTCGCCGACGACATCGGCTCGCCCCTCCTCAGGCTCGAGCTCAACGAGCTGGACATCGAGCTCGCTTATGCACGCGGGGAGTGGGAGAACGGCTTGTCGGTGGGCGAGGAGGCGATCGGCCTGGCCAGGTCGCTCGGGGCGCGAACCATCCTCCCGAGGCTACTCGTGTGGGTGTCGCTGATTCATCTGGGTAGGGGCGATCTCGAGACGGCCGACGCGCTCACGCGAGAGGCGTGGGAGGTCTCGGGAGCGGACGCCGCGGCGGACGGCTCGGCGTACACCGATGTGCACACGGTCATCCCGGCGCACATCGGGCGCGCCGCGTACCACCTGACCTGTCAGCAGTGGGGTGAGGCCGTGCGAATCGCCGAGGCGGGCCTCGAGATCGCGGATCGGACCGGCTACATCGTGTGGGCGATCCACCACATCATCCCGATTCTCGGGGAGGCATCGATCCACGCCCGCAACCTCCGGCGTGCGCGTGAGATTTCGGTCCGCATGCGTCGGGAGGCCGAGGCCGTCGGACACCCGCTCGGTATCGCCTGGGCGGACGCGGGCGAGAGCGCCATCGGTTGGCTGGAGGGTGGAGCGGAGACCGGTGCCGTGGGCCTCCGAAAGGGCGCCGAAGCGATGGAGAGCATCCCGATGACGTACGAGGCGGCCAAGCTGCGCCGGCAGCTCGCCGGTCGCCTGGCGGATATCGGCGATCGTGAGGGCGCCGTCGCCGAGCTCGAGCACGTACACCGTGTCTTCACCCGCCTGGGCGCCCAGCCGGAACTCCAGAAGACCCTCGAGCAGTTCGCCGAGGTCGGCGCCGAGCCGCCCGGTTGACCCGGTCTAGAAGGGAATCGTAAGGCTCAACAGCGGCATCGGCTCGGCCGTCGATTCACCGTCGTAGCTCACCGCGCCGTACACCCCGGCCGCGATCACCCCGACCGACGCCCCGATGAGGGCCCCGGCCAGCACACGCGGACCGTCACCTCCCGTACGGAGGGTTTCGAACGTAAAGCCAGTGAGTGCCCCGGCGAGCATGCCCAATCCGGCCGCGTAGACAGCGCGCTCCTGTCGGTGTCCGTTGCCGGAGAGGCCCATTCCTCCCCCGACCACGAGCGTCATCGTGCTCCCCCATACCAGGAGGCCCTGGTTCACCGTGGACATGCCCCCGGTGAGGCGGCCCGCGGCGACAGCTGCACCCGTGGCAGCTACGAAGCCCGTGACTCCCAGGACGCCGATGCACTTCAGCTCGCAGGGCTCCTGGAATTGGGCCGAGACCCGCTCGGGCTGGGTGAGTACCGAACCGGCCACGAGTAGCGCGGCGAGCGCCACCCTGGCGGTCCGACGGGACCGCCAGCCACTGACGGACGAGACGGTCACGAACCGGGTGCCGCTCGCGGAGCTTCGGGACAGCCTCCGTTCGTCCCGTCCGTGGACAGCGAGCAGGCGTACACCGGGCGAACGGGTCCGTGCTCGACGCCGCGCGCGTACACCGTCAAGTCCACGCGGTCAGGCCGGAAGTCGAGGCGCATGTACCCGTAGCCGTCCGTCGCATAGCGCATTCCGTCGATCCACATGGTCCGCTCGCTCTTCGAGCCGGCGCCGCTCACGAGCTGGTAGGCAGGGCTCCCGGCTCCCGACATGCCGATGACCTGAAGCGAGTGGTCGTGACCGGCCGCGAAGGCGAGCGGCCGCGTTCCGCTCGCCGCGATGGCTTCCTGCAGCCGTCTCACGACGGTGGAGTACCGGCGGGAGGAGATGTCCTGGACGCTTGCGCCGGACTTGCGTGCCAGGAAGTAGACGAACGGCCCCCGCTCCAGCAGCGCGACGTTGCCGCCATGAGGCCCCCCGCTCACGAGTGGGTGGTGGGCCATGATGACGACGCGCTTGTCGCCGTTGGCCCGCAGCTCGTCCGTGAGCCGCCCGTAGAACTCGAGGGCCGTCCCGCAGCGCTGCTCGGGTCTCCTGAGCAGCCATTCGGTATCGATGAAGAAGAGTCGAACCGAGTCGCCTACGTCGATACCGGCGGGGCCGGGGCAGCCGTCGTCGGGAAGGAACCGGACGTCGCGGCCGGGAAGCACGCTCTCGATCCATTCACTCTGCCTGGCGATCGCCGCCCTGCCGTCCCGAATCGATTCGCCGTTGGCCCAGTCGTGGTTCCCGGGGAGAAAGACGGCTCGGGCCGCCGCGTGATCGCGGAGCGCGAGTATCTGGCCGCTGAGCTTCTCGAGGTCCTCCTCGCTGGGCCGGGTCGGGAGGCCAGCGTCGTAGATGTTGTCTCCGAGGAACGCCACGTGGATCGCGGCGGTGCCGGCTCTTTCGGCCAGGCCGATGCTCTCGTCCAGGTGGGCGAGCACGTCGTCGCGGCCCAGGGTGACCTCGCCGGCGTCGCCCACGAGGAACAGCACTGCCTCCGCGGCCGGGCTCGTCGAGGGCGCCGGCGGGACCGACTCGTAGCGAACCTGGGCGGACGTGCACCCCAGTGTCCCTAGCGCCGCCAGCCCGCCGATCGCGGCCGCGATGCGGCGCCCGGAGGACGCCCAGACCAGGATTTCAGGGAGAATCTGCATAGGGAAAACTACTTCGCTGCGACCCCGTGCCCAGTGCGTCCAACGCTCGTACCTTTTGGCCCCCTCCAACTTCAGCCCTGGCACCATGGCTGCGAAGTCGTCCACCTACCGGACCGTCGACCGCGAGACGAGCTGGCTCCACTTCGGAGCGCGCGTCCTGCAAGAAGCCGCAGACCCGACGGTACCGCTCTTCGAGCGCCTCTTCTTCTGCGGGATCTTCTCGTCGAACCTGGACGAGTACTTCAAGGTGCGCGTCGCCTCCCTTCGCTCGTTGCTCAGGCTCGGAAAAGGTGACAAGGCGAAGCTCGGGATCGATCCGTACCGGCTTCTCCACGATATCCACCGAATCGTTCTGGAGCAGCAGGAGCGGTACGGCAGCATCATGGCTGGGCTCTTCGAGGAGCTGGCCGCCGCCGGTGTCGTCCGGGTCACGGACGAGACCGTCGATCCGTCGCACCGTGACTTCCTGCGTCGCACGTTCGAGGAGGAGATCCGGCCGCTCATCAAGCCGGTCTTGCTCGACGAATCGGGCGACCCACCGTTCCTCGAGAACCACGCGATCTACCTTGTCGTGGAGCTCTGGGGAGGAGCGGCCGTGGCGCGCGGATCGTGGACACCCGACTACGCGCTGCTGGAAGTCCCGTCCGAGGAGTTGGGCCGATTCGTCACGCTCCCCGATCGGGGAGCGGGGCACGAGGTGATGTTCCTCGACGACGTCATCCGGTACAACCTGCCCGAGTTCTTCACCCTCAACGAGGTCGGGCGCTCGTACGCGGTCAAGTTGACGCGCGACGCCGAGCTGTACGTCGACGACGAGTTCGAGGGCGACCTCGTTGACGCGATCCGCAAGAGCCTCAAGAAGCGCGAAACCGGTGTTCCGAGTCGTTTTCTGTACGATCAGCGGATGCCCTATGTGCTGATCCACCGCCTCCAGCAGGGTTTGGGGCTCGAGGAGGAGGACCTCGTCCTCGGTGCCCGCTATCACAACCTCAACGACTACATGGGCTTTCCGCGCTTCGATCGGGCGGACCTGTCGTATCCGGAGTGGCCGCCCCTGCCACACCCGGTGTTCGACAATACCGACTCGGTCATGGCGGCCGTACGCGACCGCGACCAGGTCGTGCACACGCCCTACCAGTCCTTCGAGCACTTCATCCGCTTCCTCGACGAGGCGGCGGACGACCCGGAGGTCGAGGAGGTCTGGCTCACCGTCTACCGCGTGGCCAGGGACTCGAGCGTGCTGACCGCCCTCATCAAGGCCGCGGAGAGTGGCAAGAAGGTGACGGTCTTCATGGAGGTGCAAGCTCGCTTCGACGAGGAGTCGAACCTGCACTGGGCGGACCGACTCGAGGCCGCCGGTGTGCGCACCCTGTTCTCGATGAAGGGCCTCAAGGTGCACGCCAAGATCGCGCTGGTCGTGAAGGGCTCGGGCGAGGGACCGCTCCGTTACGGCTACGTCGGCACGGGCAACTTCAACGAGAAGACCGCCAAGATCTACACGGACCACGGGATCTTCACGACGCACGAAGGCATCACCGCCGACCTCCGGCAGGTCTTCGGCTTCCTTGCCGGCGAGATCGAGGAGCCCGTGACGGAGCATCTGCTCGTTGCCCCCTTCACTCTGCGGAAGCGCTTCAACCAGCTCATCGATTACGAAGCGGACCGTGCCGCGACGGGTGAGCCGTCGGGCATGACGCTCAAGATGAACGCCCTCGAAGACCCCAAGATCATCAAGCGTCTCTACAAGGCGTCCGTGGCCGGTGTCTCCATCGACCTGATCGTGCGAGGCGTCTGTCGGTTGATTCCGGGGCTCGAGGGCCAGAGCGAAACCGTCCGCGGTCGGAGCATCATCGACCGGTACCTGGAGCACCCGCGCATCTACGCGTTCCACCACGGCGGTGAGCAGCAGATTTACATCGCCTCGGCCGACTGGATGACGAGGAACCTTTCACGGCGGGTCGAGGTGGCGATCCCCATCTATGACTCTGGAATCCGGGAGCAACTCCAGCGTTCGCTCGATCTTCAATTGGCCGATAACCAGAAGGCGCGCATCATCGACGAAAGGGGATCGAACCGCTACGCGAGCGCGGATGGCCAGCCCCCGCTCCGAGCGCAGGAGGCGTTCCGCGACTACCTCGCGGGCTTGGCGGGCTGAGGCACCCGCCCTCTCTGATCAGAACGCGAAACCGATACCAGCGTAGATCGCGGTCCGTTCGGCGGCGCGGGCAGCGGTGACGTGAAGCGTGGTCGACCGGCGCAACGGGGCGAACCACACGCCTCCGCCCCACGAGGTGCGCCACGTGTCGGACGACTCTCCATCGAGGAAGACCCGCCCGGCGTCGGAGAACGCGACAACTCCGAAGTCGCTTGGAATCAGGAAAAGCAGCCTGGCGATGTAGACGCGGAGCTCGGCGCTACCGAGAACCATCGCGTCGCCCGCGTACCGTTGCTCGCGAAGCCCGCGGAGGCTCGACGACCCACCCAGGAACGCCGCGTCTGCGAACGGGAACGTGCCCCACACCTTCTTGCCCGCGGCTCGGACCGCGAGCGTCGGGTTGCCCCGGGGTGGCGACAGGTAGGTGGCCGCCTGGGCCTCGGCGTACCCGAAGCCACCGCGGTCGACGTCGACGAGCTCGGGGAAGTAGCCGCCCTGGCCCGTGAGGTGGTAGCCACTCGAGGGCGTGCCCGCGCGGTCACGGCCGTCCAGCTCCACGAAGGCCTGGACGCCGAGCTGGCCGTACCGGCCCGATCCGTACGGATCGACCGTGCCCAAAAACCGGCTGGTATCGGTCGAGTCGGTGGACATGTACCGGAACACCGGCCCCACACCGACCCGCGTCCGCTCGCCATCGCCGAAGTCGACCGACATCGCGAATCGCGCCTGCTTGTGCGGCACGCGGTAGAAACGGGTGGAGCCGATCTCGGGCGTCTCGTTGCCGAGCCCGTAGAAGTCGATGATCTCCATCCCGGAGACGCGGGCGTGTACGTCCAAGTCCAGCCCAAATGCTGCGTCGCGGAAGTTCTGACGGTAGTCGACCAGCGGCTCCGCGAGCCCAAAGGCCCAGCCGACCTCGAGGCGCAAGCGGCTGTCGTAGGGGTCTCGATTGAAGCCGTACGTGTCGACATGAACGATGCCGCTGAGGGTCACGCCACGATCAGCATCGTAGCCGCCGCCGACGAGGGGACGCCACTCCAGGCCCCAGTCCAGGCTGCGGAAGTCGTTCAGCCACGAGTACCGACGCGTCACGTTCTCTCCGTGGAACCGTGTGGCCGGTCCTGCGACCACCTGCGTCGCGTCGCCCCCGTCATAGAACTCGTTCGGTCCGCCGCGGGTGGACGACTCGTCGACGAAGCGATCCGCGGAGCCGCCGCCGATCGCCCGTAGCCGGATGGTGCCGGGCCCACTGCCCGTGACGGTCACCGCGTCGGCGCCCCCGTGCATGTAGAGGCGGATCTCTTTCGTTTCCTGCGGAGAGAACGTGCGGTCGAACGTGACTCCTACAGCGGAGTCGCCCGGGCGGAGTACGACCCGTACCGAGCCGTTCTCATGTCGCTCCACGGAGGCCTCTTCGGCCGCGTCGGTCGCGTGGACATCCGCGTACGAGAACACGAACCCGTACAGCTGCTCAGCTGCGGCCGGCAGCGCGTCCCTGCGTTCCCTCAGCGCCTCGGCGATCTCGGTTCCGACGATGGCGTGGTGCTCCGGTGGCATGCGGCTCACGGCGCGGTCGATGACCTCGTCGGTGAGAAGGCGCTGGACCTCGGTCACGTTGGCAAGCCATTCCTCCCGGCTCAGGCCGACCAGCAGCCAACGGTCGATGTCCCAGGCGTTACGACTCAGGCCCCTGACGTTCGGATACTCCTCATCGAACGAGACAAGACGGTAGTCGTGAAGCCTGGCCAAGGTCTTCAGGAACCCGTCGAAGCGGACGAACGCCTGGTCACGATCGCGCGGGACCACGCGCCAAAGCCGCCCTCCCGCCGGGTCTTCGAAGCGAGCCCACAGATGATTGTTGGTGCTCCTGTCCCTGTCCCCCACGATGAGGTCGAGTAGCCTGGCGCGGAGCAGCTCGGCGACGGCGACATGCTCCTCGGGGTCGTCCTCCAACTCGTCGAAGAGGTCCTCCGTCTGCACGATCTGGCGCGAGCCAGCGAAGCCGGGCGCGCCCTCTGGGGCGTCGTCGGGCCGCTCCTCGAAGAGCGCCAGCATGCCCGCGAATTCGTCCCTGAACTCCCCCAGGCGTGGATCGTCGGGGACGACGACCAGACGAGGTTCGGGGTGGAGGATGTCGAGTGCCTCTAGAAGCTCCGCCACGACCAGCGCCCCGGAGGGGTGAAACACACTCACCTGGTCCCGGATCACGGCCTCGATCGGCGTACCGATGAAGTCTTCGAGGAGGTCGGCCGGCTCCTTGTCCACCGAGCGGAAGACATAGCGGCGGCCGTCGGCGCCGTCGAGATGGAGTGTGCGGGTGGTCATGCCGCCGCCCAGACGGACGGCCGTCAGACCTCCGGCCAAGTTGGACAGATCCGCAACCGGCACGGTGATCGGAGTCGTCCATAGGTCGCGATACCCCCCGCCCGCGAACGCCCGGTACAGCGGCCCCTTCGCGTATTGGGCTCCGGGCACGACCGTGACCCGCGCTGCGGACCCCTCGGGCGGCGGAGGCGGCTGCTGTCCGGTGGCGTCGGCGGCCGCCACCGTGAGCGCGAGGGTCAGCGCACCCGCGAGCGCAACGGCGGCCGCGTCGGTAGGAACGGCCACTAGTCGTTGGGCGTCACGGCGTCCGAGAACACGAGCGGTGTTCTCACCCGCTCCACGGGCGAGCCACGCCGGACCAGCTCCAGGTGGAGCCCCCCTTCCGCCAGCTCTTCGCGCAGCTGCGGCTCCAGGTCGACCGCCTGGGACGCGAAGCCGCCACCGGGCCCGACGAGCCGAAGGGCCACGGACCAACGACCCTCGTCGTCTTCGTGACTCAGGACGAGCGCGAGCGCATCGTCCAACGCCTCCACATCGTCGGAGACGACAGTGCTGGAGTGGATGAGCCGACCCTCTTCGACCAGGTAGGTGAAGCTGGCGCTGACCATGAACGTGGAGTCCGAGAACTGCATCTCCGTGAACCGGACCGTCGGTCCGCTCCCGGTCACGGGGGGTGCGCTGGCCGGTGGCCGACGGAGGTCGTTCGCTTGCTCGAACGCATACCCGAACGCTAGCAGACGAGCGTCGTCGAAGGGCCGGGCCAGCAGCTCCATTCCGACCGGGAGTCCCGCGCTCCAACCGGCCGGAATGGCGAGCGCAGGCATGCCGGTGTGCGCGCTGAGCTGGCACGAGGACCCGGGCTGCGAGTCTCCCACCCGCGCCGCCACGCGCCGGATGGTCGGATACACTAGGGCGTCCAGCCGCAGCCGTTCCATCTCGGCGAGCATCGCCGCGCGCAGCCGTTCCCGTGCCGCGAGCGCCTCCCGGTAGTCGTCCGAGTCACGGCTCGTCGGTTCGTCCCAACGCCGCATGACCCCGGCGATCGCGTCGTGGATGAGGCCTAGCTCGATCAGCTCGGTGAGCGAGCCCACGGGCGCGTCCGGTACGGCGGCCAGGTAGTCCATGAGGTTCCACTTGAACTCGTGGCCGATCACTCCGGACCCCGAGATCAGCTCTGAGAACTCGGGCATGTCGACCGTCATCACGACCGCCCCGAGCTCCTCCATCTCGCGAGCCGCGGCTCGGACGACCGCGGCGACCGCGGCGTCCTGCGGATCGTCCCCGAAGAGCGGCTCGAAGATTCCGATGCGGGCCCCCTCCAGCGCGTCGGGGTCCAGGGCGGCCGAGAAGTCGGGCAGGTCCCGCCCCGCGAGTCCGGCGGTCGCAGGATCGTTCGGATCGGGTCCGATGGTGGCATCCAGGCCGATGGCGAGGTCCGTGACGGTGCGAGCGAGCGGGCCGCCGACGTCCTGGGTGACCGAGAGTGGGATGATGCCATCGATGCTGGAGAGCCCCTTCGTCGGGCGGAGCCCCACCAGGTTGTTGTGCGCCGCGGGGATCCGGATGGACCCACACGTGTCGCTTCCCCAGCCGATTGCGGCGAAGCTCGCGGCGATGGCCGCGCCCGTTCCACCGCTGGATCCCCCGGGATTCCGGGACAGGTCGTAGGGGTTGAGGGTCTGGCCGCCGAGCGAGCTGACGGTCGTGATGCCGCTGGCCAGCTCGTGGAGGTTCGTCTTGCCGAGAATGACCGCGCCGGCCTCCCTGAGCCTTCTGACCTGGAAAGCGTCGTCGGGTGGCATCAGCGCCGCCAGTGCCACCGTCCCAGCGCTCGTCGGCATCCCCGGGGTGTCGTAGTTGTCCTTCATGAGCACGGGGACGCCGTGCAACGGGCCCCTGGGCCCGCGCGCCACGCGCTCCCGATCCAGGGCATCCGCCTCCGCGAGAGCGTCCGGATTGAGGCGGATGATCGAGTTCAGCCGCGGTCCACTGGAGTCGAAGGCCAGAATGCGGGCGATGTAGGCGCGCGTGATCTCCCGCGAGGTCGTGACGCCGGAAGCCATCGCGTCCTGGAGTTCGCGGATCGTGGCCTCTGCGACCTGGATCTGAGCGCCGGCGGGTCGGGTCATCGGCCCCGCCAGCACCAGGGCGAGGGCGACGACACGGATGACGTGGGGCACTGTGAGCGGAACGGCGAAATTCATGGGCTTCTCCGGGCCCGCCAACATGCGTGCGAAGCTGCGACGGGGGCAACAGC
>JAHEKM010000022.1:20532-26790 GCA_024638325.1 Gemmatimonadota bacterium | reverse complement strand
CCGAGCTCCTTCCGCTTCTCGGCCAACCGTTCCGCGTACTCGAGCGCCGCGTCGGTATCGTGGATCGAGCACGGCCCCACGACGACCAAAAGCCGGTCGTCACCTCGGCCCCAGAGTTCGTTGGCGATCTCCTCACGTGCCTGCGCCACCGTGTCGGACACGGCCTCCGTGATCGGCAAGTCCTCCATGAGGATCGCCGGGGAGATGAGCGGCCGGAGCTCCTGGATGCGAAGGTCGTCGGTACGGCGAAACATCTGTTGTCGTTTCCTGCCTTGGGGATACGGCCCTACACAAGGGTGCATGAGGGCGCGGCAGTCAATGTAGTCGCCGGGCGCCTGGAGAGAAGCGGGGGCGGCCCCGCGCTACTCCTCGAAGACCTCGGTTGGCCTGACCCGCGCCTTCCGGTAGCTTCCGGCCTCCCGTCGCCGGAAGCGCATGATGGACGCACCCACGGAATCGGCCGTCGCCGAGGAGCCCGCCCAGCAGGAGTCGGGGGACGAGTACGCCCACGAGACGTGGTGGCAGGTCTTCGTCCACGCCATGAAGGGCACCGGGGGAGACCCCACCAAGGGCTCGATGAACCGAGCCATCGTCCTGCTCGCGGTCCCCATGGTCCTCGAGATGGTCATGGAGTCGGTGTTCGCGGTCGTGGACATCTTCTTCGTGTCCCGACTGGGCGACGACGCGATCGCGGGTGTGGCGATCACCGAATCGCTCATGACGATCATCTACACGGTCGCCATGGGGCTCAGCATCGGCGTGACCGCAGTGGTCGCTCGGCGGATTGGAGAGGACGATCCCGAGGGCGCCGCCACCGCGACCGTGCAGGCGGTTCTGCTCGGTGGGGCGGTCGCACTCCTCTTCGGCGTCGTCGGCGTCGTGTGGGCCGAGGACCTGCTCCGGATCATGGGGGCCGAGGTCGGCACCATCGAGATCGCCACGCCCTATACCCGCATCATGTTCGGCACCAACGCGGTGATCGTTCTCCTCTTCCTGCAGAACGCGGCGTTCCGCGGCGCGGGTGACGCGGCGATCGCCATGCGGGTGCTGTGGCTCGCCAACGGGATCAACATCGTACTCGACCCGCTGCTGATCTTTGGGATCGGCCCCTTCCCGGAGCTCGGCGTGCAGGGCGCGGCGGTCGCCACGTCGATCGGGCGGGGCACGGCTGTGCTGGTGCAGCTCTATGCCCTCTTCCGGTTGGGTGGACGACTGAGCCTGGCCCTCGAGCACGTCCGGGTCTTGCCGGCGCTCATGGTGCGGATCATCAGGCTCTCGGCCACGGCCACCTTCCAAACGTTTATCGGCATGGCAAGCTGGATCGGGCTCGTGCGCCTGACCGCGGAGTTCGGCAGCGAGGCCCTGGCGGGCTACGCGATCGCCATCCGCGTCATTCTCTTCGGCATCCTTCCCGCTTGGGGGCTCTCGAACGCCGCGGCGACCATGGTCGGGCAGGGACTGGGCGCGGGTGATCCAGAGCGCGCCGAGAAGTCGGTCTGGATCGCCGCGAAGATGAACTTCTATTTCCTGGGCGCCCTCGGGATCGCGTTCATGGTGTTCGCCCCGCTCATCGTCAGTGCTTTCGGGGGCACCGGAGAGGCGAGCGCGTACGCCATTTCGTGTCTGCGCATCGTGTCGGCGGGATTCTTCTTCTACGCCTACGGCATGGTGCTGACCGCGGCGTTCAACGGAGCCGGAGCGGTGTGGACGCCGACCATCATCAACCTGTTCTGCTTCTGGCTCCTCGAGCTGCCGCTCGGATGGGTGCTCGCGTTCCCGCTCGGCATGGGGCCGAACGGCATCTTCATCGCGATGATGGTGGCCTTCTCGTCGCTCGCGGTCGTGAGCGGCGTCGTCTTCCGGCGCGGCCGGTGGAAGGAGGCGGTGGTCTAGGCGCGGGCCTCGACCCGGGCGGACCCATCGGGCGTTTGCGCGGTTCTACCGGTAGCCCGATTCTTGGGCGCCCAGAACTCGACCGGATTTCCAGCGGAGACAAGTGGTGGCCTTCTACTCGACGATCGTCACGACGCTCGGCATCCTTGCCATCGTAGCCGTCGTGCTTGCCCTCGGGCTGGGCGCGGCGCTCGCGGTGCCTGGCGGAAGGGCGGGGCTGCGCGGAGCGCTGGTGGGCCAGGTACGTCACCCGATCGGCTGGGCCTGGGGTGTTTCGCTCACGGCGATGCTCGGCAGCCTTTACCTGTCCGAGATCGCTCAATTCCTGCCTTGCCTCCTGTGCTGGTACCAGCGCATCGCCATGTACCCGCTCGTGGCGGTTCTCGGCGTGGGGATGCTGCGCGGCGACGCGGGCGTCTGGCGCTTTGCGATCCCTCTGCCGGTCATTGGCTTCCTCATCGCGGCCTACCACGTGGCGATCCAGTGGCGCCCCACGCTCGATGTCGGGACCTGTGCCATCGGCGCACCCTGCACGGGTCGCTACGTAGCCGTCTTCGGCTACATCTCGATCCCGACCATGGCGGGAGCGGCCTTCCTTCTGATCACGGCGCTGCTCCTCCTCGTCCGCTCGCTCGAGCAGGCGGGGGCCCAGGACGCCTACTGATGCCCTTCGTCGAGCCCCTGTCACCCGATCACGACGAGGACGTCCACCGGCTTTCCGACTTCTTCAACGAGACCCTCGGCTTCTGTCCGCGGAGCGTCCTGACCATGCAGCGTCGGCCACGCATCGCGCGGGCGTTCATCGAGCTGAACATGGCCGTCATGGAGAACCGCGGGCGGGTGACCAGTGCGCTCAAACGACTCGTCGCCTACGTCTCCTCGGAAGCTGCCGGGTGCCGTTACTGTCAGGCTCACGCCATCCGGGCGGCCGAGCGCTACGGTGCCCCAGACGCTCAGCTCGAGCACGTGTGGGAGTACCGGAGCCACCCGGCGTTCAACGATGCCGAACGGGCCGCGCTCGATCTGGCCCTCGCCGCCAGCTCGATCCCCAACGCGGTGGATGCGGATCTGCGGGCGCGAGTGCGAGAGCACTGGGACGACGGTGAGATCGTGGAGATCCTGGGCGTGATCGCGCTCTTCGGTTACCTCAACCGCTGGAACGACAGCATGGCGACCAGCCTCGAGGACGGCGCTGAGGAGTCGGGGCTCCAGTGGCTGGCGGCCAAGGGGTGGGAGCGCGGGAAGCACCTCTGACCGCTCGTCCGCGGTACCGCTTCCCGGCTGCCGTCAGACGATCTGCACGCAGGCCGTAGACGCGCCGTCGAGAATGTCGGCGAGGATCTCGAGGGCGCGGCGGACTTCCTCGCGATGCGGCACTTGTGCCAGGGACACGCGCACGGCATGGGGGACGTCACGGCCCACCGCGAACGCTTCGGCGCCGGCCACGAGCACACCCCGCTGCCGGGCCTGAGCGACGAACTCGTCGCTCCTGAGCGGCTCGGGCAGGTGGACCCAGACGTGCAGCGAGCCCCTGTGCATGTCCACACGGTGGTGGCCCAGAATCTCGCGCACGAGCTCATGGCGCGCGTCCAGCTCGTCGAGCTTCTTCTTCGCCAAGCGCTCGGCTGTGCCGTCCGTGATCCAGCGCACGGCGACCTCCGTCATGAGCGGGGCGGGCATCCAGAGCGTCGAGCGGACGCCGGACCGGATCCGTTCGACCGCGCGCTCGGGCGCCGCGATGAAGCCGATGCGGAGGCCGAAGGTCGCCCACTTGGACAGCGTCGTGATGTGGAGCGTCCGCTCGGGAGCGAAGGCGGCGATCGGTGGAATCCGCTCGGGGCCCATCGACACGTGGATCTGGTCCTCGATGACGATCAACCCGTGCTTGCGCGCCACCTCGGCGATGTCGCGCCTCCGCTGCTCCGACATCGTGGCGCCCGTAGGGTTCTGGATGGAGGGCACGCAATAGAGAGCCTGGGGAGACGCCTGCCCGCAGAGCTCGTCGAGCGCGTCGGCGCGGATCCCCTGCCCATCCATGGCGACGCCGCGGAGCTTGAGGCCCAGCATCTGGGCCACCGACTTGAACCCCGGATAGCTGAGCTCCGCCGTCACGACGGTGTCGCCCGGTCGTAGAAGGGCGCCCAGGATCACGACCATGGCGTGCTGCGCCCCGTTGGTCACCACGACACGGTCCGGGGTGACGTCGAGGCCGAGGCGGCCGAGCCATTCGGCCGCGGCCGCGCGATGCCGGGGCAGCCCGGACGAGGGATGGTAGGTCACCAGCTCGTCGAGCGTGCGTGACTTGGCGACGTCCCGGAGCGTCTCGGCCAGGAGCAGGCCCTCTTCACCGTCTGGCGGAACCCACGGGCAAGCGAGGCTCATGTCGATGACGCCCTTGCTGACGCCCTCCTGAGCGGCGACCCGCCAGCCGAAGTCCTCCGGCTCCGACGCCGTGCGCACAAACGTGCCGCGCCCCACTTCGCCTACCGTGAGCCCCCGCCGCTCCGCCTCGGCGTATCCGCGCGAGACGGTGCCCACGGTGACGCCCAGTGTGTCAGCGAGATCGCGGTGGGTCGGGAGGCGTGTGCCCTCGGTGAGCACGCCGGCAGCGAGGTCGCGCGCGATCGCGTCCGCAATCGCCACGTACCGGGGCGTTCCGTCTTCCAGCAGCGGCTTCCACATTGTCATGGTGACAATCACCACCTATTGACAGCTACAATGGCCATATGTAGCGTTGCTCACTTGCTTCAATCGATCATGCTAATCGATACAATGTATCGATACAATACGGTGCATGCAAGGGGGAAGCGAGGAGCGCGGGTGGGTTCGTGATCGCTGATGGACGGACTTGCCGCCAGTGACGATGAAGACGCGGAATGGGGCGGGCGGGAGTCGCCTCCGGTTGCGGATCCACCCGTGCGCAGTTCGAGAGATCCATGTGAGGATGGGAGGGGACGATGAAGACGAAGAAATGGATACCCACCGTGTTCGCGCTGGCCGGGCTGATGGTCGGGCCGGTGTCGGCACAAGAGGAGCTTCGGTCCAGCGCCGAGATCGCGATGGAGCTCGAGGCGACGGCCGCGACGCTGCACGACCATGCAGATCGCTGGCAAGAGGTGGCCGTGTTGTACGAGGTCGCGGCAGAGCTGAGGCCCGGGGGGGACGCTCAAGCCCAACGCGACTTGTTCGTGGCCGCCAACCTGCACCTGGAGACCGGCCGTGTGGGCCGGGCCATTGCGGCGCTCGAGACGGCCGCTACCAGGGCGCTCCAGAGCGGTGACGCGGAGCTGGCACATGAGCGCTTCGCCGACGCCGCCCTTGTAGCACAACGCGCCGGCTTGAGCCGCGAACATCAGCGGTTGAGCTACCGGATCGCGGAGGTGGCTTCCGCGCTGGGACTACAGGCCGCTCGTACGCGACGTGATGTGGTAGGTGCCGTGCCGTTCAGGTGGTGAGCTAGGCGGAAGCCGCTCCTGACGGTGCGTGGCCGGGGGCCCGAAGGACTGGGCTCCCGGCCTTTTCACGAGCCGTTCGCCTCCCTTCTCGGGACGACGTATTCTGTGCGATCGAGTTCTACGGCCTCGACTCCCACCGCGACCTCGACGAGACAGGACCCGCAATGAATAGAATCGCCAAGGCCTTCGCTGTACTTGCCGGCCTCTGCCTCTTCGTCGGCATCGGGCCAGTCGGGGCCCAGGACGGGGTGCGGCTGAACCGCACCATCGAGCTGCTCGAATCCGGGCAGCCCGCGTTCGGGGTCCTCTCGTTCGACTATTCGCTTGTGAGCGCGCGCACGCTGGCCCGGTCCGACCTGGACTTCATCATCATCGACATGGAGCACGCGCCCTACGATGTGGAGCGGCTCCAGATGTTCCTGTTGGGGATGACCGACAAGCGGCTCATCGCGCAGAAGGGGAATCTGCAGCCGAACGTGGTGCCATTCGTGCGCGTCCCGGCGACGGGAGCGGAGGAGGTACTCTTTCAGGCGAAGCAGGTCCTGGACGTGGGCGTCTTCGGCGTGATGTATCCCTCCATCAGCACCAGGGAAGAGACCGAGCACGCGGTGCGCGCCACCCGCTATCCTCAGCAGCGTGGCTCGACGGACTTCGAGCCAGCCGGCCTCCGCGGTCGCAACCCGACCAACGCGATGTGGCTCTGGGGCACGAACGACTATATGCAGCGGGCCGACGTGTGGCCGCTCGACGCCGAGGGCGAGCTGCTGGCCATCATCCAGATCGAGACCGCCGAGGGCGTCGAGAACATCGAGGAGATCGTATCCGTCCCGGGGGTCGGCGTCGTCTTCATCGGCCCCTCGGACCTGACGGCTTCGCTGGGCTTTCCGCCGGGCGACGAGGTCGAAGCCGC
>JAHEKM010000022.1:0-20473 GCA_024638325.1 Gemmatimonadota bacterium | reverse complement strand
GATCACCACGGGTGCGAATTCGGTCGAGCAGCGCATTCGCGAGGGCTTCCGTTTCGTGACCGTGGGTACGGACAGTGGCATCTCCGCGGGCGTGAGCGCGGCGATCGAGCGGGGGCACCAGGCGGGGGGGCGGTAGCGCAGGCTTCAGGCGATATCTGCACCCTGCGCCTGAATCTCGAAGTCCGCCAGCATCGTCCGGGAAAGGGACGAAGCGTTCCAACCCAGGGGCCGCCGGCCCTGTCCAACCTGGTGTGAGAGCCTTGAACCCTGATCCGCGGCTCGCCGTGCCGGCACAAACCGAGAAGGCCGACGTCCGACGGGCGGCGGTCGGTGACCACGATGCGTTCGAGCGCCTGTATCGAGCCCACGTGGGACGCGTGTACTCACTGGCCTTGCGCATGACTGGGCCCGAGCTGGCGGAGGATCTCGTGCAGGAGATTTTCGTCCGAGCCTGGTCCAAGCTCGACACCTTCAGGGGTGACTCGCACTTCGGCACGTGGCTTCATCGGTTGGCCGTGAACCACATCCTGCGGCGTCGCAGCACGTGGAGCAGGCGGGAAGCGAGGCGAGTCCCGTGGACAGGTGTGCTGGGCGGTTTGGTTGCGCCGCGGCGGCGTTCTTCCGCGGAGGCCCTCGATCTAGAGCGGGCTCTCGAACGGCTGCCCGAGCGGGCCCGGCGGGTCTTCGTGCTCTACGACGTGGAGGGATGGAGTCACGAGGAGGTCGCCGGCGAGCTCGGCATCACGGTCGGAACGTCCAAGTCGCAGTTGCACCGCGCGAGAATGTTGATGCGCGAGGAGTTGAATCGATGAACAGCAGTCGTCACGGGGAGTGGACGGACCAGCTCTCCGACTACATGGAAGGTGACCTCGAGCCCGGGGCTCGGAAGCGCTTGGAGACCCACCTGGCCGAGTGCGTGCACTGCCGGGACGTGCTCGCCGAGCTCCGCGGCGTGGTCGCGATGGCCCGGTCGGCGGAGGACCTCGAAGCGCCGTCGGATCTGTGGCCGCGCGTGGCCGACGCCATCGGCGACGATGCGCCGGTCCGGGGCGAGGACGTCATCGCCCTGCCGACGGCGAGACGGCGCCCGGTCACGACGGGCGTGTCCGGGCCGCAGCTCGTGGCCGCAGCGGTCTTGCTGGTGATGCTTTCGGTGGGGTCGACCTGGTGGGTCGCGACCGCGGGCGTCTTCGCTGGGGAAGGCACGGTAGCCGAGGGACCGCCGCCCATCGTGGACGTCTTGCCGGCCGGCTACGTCCCGGACGACCTCGCGGCGCAGCTAGGGGCCCTCGAGGGTATTCTCGACACGACGCGCGAGGTGCTCGATCCCGCGACGGTCGAGATCCTGGACCGGAACCTGCGCACCATACAGCGTGCGATCGACGACTCCGCTGAGGCGCTGGCGTCGGACCCCGGCAACGCATTCCTGCTCGAGCACCTCCAGCGCATGTACCGCCGCAAGCTGACGTATCTGCAAGACGCCGTGCGCGTGGCGGAGTGGGCGGGCTGATGTTGGAGGCGCTCCTGCTCCTCGCAACGCTCGGTGCGGCCGGGCCCCAGGTGGACACCACCGTGCAGGTCGAGCCCGGCGACCGGCTCGTCATCGCGGATCTCCGAGGTGAGGTCCGCCTCGAGGGGTGGGATCAGGACCTGCTCGAGATCGCCGACGATCGTAACGGCCGCATCTCGGTGAACCGAAGTGGGTCCACCCTGAACGTGCGGGCGACGGGGGGACGCCGTAGGGGTTCCGCTGAGGCGATCGTCCGCGTGCCACGATGGATGGATGTACGCGTGGGCGGTGCCGCGCTCGACGTCTCGGTGCTGGGCCTCGGGGGCAGGCTCGAGATCGCGACCGCGTCTGGAGACGTCCAGGTACAGGACGTGGCTGGACCCGTGGACATCCGGACGGTCCGGGGAGAGGTACTCGTCACCGACGCGCGCGGCGGAGTGTCCGCGTCGTCCCAGAGCGATGATGTGGTGCTGCATCGCGTCTCAGGGCCCATCGAGGCCCACAGCGGCGACGGCGACGTCGAGCTGGAAGACATCGTGTCGTCGTCGGTCCGTGTAGAGGTGCAGGACGGCGACATCGTCTTCGTCGGGGGCATCGCCGATGGAGGCGACTACGGCTTCTACGCCCACGACGGCGACGTGGTGCTCGCGATCCCGGTGGGCACCAACGCCGCCGTACACGTCTCCACCTTCGACGGCGAGTTCCAGTCGGAGTTCGCCGTGCGCGTAGAGCGCTTCACGGCCGGGCGGGAGTTCGACTTCGTGCTCGGCTCGGGCTCGGCCCGCATCGAGGTCGAGGTCTTCGATGGGGACATCGCGTTGGTTCGGAACTAGAGCAACAGAGGGGGAACGATGACGATGAGGACGAAGGTGGTGTCGGCGCTTGCTGTCGCGGCCGTGTTGACTGCGGCCACCGCACAGGATCAAGACGTGCAGCGGCTGTCGGGGGACCAGGTGGCGATCTACAACCTGGTGGGCAACGTGAGCGTCGTGGCGGGGACGGGGTCCGATGTCGTTGTCCGTATTCAACGCGGGGGCGCCGACGCGTCTCAGCTGCGCATCGAGACGGGGGAGATCCGTGGGAGGACGACCCTGCGCATCGTCTACCCGAGCGACGAGATCGTGTATTCGAGGCTCCGTGGTCGATACGACATGACGACCCGTGTGCGGAGTGACGGCACATTCGGCGATGGGGGTGACCGGGGCGACAGGGTGAGGATCCGTAGCGGGGGCTCGGGCCTCGAGGCCTGGGCGGACCTGGTCATCGAGATGCCCGCTGGTCAGAGCCTGGCGGCCTACGTCGGCGTCGGGGCGATGGAGGCCGAGGGCGTCGACGGCGAGCTCAGTCTCGATATCGGATCGGGTAGGGTATCTGCGAGCGACGTCAGCGGCGCGCTCGTGATCGACACCGGCTCCGGCGGCGTAACCGTCGCAGGGGTGCGGGGACCCCTTGCCGTCGACACCGGGTCCGGAAGTGTCGACATCTCGGACGTGGTAGGGGCGGCCGTCTCGATCGATACCGGCTCGGGGGGTGTGGACGTGCGCAACGTCGAGGCGGACGACGTGCTGGTCGATACCGGTTCGGGCTCGGTGGAGATGGTCGGGATCTCCGCCCCGAACGTCGTGGTCGACACGGGGAGCGGGCGGGTGGAGCTCGAGCTCCTCAGGGACGTGGATGCGCTCGTGATCGACACCGGCAGCGGTTCCGTCACGGTGCGTGCTCCTGCCGACCTGGGTGGCATGGTGGAGATCGAGACCGGCAGCGGCGGCATCGACTTGGACTTCCCGCTGACCGTGAACTCCGTGCGCCGCGACCGTGTGCGTGGTGCGCTGGGCGACGGCGACGGTGCGATCTCCATCGAGACCGGCTCGGGAAGCGTGCGCCTGCTGGAGCGCTGACAGGAATCGCCGCGCAAGCCGATTCACACGGGGCGCCTCCACGCGGTGGGGGCGCCCCACTTGGTTCGTGCCTCCTTCCGGCCTGCGCCCTATCATCTCGGGGGGCAACGCTTTCTGCCGTGGAGGCACACAATGGATCGACGCGAATTCGTGACGCTGGCGGCCGGGGCTCCGGCTCTACCGCTGATCGCCGGGGCCGCCGCGCCACCGTCGAGTCGCAGGGCTCTGCCTCAGGAGACCTTTACGTTCTACTCGCCCCTCGCGGAAGAGTGGCACCGGGGTGGCCGGTATTTCACATGGACCTCGACCACGCTCGACAACGACAGACGCGAGGTCGACGTCTTCTACCGCACGTTCGGGGACCCGTCGAATCCGGCCGTCCTGCTCGTGCACGGATATCCGACGTCGAGCTTCGATTTCCGGGATCTCATCGGGCTCCTGGAAGACGACTACTACCTGTGCACGCTCGACTTCCCTGGCTTCGGATTCTCGGACAAGCCGCAGGACGGGTACTCGTACATGCTACGCGACGACGCGCGGCTGCTCGACCATTTCGTTCGCGAGATCGTCGGCCTCGAGTCGTTTCACATGCTGACCCACGACCGTGGCGTGAGCGTCGGGCTGGCGTTCCTGGGCGACTACCTGGAGTCGCCCAGCCGCGACTACGAGATCACATACCACTTCCTGTCGAACAGCGGCAGCTTCCTGCCGCTGGCGAACCTCTTTCCGGGACAGCTCGACGTGCTGGACCCCGTGCGGGGACCGCGGATGATCGAGGCGCAGCGGCAGCGGCCGCGCGTCACGGAGGGCGACCCGGTCAGCGTCGCCTACGCCGACATGCAGGCCTTCAACGACGGCATCGGCGCGCGCCTCCACGTGGGCAAGTACCTGCTGGAGCGCGCCGCGAACGAGTATCGCTGGCTGGCCAACCTCAAGGAGAGTCCCGTCCCTACGGCCCTCTTCTGGGGACTGCTGGACACCGTCAACCCGCCGCGCATCGCCCAGTATATCTGGTCGAACTACCTCAACGACCGCGAGGTCGAGAGCTCGTTCTGGCTGCTTCCCACGGCCGGTCACTACCCGCAGCGTGACGAGCCGGGAGCCGTGGAGGAAGTCGTCCGGTTCTGCCTCGAGGGGCGTGTGCCGGCCCCCGAGGACGAGGAGGCGGTCATGCGCGCCATCGCGGGCGAGCGCAGGGCGGCGGCCTCGCCGGTCTACATGGGCCGCTCACACGTTCGCGACATGCAGTTCCCGGGGGCCGTGGAGTACACGCCTGCCGGGTATCGCTAGCAGAACGGACGGAGGACGGCTGGGGACGCCTTGCCAGAGCCTCCACCGCAGTGGGAACTTCGTGCCGCCGGTCCCCATTCCCGCCATCTCGGTTCCCCTGTGTCTGACGCAATAACCCGCATCAACGCGGCCCTCGAAGGCCGCTACTGTATCGAACGAGAGCTGGGCGAAGGTGGCATGGCCACCGTGTACCTGGCCGACGACCTCCGCCACGAACGCAAGGTCGCCCTCAAGGTCCTGAAGCCCGAGCTCGCCGCCGTCGTCGGCGCCGATCGCTTCCTGGCCGAGATCAAGACGACGGCGAACCTCCAGCACCCCCATATTCTGCCCCTGTTCGACTCGGGAGAGGCCGACAAGCTCCTCTTCTACGTCATGCCGTACGTGCAAGGGGAGACACTTCAGGACTGGCTCGACCGCGAGAAGCAGCTTCCGGTCGACGAGGCCGTCCGCATCGCGGTCGCGGTGGCGGGAGCGCTCGGGTATGCGCACGAGCGTGGCGTGGTGCACCGGGACATCAAGCCGGGCAACATCCTGATCCAGTCGGGCCAGCCGATGGTGGGCGACTTCGGCATCGCGTTGGCCGTTGGTGCGGCCGGGGGCGCGCGTCTCACCGAGACCGGTCTCTCGGTGGGTACGCCGTACTACATGAGCCCGGAACAGGCGACGGGCGACGTGAGCGTGGGCCCGGCCAGTGACGTCTATGCGCTGGGTGCGGTCCTGTACGAGTTGCTGACGGGTGACCCTCCGTACACGGGCAGCACCGCGCAGGCCGTGCTCGGGAAGATCCTGCAGGGGGTCCCGGTGTCCGCGACCGCGGTGCGAAACACCATCCCCGTGAACGTGGACGCGGCGATCAGGAAGTCGCTCGAGAAGCTTCCCGCCGACCGCTTCGCGAGCGCCAACGAATTCGCGGTCGCGCTTCAGGACGCGGGCTTCCGGCACGGAACCTCGTTGGAGGCGGCAGTGTCCGGCGGGCGCTGGAAGGCGCTCTCCATCGGGTCGACCGCGGCGGCCGTGGCCTTCGCGGTCCTGGCAGGATGGGCCCTGCTCAGGCCCACACCTCCCGAGCCGGTGTTTCGGTTCTCTCTGAACACAGCCGAGAACGATTTCGCCAGCGAGTGGATCGCGCTCTCGCCGGACGGCTCGTCCATGGTCAGTAGCCACCCGGACGACAACGGCAACTGGGGCCTCTTCGTTCGGCGGTTCTCCGACCTCGGCGAGACACGCATGCCCAATGTGGACGCCCAGGTGAACGACCCCGTCGTCTCGCCGGACGGCACCGAGGTCGCGTTCTTCGACAACGGCACGCTGAGGGTCGCGCCTTTGGGCGGTGGCCTGATTCGAACGCTGTCGGACGACGCGGCGTGCTGCGGTCGGTGGGGCGGGGACGGGTGGATCTACTACAACACCTTTGCCGGCAACAACATCTACCGTGTCCCGGTCACGGGGGGCACAGCCGAGCAGGTCCTGGACCTGCCCGAGGACGAGGCCGACGGCCAAGGCTACTACCACCCGATACCCGGTCGAGACGCCGCGCTTTATTCGGTGTTCTCCGTACCGCCTCGGATCGTCGCGATCGACCACGCGACCGGGGAACGGCGTACGGTGACCGAGGGCATGCGCTCCTACGTCACCCCGACCGGACACCTGGTCTTCGGCGCGTTGGACGGTCGGGTACTCGCGGCTCCGTTCGACACACGGTCATTGGAGCTGACAGGACCCGTCGTGCCGCTCATCGAGGGCGTGACGATTCGTAATCAGGATGTGGCCTTCAGCATCGCCGATAACGGGAATCTGCTCTACTGGCGTGGTCCCGTCTCGTCTGCCGCAGCGGAGTTCGTGTGGGTCACCCGGGAAGGCCGCATGACACCGATCGACCCCGGCTGGTCGTTCAGCCCGGGCGGGGGGAACTACCACTTCCGGCTGTCGCCCGACGGTACCCGCCTCGCGTACAGGGATCGGGGTGGGGCGGACGACGGCGAGATCTGGGTCAAGGAGTTGGACGAAGGTCCGCTCTCCAGGCTGACCTTCGACGCGGCGAGCGAGGCGTCCCCGGAGTGGAGCGCCGACGGCCGCACGATCCTGTTCAACTCGACGCGCACGGCTCCGGGCGACCGCACCATCTGGTCACGACGCGCCGATGGAACCGGAGAGCCGCAGCTCTTGCTGGACCCGGAGCGCACGATGACCGACTTCGCGGTGAGCCCGGACGGGGAGTGGGTCGTGTTCCGCACCGGTGACCCACCGAGCCGCGACCTCATGCTCCTGCCCATGGACGGAAGCGCCCCGGCCACTCCGCTGCTCGCGTCGACCGACTTCGACGAGGTGGGCCCCGCGTTCTCTCCGGACGGACGCTGGCTGGCCTACGCCTCGAACGAGACGGGGACGTATCAGATCTACGTGAGGCCGTTTCCGGACGTCGATGACGGTCGCTGGCAGGTGTCCAGCTCGGGAGGGGCCGGGCCGCGGTGGAGCCCGGCGGGGGACGAGATCGTCTTCGGCTCCGTGGCCGGAGAGATGATTTCCGCGCGCATCGACACCAGCTCCGGCTTTCGCGTCCTGGAGACCGAGGCCTTGTTCCCACGGCTGCAGACGTTGGCCGAAGGCGTGACCAATGGGTGGTTCGACATCGCGCCCGATGGCCAGCGCTTCCTCATGGCGCGGCCGCTGACCATCGGTGGGTCGTCGGTCGAGCCGGAGCTGATCCTGATCCAGAACTTCTTTGCGGAGCTGGAGCGGCTCGTCCCGAACTGATCGCCCGATGGTCGCGCAGCCAGAGCCTACCGAGGGCCACCCGGTCCTGCTCTACGACGGACTGTGCGCCTTCTGCGATTGGACAGTCCGGTGGGTGATCCGAGCCGACCGGCATGCCGTCTTTCGCTTCGCGGCCTTGCAGGGAGCGCTCGCGGCCGGAGTGCGGGCGAGGCATCCACGGCTGGAGGCGATCGATTCCCTCGTCTTGGTAGAGGGTGACCATGTCGGGCCGGACCAGACGGCGTCCCCCGAGCGCGTCAGCGTGCGCTCTGGAGCAGTCCTCCGCATCGCCGCGCTTCTGGGCGGTCCTTGGAAGGTGCTCCTCCTCCTTCGCGTGGTCCCGCGCCCCGTTCGTGACTGGGCGTACGACATCTTCGCCCGGAATCGGTATCGCTTGTTCGCTCGGTACGACGAGTGCGCCCTGCCGCCCCCCGAGGTGCGCGACCGCTTCCTGACCTGAGAGCGGCTCGGGTCGGCGGCCCCGTCGCGCCTTTCGCACCGTAGGGACCGGTGTCATTCTGGTCGTCTCGGGCCTTCGCGACCCGTCCCTCGAGAAGGAGCTCAACGTGATACGAGTGACCTGCGTGTCAGCCGTGCTGGCCGGCGCCCTCCTGTCCGCGACGACCCCGCTCGCGGCCCAGTCGCCCAACGCCTTCGGCATTCCGACGGGCGGCTCGTCCAACCCGGCCGCGAACATCGCGGCGATTCCGGGTTCGCGCGCTCAAGGCTGGCTGGGGCAGGGCCGTTCCGAAGTCCTCGCGCGCCATGGCATGGTCGCAACCAGCGACCCACTCGCGTCACAGGCCGGACTCGAGGTCCTGAGGGCCGGAGGCAACGCGATCGACGCCGCGGTCGCCGCGAGCGCCGTTCTCGATGTCACGTCGCAGAACGACACGGGCATCGGCGGCGATCTCTTTGCGCTCGTGTACGTCGCGAGCGAGCGGAAGCTGTACGCGTTGAACGCCGCAGGATGGGCGCCCGCCGGTTGGACGCCCGAGTTCTTCACCCAGCAGCTCGGCCTCGACCGCATGCCGGGGAGCGGCGTGAACGCAGCTACGGTGCCCGGAGCGATCCGCGGGTACGAGGCTCTGCTGGATCGCTTCGGCAACTTCGGCTTCGAGGAGACGTTCGAGCGGGCGGCTCAGCTCGCCGAGGAGGGGTGGGGACAGGCGGAGCGCCGCCACCGTGACCTTGCGGGGTCCCTGAACAAGCTGCGGCGCGACGCCGATTCGGAGCGGACGTTCCTGGTGAACGGCGAGGTGCCGCCGCTCTACAGTGTCATCCACAATCCGGCCCTCGCGAGGGCCCTACGCCTCATTCAGCGGCACGGAGCCGACGTCTTCTACGAGGGCGAGATCGCCGACGCGATCGTGCGGAAGGTCCAGGACAACGGTGGTGTGATGACCCACGCCGACCTGGCCGAGTTCGAGACCGAGTGGGTCGAGCCGATCTCCACGAGCTACCACGGCTACGACGTCTATCAGCTGCCGCCGCCAGGACAGGGTTGGGCGACCTTGGAGATGCTCAACATCCTGGAGGTGTGCGCGCCGGCGCACGGCCTGAACCTGGCCGACCTGGGACCCACCCATCCCGATTACTGGCACTTCATGGTCGAGGCCAAGAAGCTCACCTACTCGGACCTGCACGCGTACAACGCCGATCCCGACTTCGTGGACGTGCCGCTCGACCGACTCCTCTCGAAGGAGTATGCGGCCACGCGCTGTAGTCACATCGACATGAACCGGGCTGCGGAGCCTTCGGTGAAGGGCGGACTGGACGGTGGCACGATCTACCTGACGACCGCGGATCGCTGGGGCAACATGGTCTCCTTCATCCACAGCGTCTTCTCGGTGTACGGCAGCGGTGCGACGGTGGGTGACTACGGCTTCGTGCTGCACAATCGCGGCGCGCCGTTCACGCTCGATCCGACGCACCCGAACGTCGTGGCTCCGCGGAAGCGCCCCTTCCACTCGATCATTGCGGGGTTCGTCATGCAGGACGGCAACCCGCTCATGACGTTCGGCAACATGGGCGGAAGCGTGCAGCCCGAGACGCACGCGCAGCACATGGTCAACGTCATCGACCACGGTATGAACGTGCAGATGACGACCGACGCGGCGCGCTTCACGCACAGCCAGAACTCGAACACGCTGTCGCTCGAGCAGAGCTTGTACTCGCTCGTCGGGCCCGCGCTGGAGTCACGGGGTCACCAGGTGCGCCCGGTCGACGGCGGGGCCGTGGGCGGCTACCAGGGCATCCTGTTCACGGTCGACCCGAGTCTACCGCTTCCGACCTACGGGCCGGAGAGTGTGACCGAGGATCACCCGGTGAACGGCGTCTACCGTGCTGGATCCGACCACCGCAAGGACGGTCAAGCCGCCGGCTGGTAGGGTCGCGCGCCGGGCACTACCGGTGCGCCATCATCCACCAGCGCAGGGTTCTCGACACGAAGTCCGACACGTCCTGCTGCACGAAGTGCCCCGCATCCGGCACGGTCACCAGGGTCAGGTCCGCGTCGATCCAGTTCCACGTCTCGGTGAGGCCTGTCGACAGCAGATAGGGGTCCTGCAGGCCGTGGATGACGAGCGTAGGCGACTGAACCTGAGGCGTTTGCATGAGACGCACCGCGGTCCCGGGCTCGGGGGCGTCGGGCCAGTTGGCCTTGTAGTAGTTGAGCATTCCGTGGAAGTCGGAGCGCTCGAATGCCTCGACGTAGCGAGGTCGGGCGGCCTCGTCCGTGACCCAACTCGAGAGCGTCTGGGGCGTCATCGGGCCGCCGAAGAAGATGTCGGGGTCGTCGGCTGAGCCCTGCTTGAAGCGATAGGCGTACGCGCTCGCTCGCCTTTGCATCACGTTCACTGCGAGATCCCTTGAAAGGGCACGTGGGTGTGGGAGGTTCATGACGACGAGACCATCCGTCATCTGAGGGAAGGCGAAGGAGAACTCCCACGCGACGTACCCGCCCCAGTCGTGCCCGACGATGGTCGCGGTCTCGGCTCCCGCGTCCTCGATGATGCGCGCGATGTCGCCGGTCAGGTATCTGAGCGAGTAGGCATCGACACCCTCGGGCTGACCGCTGAGGTTGTAGCCCCTCTGGTCGACGGCGATGACCCGGAAGTCGTCCTTGAGCGCCTCCATCTGGTGGCGCCACGAGTACCAGAAGTCCGGGAAGCCGTGGATGAACACCACCAGGGGACCCTCGCCGACGCTCACATAGTGGAGACGCACGTCTCCGTTATTCACGTAGTGGTGCTCGACCTCGTCGAAGACGTCCGACTGGGCGCCGGCTGAGTCGGCGTTCACGCCCAGGGCCACCGCGAGCAACAGCCCGCACGTGATGGATCGACTCGTTACCAACACGTCAGTGGCTCCGCTCGTACGCCGCGGCCTGCTGGCGCACGATGCCGAGGAGGTTGCCCATGGCGAGGTTCGCGTCGACCAGGTGCAGGCCCCACTGCGCCGTGAGGTCGCCCCCGATGTCGTCCGTTCGGGGGTCCGACGGATCACCGCGGACGGTGATCTCCAGGTAGGTCGCGTGCTCGTTCGTGGTGCATTGGGAGGTGAGTAGGCCGGGCACGGACACGAACGGTGTCTCGACCTGAGGCCCGCCGGCGACCCATTCGGTCGGTCGCGACATGACGGCGATGGTCACACCCGGGCCGGACAGGTAGGCATGCAGCGCGCCAGCACCACCCGCCAGAGCCGCCGGGTTCGCGCACGCCACCTTGAGTCCCGCTGCGGGCGCGATCCCGAACCAGGAGTCCTCGGGCGGCGGGGCCGTCGACCGGTAGGCCGAGTACGCGATCACGCAGCCAATCTGTGAGGCCGACCTGCAGAGCGGGATCTCGTCGAACGAGCCACCGACATCCCGCCCTTCCGCCACGGTCGGAGCCGCACCCAGGAGGATGGCCGACACGAGTCGATCCTGAACCGGCTGGCCGTCGATCTCCTCGGCGACGAGCCGCGTGAGAACGAAAGCGCCCTGCGAGTGGCCGATCAGGACGAAGCCCCGGCCCGCGTTGTCGTGCTCCAGATAGTGTCTGAACGCGTTCAGGACGTCGTCGTACCCCGTTCCCTGGTCGAGCGTGAAGCTGCCGTCCGCCATGTCCGCCTGCAGTCCCATCAGCGTCACCTGCCGGTAGCTGGGCGCATACGCGCGGCACGCGGACCGGAACCGTGCGAACTGCTGCTCGATGACTCTGAGCTCGGCGGGGTCGGGCGTCATGTCGCTGTGCGTGCTCCGGTCGGTCGATACCGTCGGATAGACGTAGAAGCAGTCGATCGGGGCATTCGGGTCGGCCTGGAACTCCTCCGTGAACACGGTGCCGTCCGGCAGGACCACCGTTGAGGCCAAGTCGACCGCGCAGGCGTCGTCGCGGTCGGGGCGGCAGAGCCAATTGGCGCCGTCCGAGTAGTCGACGGCCTGTTGGGCGGTGGCCGGGGCCACCGACGCGACCGCCGTGGCGGCGAGGAGCGGGAGCGCGTAACGGATCTTCATGAGTGCCGGACCTGACTGTGAGCGTGGATTCGGACTCTTACATGCCGACGGCTCGGTCGGTTCGCAAGCGACCGACCCTACATCAGCTTCCGGATCTTCGAGAAGCCTTCCTTGATCTCGTCGGCGAGCACGCCGGCCGCGGCCGCCACGTCACCGCTCGCTTCCTTCGCTCCCTCGCCGACGACCTTCATGCGGCCCCGGAGCGCCTCCATCTTTCCCTCGAGGTCCTGCCACTCCTCGCGGGCCTCCAGCTTGGCCAGTCCCAGCTTGAGCTTGAGCTCGTCCCGCTCGGTCTCGAGCTGCTGCATGAGGGACTTGAGCTTGGCTTTCGCTTCTTCCACGGGTTTCCTCCATTGTCGGGGTTGCTCCCCTATTCTAGCCAAACCGATGGCGGCACAGGCCCATGGACGTCGTCTTCTTCGAGAATTCTCAGGACTTCAGGCGCTGGCTCGCCCAGCACCACGAAGAGCGTGACGAGCTGTGGGTAGGCTACTACAAGAAGGCCACGGGCAAGCCGACCCTGACGTGGGCGGAGTCGGTCGACGAGGCACTCTGCTACGGCTGGATCGACGGCATCCGACGGTCCCTCGACGCCGAATCGTATGCGATACGCTTCACGCCACGGCGGCCAAGGAGCCACTGGAGCCGAGTGAACCTCGACAAGGTCGCCGCGCTCATCGAGGAGGGCCGTATGACTCCAGCCGGGATGGCGGCCTACGAGGCCCGTGACCCCGCCAAGTCCGGTCGGTACTCGTTCGAGATGAAGCGCGCCCGGCTCTCGAAGGAGCAGCGGCAGGCGCTGAAGGCGAACGCGGAGGCCTGGAGCTTCTGGCGAGCCCAGCCGCCCGGCTACCGGAAGCAGGCCACCTGGTGGGTGGTGAGCGCCAAGCGCGAAGACACGCGCGCCCGTCGCCTCGCGACGCTCATCGACGACTCGGCGAACGGCCTGCGCATCAAACAGTTCCGGCGCAGCTGAGCTTTCCCGACGTAGTTCAACGCTCGCTGGTCGCCACCTCGAGGACCGAGTACCACAGGTACTGAACCAGCGGCAGGAGCGAGCTCTCCAAGATGCGCTCGTCGTCCCCGTGCGCGCCTCCGCCCCCGGCGATGTCCTCCAGCGTGCGCACCGGGCCGAACCCGTAGCACTGCGTGCCCTGGGCGCGTACCTGGGCCATGTCCGTCGCGCCGTTGAGCATGGTCGGGATCGTCACGGCGCCGGGAAAGAGGCGTTCGGTGGCCGCCTCCAGGGCACGGAACATCTCGTTGTCGAGACCCGACGGAGGCCCCTGTGGCCGGTAGATCGGCTGTGGCACGATCTCGACGTTCGGGTCATTGATGACGCCGGCGAGGTCACGGTAGAACTCCTGGGGGTTCTCGTCGGGCAGGGCCCGGATGTCGAAGAACGCCTCGGCCTCGCTCGGGATCACGTTGACCCGGAAGCCGGCGCTCATCATGGTCGGCACCACCGACGTGCGCAGGCGCGAGAAGTTCTCGGGGTCGTGCTCTTCCAGATAACGCTCGGCCCGCGCCTGGCGAGCGGGGTCGAGGAGGGCTCGATACCGTTCCGCGTCCGCCTGGGGGCTGATCTGCGCGAGTCGTTCGAAGTAGGTGCGCGTGGTCTCGTTCAGGCGCAGGGGTGTCCGCCAGTTCGATACGCGGGCAACGGCCCTTGCGAGCGTGGACACCGCGTTGTCGACCCGCGGAATGGAGCCGTGGCCGGCGGTGCCACGCGCGACGAGCTGCACCCGCATGGGGAACTTCTCGGTCGTGGCGATGTTGACGTGGGTCACGCGCCCGCCGGCCGAGACCGCGCCGCCGCCTTCGGCCAGGCAGTACTCCGCATCGATGCGGTCCCAGTGCTCCTCGATCATGAAGTCGACGCCGAATTGAGGGGTCGCCTCCTCGCCGGCCTCGGCCAGGAAGACCACGTCGCGGTCGAGCTCCACGTCGGCCCGCTTCAGAAGCAACATCAGCATGAGGCCCGCCGTCACGTTGTCCTTGTCGTCCAGCGTGCCTCGCCCGTACACGTAGCCGTCGCGCTTCACAGCCGCGAAGGGATCGACGGACCAGTTCTCGCGCTGCGCACCCACGACGTCGGTGTGGGCCATGACCAGAATGGGGCGCTCACTGCCGTTGCCGCTCAACCGGGTTACCAGGTTCGACCGCGACGGGTCGAGCGCGTGCTGCTCCGACGCGATGCCTTCGCGCTCGAGGACCGCGGCCAGGTACGCCGCCGCCTCGCTCTCGTTGCCGGGCGGGTTGCTCGTGTCGATGCGAAGGAGCGCCTCGAAGTGACGCATCGACTCGTCGGCGACGGCGTTCCAGTCGACGGCGTAACGCTCCTGGGCGTGCGTCGGCTGCGCGGCGACTGCCAGCGCGAAGAGACCTGCGACAACGAGACGCCTCATAGCGGTGCCTCCATGTGGGGAAGGACGCGACCAGCCGCGCCATTCTATGGCCCGATGGGCATGGATGCGAATCATCTCCGAGCGGCCCAAGCCGGCGTGCGCGCGCCTCTGGCGGCACGTATCATGAGCGCCTGCCGGCGGCGGCTGCCACCGTTCCGGCACCTGCTGAGTCCCGTCCGACGGAGGCACCGATGGCCCGCGTTCTCCTCGCCGCAACCGCGCTCTTGATGGCGGCCCCCGTGTACGTGCATGCCCAGGCCCAGCCCTGGGATCCGAGCTACGAGGCGCCGCGTAACGTCTGGGGGCAGCCCGACCTACAGGGCAACTGGACCAACGTCACGCTCACGCCCTTCGAGCGGCCGCCGGGCATGGAGCCCGTGTACACGTGGGACGAGGTCCGCGCTATTGAGCAGCCGGAGGACGAGTGCCCGCCTCGCCCGGGTACGGTGGACTGCGGCCGACCCGAGATTCAGGGTCAGAGCAACGAGGCGCGGCTCTCAGGCAACGAGTACAACGAGGTCTACTGGGACCGGGGCTCCCGCATCGCGATCGTGAACGGAGAGCCACGCACGTCCCTCGTGACGAATCCTCCGGACGGTCGGGTGCCGGATCGCACGCCGGCCGCGGAGAGCCTACTCGCGGCCCGCAGCGACCTCCGCGACCAGTTCGAGCAGTACGACCATCCCGAGCTCAGGCCACTCGGCGAGCGGTGCATCGTCTCGTTCGGGTCCAGCGCCGGGCCGCCGATGATGCCGAACACCGCCTACAACAACAACTACACCATCGTCCAAGGGCCCGACCAGATCATCATCACGGCCGAGATGGTGCACGACTTCCGAGTCGTCCGACTGGGAGAGCCCGAGCCGTTGCCCGGCCATTTGAAGCCATACTTCGGTGACTCCTGGGGTCGGTGGGAGGGCAACACGCTGGTCATCGAGACGACGAACATCAATCCCGATCACCCCTTCCGCGGTGTCCCGTACTCCGATCAGGCGAGGGTCGTCGAGCGGCTCACCCGCGTGGACGACGACACGATCCTGTACGAGTTCACGGTCGACGACCCGGCGACGTACACCCAGCCATGGGGGGGTGAGATCCCGTTCGAGCGCTTCGACGACCTGTTGTACGAGTACTCGTGCCACGAGGGGAACTACGCCCTCTCGGCCGTGCTGAGCGGTGCCCGCTACGAAGAGAGCCAAAGGCCGGGGGCGGAGTCGCGATGACCCGCACGCTCCTGCCCGGGCTCGTGACGGCGCTTCTCGTGACGGTCACGGGATCGCCCGCCTTCGCCCAAGCGGCCACTCCCGACGAGCGAGCCGACTGCGAGGCGCTCGGCCACTTCCGGTCGCTTACCATCGTGTCGGCTTCGATCCGGGAGAACCCCAACGACGGGAGCGCCTACTGCTACGTGCGGGGCATCTTGCCGCCGGCCATCGGCTTCCACGTGCAGCTACCCCTTCCGGATGCGTGGAACGGGCGCTTCCTCAAGTGGGGTGACGGCGGCAAGGACGGCGACCTGGACTACGCGGATCATCGCGTGGCGGAGGGCTACGCGGTCGCGAACAGCAACATGGGCCACGACAACGCGGCGGAGCCCGGCTCGTCGTTCGGCTGGAACAACCTTCAGGCCGAGATCGACTTCGGACATCGTGCGGTGCACCTGACGGCCGAGGCGGGCAAGGCGCTCACGAGGGCCTACTACGGACAGGAGCCCGAGTATTCCTACTTCGAGGGCTGCTCGACCGGAGGGCGCGAGGGCCTCATGGAGGCCCAGCGTTACCCGTACGACTTCGACGGCATCGTCGCCGGTGCACCGGCCCACCTGTACCAGGAGCTGAACGCCTCGCGCACCTGGCTCCTGCAGAACATGTATCGGGACGACTTCGCGGGATCGCTCTCGTTCGATACCGATGGAGACGGCCTGCCGGACAGCGTCCGCAAGGTGGAGATGCTAGAGCGCCTCGTGCTCGAGAAGTGCGACGCGGCCGACGGCATCCGCGACGGAGTCATCGACAACCCGCCGGCGTGCGACTTCGACCCGGACCGCGATCTGGCGGCCATGATGTGTCCAAACGACGTGAACGGGGACGCGTGCTTCACGCGCCTGCAGCTACAGCACGTGAAGGACTTCTACTCGGGTGCGTACGACAGCGGTGGTCGCTCCATCTACCCTGGTCACACGCTGGGCTCCGAGGATCAGTGGATCAGCCTGTACATCCCCAACGCCCGCAATCGATACCGGGCCGGGGCGCTGGGCGTGACCGCCGACCACCTGAACTACCTGTTCTACGAGACCGATCCCGGAGTGGCGCCGCCCGACCTCAACGACGTCACGCAGGTGCTCGATCCGACCCGCAACCCCCCGGAGTGGGCGTGGTGGCAGTTCGACATCGACGACGTCACCCGCGGCGAGGGTGACTTCATGAAGGCGATCACGGACGCGAACGACCCGGACCTGTCGCGCATGCTTCTAGACCGTGGTGCCAAGCTGATTCTCTATCACGGCTGGTCGGACGGGCTCATCGTGCCGGGCGGCACGGTCGACTACTACGACAGAATGGTCCACACGACCTTCGGTGGCGACCTCCCAGCGGCGCAGGATCACGCCCGCCTCTTCATGATCCCGGGCATGGGGCACTGTGGCGGCGGTCCGGGCCCGAACAGCTGGGACAAGCTGGCGCCGCTCGTCGAGTGGGTCGAGCGCGGAAACGCGCCCGACGCGCTCATCGCCACGCGCAGCTCGGGCGGGGTGGTCGCCAACGAGCGTCCCATCTTCCCGTACCCGGCCCAAGCGGTCTACACGGGCCCGGTGGGCGGCCAGGACGACCCGGCGAACTGGGTCGCCGGGAACTTCAGCCGGAGGTAGCCGGGAGACGTACCGACTACCTCCGGCGCGCCTCAGCTGGTGAAATGGCGGGCACCAGCCGTGGCGAGGATGTTCCGGGCGCGCTCACCGCGCTCACCCGTTGCTTGGACGCCCACCCATACCACTCCGTCGTGGATGTGGGCGTTCTCGAACTCGGGCTTCTGCTTGGTCAGCTCGAGCGAGAGCAGTGCGCCGATGGCGAAGCCGATGCAGCCGCCTCCGAATGCGGCCTCGAGCGCCGCGAAGAGCGGACCCGCGCTGACCATCGTGAAGGGGCCCGTCGTGAGTCCCGCGATCGCTACGCCTATGCCCGCGATGAGCGCGCCGACGAGCGCGCCGATCGACGCGTTCCGGCGGAAGTTGAACTTCTCCCAGATCGGCACGTTTTCGTGCTCGCGTTGGTGGGCCGCGATGACGTTGATCTCGTGATGGGGGTCGTAGTGCGCTTCGATGAGCTTCTGAACCGCCGCAGTGGCCTGCTCTTCGTCGGCGAAGACGCCCGCAACGACTCCGGCATCGGGGTTCCTGCCCATGCTACTTCCTCGTCTCAGTCGGTGGGATTGAGAAATAATGGAAGCTTGGGCGTCGCCACGGGCGTCGGGAAATACCCGATGTCGACTGTCGGGCGGATCGGGCGCCTGTAAGGCGTCCGCAGTCCCAGCCCTTTCTCAGCTCGGGTCGTTCGTCCAGTCGATGCCCGGCGAGCGCTGGAAGTTCACCCCCAGCGCGGTCCACCTGGCCCCGTGTAGGCCCACCCGGCGGCGGTACTCGTCCCAGCTCCGCGCATCGGCGGGCGACCACCCCAGCTCCGCGACCCCAGCAAGGCGCGGGAAGGCCAAGTACTCGATGTCGTCGAGCGTGCCCAGGGTCTCGGACCAGAGCGGGGCTTCGACGCCCGCAATGGAAGCTTCCGGGATGTCGGCGAAGACCTCGGTCGGCTCCCATTCGTATGCCCGACGGGGGTCGATTGTCGCGGCCCACGCCAGGCCGATGACCGTCGAGGAGTCGTACTTCATGTCCAGATAGATGCGGTCGGAAGGCGACAGGATGAAGGTCGCGCCGACCGCCACGGCTCGCTCGGCGCCCTCCTGAAGGACGCGGGCCGCGTCGGCTGCCGGACCTGCGGCTGGCGGGGCATCGGGGTCGGGCCAAAGCGGTCGCCACAGCTGCACGATGGAGCCGGCGGAGAGGTTGGTGATAGCGACCTCGTCCCAGCCGATCATGCGCTTGCCGTGGGACTCCACGATCTCCTGGGCGCGCTCGATGAACGCGATGAAGTCCTCCTCCTCGGTCTGTCTGGCCTCGTCTCCGCCGACGTGGAAGTACGGGCCCGGCGTGAGCGCCGAGATCTCGCGGACGACGTCGTCCAGGAACTCGTACGTGATCTCGGCGTCGATGCAGAGCGAGCTGAAGCCGACTTCGGTCCCGGTGTACAGCTCCGGGGCGACACCGTCGCAGTTGAGCTCGGGGTAGGACGACAGCGCGGCGTTGGTGTGTCCGGGGACGTCGATCTCCGGCACCACCGTGATGAAGTGCGCCGCGGCGTGTTCGACGATCTCGGTGTAGTCCTCGGCGGTGTAGAAGCCGCTCGGTCCGCCGCCGACCTCGGTGCTGCCGCCGTGCTCGGTGAGCCGTGGCCACCCCGGAATCTCGATGCGCCATCCCTGGTCGTCCGAGAGATGGATATGGAGTCGGTTCAGCTTGTAGAGCGCCATCAATTCGATGAAGCGCTTCACGTCCTCCACGGGTCGGAAGTGTCGTGCCACGTCCATCATGGCACCCCGCCAGGCGAAGCGCGGTCGGTCCACGATCCGACCGGTCGGCATGAACAGGGGCCGGGGATAGGCAGCGGTGTACTCGACCAGTGCCGGAAGCAGCTGGCGGATGGTCTGGGCACCGTAGAAGAGCCCGGCGGGGGTCGGCGCGCTCAGCTCCACCAGGGTGTCGCTCACGAGGAGGGCGTATCCCTCCTCGCCCAGCTCGTCGCGCCCGTCGCCTGTCGTCAGATGGAACGACGGCCCCGGCGACGGGCCGATCGACGCTACCGTTGGGCCGTCTCCAACGCCCAGTTCCACGACCTCCGGGGTCGTCTCCACCGTATTGCCGATCCACCCGGCCAGGATGCGGCCGACGCGTTCCGCCGCGGCGTCGCCGGCCCGGTAGGTGATGCGCGTGCCCTCCGTGACGTGGAAGGTGTCGGCCCACGACAACTCGACGGACATCGGCAGCGGGATGACCGCGTGCTCGGGAGCGGCCTCACCACACGCCATCAGGACGACCGCCAGGAGCCCGACCAGGCCAGCTGGCCGGTGGCGCGTTCCGCTGGACCGGCGAGTCGCGTCGCCGTACTTATCGGACCGGCCCATCGCCACCCTGCCGATCGTCCACGACGAAGCGGTCACGAGCCGGCATCACCACTGCCGGAAGGCTCTCTGCGTCCATGACGGCGCCCTCCTGCACGATCCCGTTCATGTACAGCACGTAGGCGACGGCGGCGTACGTCTGGTCGGCCGTCAGTAGCCCGGGAGTCATGTGCGGCATCGCGCGACGGATGTAGTCGAAGAGCGTCGTCGGGTACTGCCAGTAGCTGCCCACGGTCCGAACCGCAGGACCGGTTTCGCCCCAGGGGTCCGTGCCGGCGAGTCGGTCGTTGGGGCCCTCGGTGCCCGTCGGGCCGTGGCACTCGACGCACAGGGTCTCGTACAGCTGCCGTCCCTGCTCGACCGTGCCGCTCCCTGCAGGTAGGCCTTCACCGTCCGAGCGGACGTCGATGTCCCAAGCGGCGACCCGCTCGGGTGACGCCTCGGACCCGAACCCGAAGAGGTCGGGCGCCTGTGGCGGAAGTCCCTCGGGCGACCCGGCACCGACACCAGAGCCCGCCACCGAGCCAGCACGGCCGCCGTCCGCGGGGCCGCAGGCGAGCAGCACGACGCCCAGCACTACCGCGAGTCGCCTCATGCCAGGTCACCCAGGCCGAACGTCACCTCGCCGGTCGCGGCCACCTTCCAGGCCCGCTGGTGATTGAAGTGGTATGCGGTACCTTGGCCTCTGACCTCCCAGAGCTGATGGACCGTGGGCTGAACGTATCCCGTCTCGTCGGTGGCCCGACTGACGAGCATCGTCTCCCGACCACTCCACTCGAAGAGGTGGCGGAAGCGGACCGTGCACTTCGGGAGGACGGGACCCTGAAGGTGCGCGTCCGTCCAGGAGCGACCGCCGTCCGTGCTCACCTCGACCCGCGTGATCCTG
>JAHEKM010000152.1 GCA_024638325.1 Gemmatimonadota bacterium | reverse complement strand
GCTGTCCGGGTACGGCACCGACGACATGCCCGAGGTGCCCACGCACGAGCTCGACGTTCCACGCATCGGCTACATGCACTCGTGGCGGCGCACCCAGGACGAGGGATGGGTGCGCGGGGCGCTCGACCACTACGGGATCCCCTACGAGTACTTCGCCGACCCGCTCGCCGCCGAGGGCGGGCTGCGCGATCGCTACGACGTCATCATCTACCCGCACGTCGGCGGGAGCGCGCAGGCGCACCTGGACGGCTTCCCCATGAGCGGGGACCTACCGCTCCCGTATCAACGGACGGACAGCACGCCGAATCTCGGCGGCATCGACGAAAGCGAGGACATCAGGGGCGGCATGGGGCTCGAGGGCCTCGTGGAGCTGGCGAACTTCGTGCGTGAGGGCGGGCTGCTGCTCACGGAGGGCTCGACCGCGTCGATCTTCGCCGAGTTCGGTCTCGCGCCGGGCGTGACCGTGGAGGACCCCGAGCAACTGGTGGCGCCGGGCTCCATCCACCGGGGCGTCATCGTGGACCGCCTGAGCCCGATCGCCTACGGCTACGACGGCGTGCAGCTCCCGGTCTTCTTCCGCAACGACCTGGTCCTGCGGACCGCGGGCGCCGTCGGGGGCTTCGGCGGAGGCGCGAGCCCTTGGCAGAACACGACGCCCATGCTCAGGCGCCCGGAGCTGGCCCCCTACCGTCTCGACGCGGCGCGCGACGCCTCTCCCGACGACGACGGCGACGATGGCGAAACGCAGCCGGAGGAAGACGCGACGGACGGCGAGCCGGACGGACTCGAGGCGTTCCGCGCGATGGAACAGCGCTACGTGGCGGACGACGAGGACGATCCCCGCGTCGTGTTGGCGTTCCCCACCGATCCCGATCAGATGCTGCTCTCCGGCACCCTCTCCGGCGGTGAGGCGCTGGCCGGCCGCGCGCAGATCGTGGACTCGCCGCTCGGTGAGGGTCACGTGGTCCAATTTGCCATCCGCCCGTTCTGGCGCTGGCAAACGCAGGGCACCTTCTTCCTCGGCTTCAACGCCATCCTGAACTGGAACGATCTGGACGCGGGCAGGAAGATCGAGGATGACGACGAGACCGAGGACGGAGACGAGGACCGATGAAGGGACCGCTGTACAGCCGCCCCGGAGAGCGGCAGCTGGATAGCAGATGAGCGATCTGGGCAGGATCGGTGTGGGCGTGCTCGTCGCCGTCAGTACCCTGGCCGTGCTCATCTACGGGGCCCAGCGCTTCATGGACCAGCGTCGCTTCAGTCAGGAGATCGAAGAGCTGAGGAACGAGCTCTACCGGGCCCGGGTCTCATCGGACCGGTGCAGGAGCTCCCTCGCTTCCAGCGAGGCCTCGCTTCGCGACCTCACGCGGCGAATCGCGGTGATGAGAAGCCAGGTGGACAGCTTCGAGGCCCTGGGCGGGGGGCGCGTGCCGGCCGAACAGTACGACACCTACCTGGGGGTCTTCGACACGTACAACGACTCGGTGGCCGCGTGGGAGATCCGATCCGAACGGCTCCTCAACGCGGAGGTGGCATGCCGCGAGGTGATCGAGGAGCACAACGCGATCAGCGACTCGATCCAGTATCGCTTGGAGGACGCGGGCATCCGGGACTGACCCGCTGTTACATCTCGCCTACGTCATCCGACGGATCGGCGTCCCCGGGCCCACTCGCCAACTTGAGTCCACCACCACCCCGGTCCTTCCGGCCCCGATCATGAGATCCCGTACCCCTACGTGCCTCGCCGTACTCCTCGCACTCGCGCTGGTCACGGCCTCGCAGCCACGCGCCGTCGCCGCGCAACTGGCCCCGGCCGATACCGCCGCCGTCCTCGTCGAGACGGCCCGCCTCTTCGAGGCGGACGGCCGGTGGGAGGTGGCCGAGGCACTGTACCGGCTGGTGCTCGAGCGGTACGCGGGAACGGTCGCCGCCGCCGACGCCCGCGCGCGACTCGTGTCGCCACCCGCGGAGGTCGTGTACGGGGACGGTAGCGTGGAGCTCTCGGTGTGGATGACGCTGTACGGCGCGAGTCTCGGCATTGCCGTGCCCGGTGCCTTCGGGGCCGACTCGCCCGAGCCGTACGGTGTCGGCCTCATCGTCGGAGGGCCCAGCGGGCTGTTGCTCGGGAGGCGCCTCGCCGGTCGGCTCAACCTGACCGAGGGGCAGGCGCGCGCGATCACATTCGGAGGCACGTGGGGAGCGTGGCAGTTCGCCGGGTGGCGCGAGGTCTTCGACATCGGCATCGAGGAGGTGTGTGATCCCGGCTTCGGGGTGTGCTTCGAAGCCGAGGACGACACAGAAGAGACCTTTGCGGCCCTGGTGGTCGGGAGCCTCGCCGGCGTCGCCGCCGGTGCCCTCTTCTCGGGCCGGGACATCACGCCGGGGACGGGCACCGTGGTGAACTTCGCCTCGCTCTGGGGCACCTGGTTCGGACTCGCGGGGGGCGTGCTCGTGGACCTCGAGGACGGGGACGACCTTCTCGCGGCGGCCCTGCTGGGTGGCGACGCGGCGCTCCTCACCGCTGCCCTCCTCGCTCCCGGTTGGAACGTTTCTCGAAGCCGCGCTCGCCTGGTGAGCATCGCCGGCGTCCTGGGCGGCCTGGCCGGCGCGGGCCTCGACCTCATCGTCCAGCCGGACGACGAGAAGGTCGCCATCGCCATCCCTCTACTGGGTAGCATCGCCGGGCTGGCGATCGGCATCGCGGCGACACGGCACGCGGCGGCCCAGGGTGCGCTCGAGGCCGCAGCCGACGGATCGCTGTTGCGCTACGACGAAGGTCGATGGAGCGTCGGACTGCCCACCCCGTTCCCGACACTCGTGCCCAGCGACCGGCCGAGCGGCTCACGGTGGAGCCCGGCGATCGGCTTCGAGGTCTTCAGGGCGGCTTTCTAGTCGAGCGACGACACGCGCCTCATCGTTCGCGGGACGGGCCCGTAACGATCGACGACAAGGCTACTGCGGGCCTGGCACCCGACATGTAGATTCCCCGCGACAACGCCCGATAGGGGCGCTCGACAACCTCCGATGGGGAGACACGATGAGGAAGCTTCTTGGAAGCATGGCGTTGGTCGCGATGGTGGCGACGCCCGGTCTTGCGCACGCTCAGTCGACCGTGGTGGGCGGACTCGGCGCGTACCACACCGACTTGGAGGCGGTAGGCATCGGGGCGTACGCGAGCTTCGCGGTCCCGGACCTGCACGAGAACATCTCGATCAACCCGAGCTTCGTCTATTATTTCCCTGACGTGGGCGATGCATTCGAGATCAACGGCGACGTCGTCTATCGGTTCCCGGTCGAGAACGCCTCGATCGTCCCGGTCGCGTTCGCCGGCCTCAACATCTTCCGGGTGTCCTTCTCCTCGGGCGGCTTCTCCGCATCGAGCACGGACATCGGCCTCAACCTCGGCGGCGCGGTGGTCTTCCCGTTGGAGAGCGTACGGCCCCTCGCGGGCGCCAAGTTCGAAATTCAGGATGGCACCGGCTTCGTCATCTTCGGTGGTTTGGGCATCCCCGTAGGCGGCTGACGCCCTAAGCGGTACTTCAACGGGGGCGGCCCTCGGGTCGCCCCCGACGTCCTACCAGATCGTCATCGACTGCTCGAAGAGGGCGGTCAACTCCTCTCGCTCCGCCGGCCTCGGCGAGAGCTTCGTCACCCGGTGCTGCGGTAGCGTGCCTTCCACGAGCGCCGGAATGTCGGCGGCTGTGTAGCCGACGGCCGCGAGACCGTTGGGAATCCCGAGCGTCCGCATGAAGTGGATGACCCGCTCGGCGAGCACCTCGCCCGCCTCGTCCGGTGTCGCGTCCGACACGTCCGCGCCCAGCGCCGCCGCAGCCCTGAGGTGCCGCTCGGGGTCGGCCGAGTAGGTGAAGCGTACGACCGCCGGCGTATTGAGGACGACGGACGTGCCGTGCGGAATCAACGGATGATCGACCACGTACCCTTCAGGCCTGTAGTCACGCACCATACCCGCTACCGGATACGACATCCCATGGGGCAGGTGCACGCCCGCGTTCCCGAAGCCGATTCCTGCGATCGCGGCCGCCAGGAGCATCTGGCCGCGGGCCTCGTCGTCCCCCGTGTCGGCGACCGCGCGGGGCAGGAACTCGGCCATCAGCTCGAGCGCACGGAGCGCCCACACGTCGCTGATGGGATTGGAGCCCTGGTACGCGGGCCGTTCGAGGGGGCGGGCAGGCATCGGTCGCCGATCGTACGGCATCGCCGTGAACGACTCGAGCGCGTGGCTCAGCACGTCGAGCCCCGCCGAGGCGGCCACGGCCGCCGGTTGCGTGCGCGTGTTGTCCGAGTCGACGATGCCCAGCGTCGGTTTCAGGTAGCGGTGCGCGATGCCCGTCTTCGCGTGCTTGTCCACGTAGTCGAAGATCGCCACCCCGGTCGTCTCGCTTCCGGTGCCCGCCGTGGTAGGCACGGCGATGAGCGGCTTCAGCGGGGTCGGCACGGGGAGCCCAGCGCCGATGGGTGCGTTCACGTAGTCGAAGAAGTCGGCCGGGTGGGTCGCGTACAGGTTCGCCGCCTTGGCGGTGTCGATGGTGCTGCCACCTCCCACGGCCACGTAGGAATCAAAGGCGCCTCGGGTCGCGACTTCGGCCGCGGCCTTGAAGCTCGCGTCGGTGGGCTCGACAGAGACCTCGGCGAAGACCTCGAAGCCCACCCCGTTGTTCTTCAGCGACGCGGTCACTGCCTCGCCGGTAGGGGTGCCGACGAGCGCTGGATCGATGACGACCAGCGTACGCTTCGCACCCAGGTCGACCAGGTCCGATCCGATCTCGCGGGTGATGCCCTGTCCGAAGCGGATATTCGACGCGGCCATCTGGAACGCGGTGTCGTGCTGCATCGGCTGGTCTCTCCGGTCGGGATGCACTGCCGTCCATGATACGGGACGGCCCCCGCGGTCGCGGGAATCCGGTATGTGTATCAGGTTTCTCGCTTCCGTCGCCAGCCGATCTCCCGCACCCTCGAAACCGAGGAGCGTCGATTGACCGATCTGAAGGGGCGCGTTGCACTCGTCACCGGCGCCAGCCGCGGCATCGGCGCGGCGACCGCGGCGGTGTTGGCCGAGGCAGGCGCGCGCGTCGTGATCACCCACCGGGACAGCGCGGCGGATGCCGATGCGGTGGGCGCCGCTTTGACCGGCGAGGGGCACCGAGTGATCCGGGCTTCGGCCGCCGACACGTCTGCGCTGGAGGCGGCGGCCGCGTCCGTGGCCGAGACCGAGGGCCGCCTGGACGTCCTGGTCAACAACGCGGCCCGGACCAAGGTCATCCCCCATGGAGACATGGACACGCTGACGGACGACCTGTTCGACGCGATCCTGCAGACCAACGTGCGGGGGACCTTCGCGACCATCCGCGCCTTTCGCGCCCTGCTCGAGGCGGACGGCGGGGGCATCGTCATCAACATCTCGTCGCTCGCCGCGAGGACCGCGGGCGGCAGCAACGTCGCCTACTGCGCGTCCAAAGCCGCCATGGACAACATGACGGTGTCGCTGGCTCGGGCTCTGGCACCCAGGGTCAGGGTGCTCTCGGTGGCTCCCGGCCTGGTCGAAACGCAGTTCACCAGCCAGTGGGATCCCAAGGTGAAGGAGCGCTACCTCCAGCGTACCGCTCTGGGCGCCCTTCCCACCCCCGAGGACATCGGCCGGGCCGTGCTCGCGGCCGTGACGCTCCTCCCGATGACCACCGGTGCAGTCATTCCCGTCGACGGGGGAAGACCGCTCGGGTGACCCACCGTGAGTGAAGGCGTGAGCGAAGAGGACCTGAAAGCGCTCGCCGGGCCCGACCCCGAGGCCGTGGCGGGCGTGGCGGCCCCACCCAGGCACGTTGCCCCGCAGGAGGACCCACCGGCCGCCTCCCTCATCGTGTTCACGCTGTGGCTCCTCGTCTTCTCGTCGGCGAGCCAGACCATGATCATCTCGCCGATTCTTCCCACCATCGGCGTCGAGCTCGACATCGCGGACTCCGTGCTGGGCACGTTGGTATCGGTCTACTCCCTCATGGTCGGCGTCTTCGCGATCCTGGCCGGGCCAGTCTCCGACAAGGTCGGGCGCCGCCGAATTCTGTTGATCGGCTGCGGCGCGATGACGGTCGCCCTGGGGCTGCACGCCTTCGTCGTCGACTACTACTCGTTCCTGGTCGTCCGCGTGCTGGCCGGGTGCGCCGGAGGCATCCTCAGCGGCGCGGCGGTCTCCTACATAGGTGACGCGTTCCCGTACCGACGCCGAGGCTGGGCCACCGGCTGGATCATGAGCGGGTCCGCGTTCGGCCAGATCATCGGCATCCCGCTCGGCATCGTCATGGCGGCGCGGTGGGGGTTCCGCTCGCCCTTCTACATGTTCGCGGTCACTATGGCGTTGACCGTGCTTCTCCTGTTCTTCGGCGTACCCCAGCCGGACGTCAAACGCAGCCAGCACCCGCTGGGGGTCAAGAAGGCGGCTCGCGACTACCTCGACATGCTGAGGCGCCCGGAAGTGGCGTGGGCCGCCGCGGCGTTCTTCCTGATGTTCCTGGGCGTCTCGGTCTTCGTCGTCTACCTGCCGACGTGGCTCGAGCGCGACCTCGGATTCTCGCCAGATCAGATCGCGGTGATGTTCCTGGTCGGCGGCATCGCGAACGTGGTCACCGGGCCGCAAGCGGGTAAGCTCTCCGATCGGATCGGTCGCAAGGGGATCATTCTCATGGCCTGCGTGGGACTGTCCGTGGTGATGGTCCTGGCGGTGCCGCTGGTATCGAGCCTCATCTCTGCATACGTGATGTTCTTCCTCGTCATGGTCCTGATCGCCATGCGAATCAGCCCGTTCTCCGCCCTGCTGACCGCCCTCGTGCAAGACGAGCGTCGGGGCTCGCTCATGAGCCTCACGGTCGCGCTCGGACAGGTGGGTTTTGCGATCGGAGGGGCCGTGGCAGGTCCGCTCTTCGCGGGAATC
>JAHEKM010000151.1 GCA_024638325.1 Gemmatimonadota bacterium | reverse complement strand
GGCGACCACATACGGCATGCGGAATCTCCGGCGCGTGATGGACATGCTCATCGACATCACGGTGAAGCCGGGGCAGAATTACGACGAGCTCGAGAGCCTGTACGACGAAGCCGTCACCCAGTGGGGCCGGTACATGGGTCACGTCACCGCGGTCATAGGTGGAGCGTACAGTCAGGAGCTGTACGGAACCGGGCCCCGCTTCGAGCCACTGCCCAGGGAGCGGCAACGCGAGGCGGTCCAGTACCTGGGCGATGCCGCCTTCCACGTTCCCGACATGTTCCTGGATGCGGATATTCTGCGCCGGATCGAGCCACAAGGCGTTGTCGCGCGGTTCAGGAACCAGCAAACGAATGTGCTCAACTCGGTGCTCAGTCGGTCGCGGCTGGAACGGCTCATCGAGTTCGAGGCGATGGCCGACGACCCGGCCCAGGCGTACACCCTTGCCGACCTCATGGACGACCTGCGCGCGGGCGTCTGGGGAGAGCTGGACGACGCTTCGGTGCGCGTGAATACGTACCGACGCAACGTGCAACGCGCGTTTCTGGACGCGGTCGATCGACGACTCGATCCGGAGCCAGCGGACAACGGCGACGCGCCCTGGGCGTCTGATATACGGGCGGTACTCCGGGCCGAGCTGGCGGAGCTCGACGAACGGGCGGCCGGAGCGATCGACCGCGCAGCGGACGCCATGACTCGCATCCACCTGAGAGACGTCCGCGCCGAGATCGCGCGTCTCACGGAGGCGAGTTAGCCCAGGTGGGGCACGCCAAGCCCGACCGCGAGACGGTCGAGCGCTGGAACGCGCTCCTCGAACCGTACCTGGGCGCCGACACCCGCAGGAGCATCGTCCAGCTCCTCACGTCGGTCGTCCCGTTCATGGTCCTCTGGTACCTCGCCATGCGTGGACTCGAGGTGGGCTACTGGCTGACGTTGCTTCTCGCGATCCCGGCGGCCGGCTTCTTGATGCGAATGTTCATGATCCAGCACGACTGCGGTCATGGATCGTTCTTCCACTCGCGGAAGGCCCGCGATTGGGTAGGTCGCTGCATCGGGGTCGTGCTACTGACACCGTACGACTACTGGAAACGGACTCACGCGTATCACCACGCGCACTCCGGTGACCTCGACTTCAGGGGCTTCGGTGACGTCGACACGTTCACCGTGCGCGAGTACCTGTCGTGGCCGCGTTGGAAGCGGCTTCGCTACCGTCTCTACCGGAACCCGCTGATCCTTTTCGGGCTCGCCCCCTTCTATCAGTTCTTCTTGAAGCATCGCTATCCCTTCGACATCCCGAAGAACTGGAAGCACGCGTGGCGCAGCGTGTGGTGGACCAACGCGGCGATCGCGGCGCTCGTCGCTGTGATGTGGATGGCGGTGGGCATCGAGCGGTTCCTCCTGGTGCAGCTACCGATCACGATGATCGCTTCGACCCTCGGCATCTGGATGTTCTACGTCCAGCACCAGTACGAGGACACCTACTGGCATCACCACGACGACTGGGACTACTACGAAGCTTCGCTCTACGGCTCCTCGTACCTGGTGCTGCCCAAGCCCATCCAGTGGCTGACGGCGAACATCGGCGTCCACCACGTGCATCACATGAGCGCGCGCATCCCCAACTACAGGCTGCAGCAGGTGCACGACGAGAACCCCGAATTCCACGTGGTCACCAAGGTGCGCTTCCGAGACACGATCCGGCTGATCAACCTCGCGCTCTGGGACGAGGAGAGCCGTCGTCTGATCCGCTTCAGAGACCTCAAGAAGCTCCATCGAGCCGCCTAGGACGGCGGCACCCATTACCGTGCGCGTCTCCCTCTTCGCCACCTGCCTCGGCGACCAATTCTACGCAGACGCGTGCGCAGACGCGGTGCGCCTGCTCCGACATCTCGGCGCCGAGGTCGATGTACCCGCCGGGCAGACGTGCTGTGGACAGCCCGCCTACAACGCCGGCCGCAGGGTCGACGCTCAGGCGATGGCGCGTCACACCTCGAAGGTGTTGGACGGCTCCGACTACGTAGTGCTGCCCTCGGGAAGCTGCGCGGGCATGATCCGATGCTTCTATCCGGAGCTGCTCGTGGGCGACGGCGCCCGGGCACATGCTCTGGCGCAGCGCACGTTCGAGCTGTCGCAGTTCGTCGTGGAGGTGCTCGGGGTCCAACGGCTCGGGGACGGCCTGAGCGGCAGCACGGTCGGCTATCACCACAGCTGCCACGCGCTCCGGGAGCTCGGAGTGCGCGAGGCCCCGCTCGAGCTACTCGCCGGCTGTGGTGCTGCCGTGGTCGACTGGCCGGCGGCCGAGGAGTGCTGCGGGTTCGGTGGTCTCTTCAGCGCCAAGCTCCCCGAGGTTTCAGCGGCCATGGCGGACCGCAAGCTCGACACGCTCCCCGAGGTGGACTTCGTCACGTCCACGGACGGGGGCTGCCTAATGCAGCTGTCCGGTCGCGCGGGCAAGAGAGGTCGCGGACCGGTGTTCAGGCACCTGGCGAGCGCGCTCTGGCAGGGCGTCCAGGGAGGTGTGCGGGCATGAGCGGGCACGGTACTCCCAATCGCTATCGCCAACAGGCGACGCACACCATCCGCGACGAGCCGTACGTCCGCGAGTCGGTCCTCTCAGGAACCGACCGCGCGAACGACCACCGCAACCACGCGTACGCAGAGATCGACGCCGACCGCTGGCGGGACTGGGGCCGCGACGCCAAGACGCACACGCTGACGAACCTCGACCGCTACCTCGAGGAGGCGGAGCGCAATCTCGAAGCGAACGGTGTGCGCGTGCACTGGGCCGAAACCGCCGCCGACGCGCTCACCGTGCTGCGCGGCATCGTGCGCGAGCACGACGTCCGCTCGGTCGTGAAGGCAAAGAGCATGCTCACCGAGGAGCTCGGCGTGAACGAGCATCTGGAGCGGCTCAACGTACGCGTGCGAGAAACCGACCTCGGCGAGTACATCGTCCAGATCATGGGCGAGCCGCCGAGTCACATCGTGGCGCCGGTCATGCACCTCAGCCTCGACGACTGCCGGCAGATCTTCCAGCAGGTGCTCGGCACACCGCGGCACGGGACGCCGGAGGAACTCGTCGCCGCGGCCCGGAAGGCGCTGCGCCAGGAGTTCCTGGCGGCGGATCTGGGCATTTCGGGCGGGAACTTCCTCGTGGCCGAGACCGGCACCGTGGCGCTCATCGAGAACGAGGGCAACATCCGCCTAAGCACCTCACTCCCTCGGGTGCACGTGGCCTTCGTGGGCATCGAGAAGCTGATTCCGAGGTTCGAGGATCTGGCGGGCTTCATCCAGCTGACGGCCCGGGCGGCGACCGGACAGCCGATCGGCAACTACGTGTCGTTCATCCAGGGACCCAAGAAGGACGACGAGGTCGATGGGCCAGAGGAGGTGCACGTCGTGCTGGTCGACAACGGTCGCACGACGCTGCTTGCGGACGAGGCCGCGTGGGAAGCCCTCCGGTGCGTACGGTGCGGTGCATGCCTGAACATCTGCCCCGTGTACCGACAGACGGGTGGGCACGCATACGGGTGGACGTACTCCGGCCCCATCGGCGCCATCATCGCTCCCGGCATCCTGGGGCTGGAGGAGGCGCTTCCACTTCCCTTCGCGTCGAGCCTCTGCGGCGCCTGCGCCGACGTCTGCCCGGTCCGGATTCCGATTCCGGAACTGCTCCTGCATTGGAGAGAACGGGCTGTCGAGGAGGGCCTCACCCCGCTCACCGAGCGGGTCGGGCTCGAGGCGTACACGCGAGCAGCCACGCACCCGCTCCTGTTCCGGGCCGGCGGCACGCTGCTGCGGCGCACGCCCTGGCAGCTCGGCGGCACGGCACTGCCGATTCTCAAGGGCTGGACGCAGGAGCGCACCACGCCGGAGCCCAGCCCCAAGAGCTTCCAGGCTCTCTGGAAGGAGGGCATCGAGTGAGCGCCCGTGAGCGGGTCTTGGAGCGGGTACGCTCCGCCTGCCAGGAGCGGGAGCGAACGGAGCACCCCGGCGCTTTCGAGAGCCGAGACGCGGGCGCAGATCCCGCCTCTCGACTGACCACGCTCGCCACCATGCTCGAGGCCGCCGGCGCAGAGGTCGTGCGGGTCGACGGGATGGTCGAAGCCGGCAAGTGGGTGCGTCGGTTCGCGAACGACTTCGAGTCGGTGTCGGTCGGTGTGACCGTGCCGTCGCAGCTCCGTCCCACCATCTCCACCAAGGGCTCACACGAGGCGGCGCTCGGCCTGTCCATGGCGAGAGCGGCCATCGCCGAGACCGGCTCGCTCCTGATGGATGCCAGGGACGGTCGGAGAACGCAGCTGCTCGTTCCGACGCACGTCGTCTTCGTGTACCAAGCCGACGTGCATCCCACCTTCCGCGGGGCTCTGTCCTCGGTGCGAGCCGACCTCCCCTCCGCCATAGGCCTGCACTCGGGCCCCTCGAAGTCAGCCGACATCGCCCAGACGTTGGTGACCGGCGTGCACGGCCCAGGGCGTCTCATCGTGGTCCTCGTCGCGTGAGTATGCCCGAGCTTACGCTCCGCACGCTGATCGGCGACGGCGTCACGCACGTCGTCGGTCTTCCAGACAGCATCTCGGGCCCGCTCTTCGACGCGGTCTCGTCGCACCCCGCGCTCCGACTCGTCACGGTGGCGCGCGAGGGGGAGGCGTTCGCCATTGCGTCCGGCCTGTGGATCGGGGGAGCCCGCCCGCTCGTGGTCATCCAGAACACCGGGCTCCTCGAGTCCGGCGACAGCCTGCGGGGTACCGCGCAACGAATGGCGGTTCCGCTCCCCGTACTCATCACGGGCCGCGGGTACCAGAAGATGCACGCGGCCGGCATCCAGCCCGACGAAGCGCGGACCCTGGACCTCCTCACGCGACCCGACGTGGACACGACGGCGCTCTTCACCGAGCCGACCCTCGACGCCTGGGGCGTGCCCTTCAAGCGATGCGAGGGCGACGACGACCCGGCGGCCGACCTGCACAGCGCCATCGAGCAGGCCCGTGCGCAGGAGCGCCCGGTGGCGCTCGTCGTCTCGCGCCCCCTGAACTGAGGCAGACGTGCTGACCGCCGCACAGCTGCTAGAGGGTCTCGCGCGATATCGGACGGACGAGGTCGTCGTCACCACCATGAGTTCGGCGAGGCCCTGGGGGCACCTGTCATCGCACGAACTCGACTTCGCTTCCATCGACAGTGCGATGGGACACGGGGCCGACTTGGCGCTCGGCATCGCGCTCGCCCGACCGGCCCGCACCGTGATCTGCCTCAACGGGGACGGCAGCATGCTGATGAGCCTCGGCACGCTCGCGACCGTCGTCGGTGCGGCGCCCCTCAATCTCATCCTACTCGTGTGCGACAACGGCACCTTCGAGATCACCGGCAACCAGCCCGTAGCCGGCTCGGGGCGGGTGGACCACGGCGCATTGGCCGAGGCGGCCGGATTCAGGAACGTCTACCGGTTCGAGGACGCCCGCGACTACATCGAGACGCTCCCGGAGGTGCTGAGCGCACTGGGCCCGACCTTCGTGCACGTGCTCGTCAAACCGGGAACGGAAGGCCCGATCGCCCGCGGTCCGGCCCAGGAAGTGACGTACCTGCAGCCGTCTCTGGCGGAGTCCGCCAGGGCCCTCCGCGCTGCCCTGGACGCAGGGTCCACTTAACGATCCGCACGCCGTCGGCCTCCATAGGTCGTAGCGGGGCAACGCCGGAGCAGGTATCCTCCGGGACCTGTCACCGGTTGATGCGTCAACGTTCTGTCCTGCTGGCTTGTCGTAATGGGGCGCGACGTGAGGTCGGCCCCGCGAAACCAGACGGGTGCGTGGGGGATTTACCGATGAAGAAGTGGATTGGCGGTTTCGTCGCTTTGAGTGCGCTCCTGCTGTTGAGCGCTTCTGGAGTCTCGGCTCAGTCCATCGAGTCGATCATGAGGGCGCAGGAACGGCTGGAGCTCACCGACGAACAGCTCGAGCTCCTGGACGGTCTCCGCAGGGAGTCCGTCCAGGAGCGGACGGCCGAGATGGCCGAGATGGCGGAGTTGAGGTCGCAGCTCGAGGCGGGACAGATACAGCGAAGCGAGCTGATGGCGTTCATGGAGGAGCGCCGTGAGGTCCGTCAGACGATGGCCGAGGAGCGCCGCGGGCGCCTCGAGGGCGTCCTGACCGAAGACCAGCTGGAGTCGCTGCAGCAGTTGAGACGTCGTGGACGCATGGGTGTTCGCCTCGGTGGCCGCTCGGGTATGGATGGGCCCGGGTTCGCCCCCAGAGGGCGCGTGGGGTTACGTGGGCCTGAGGGCTCGCGCCGCGGGCCACCGAGGGCTGCCCAGCGCTTCGCCCCACGCGGTCCCTTCGGCCGCTGACCTACCTTCCGCAAGCGTGAGCGCGGTGCGGGTCCCGCTGATTCCACGCACCTGAGCGGGCCTGCCAAGGAGCCCCGTCCGGAGCAATCCGGGCGGGGTTTTCTACGTCCCTGGCCCTCGCTGACGCAACCACTTCCGCAGGTCACCGACGTCGTACGAGCCGTTGTGGTTGCCGTGATCGTCCAGGTAGAGGGTCTCCTGAGCGGTGAGCGGGTCGCCCTCGTTCTCCAGGAAAGGCTGTAGGAGGCGCTCGAGCGGGACGCCCCACTCGACCGGCGTGGACGAGGAGACGACCAGCGGCTCGGATGCCGTGCCCGTGGCGTCACTCACCCAGAGGAAGAGCTCGACCGGGCCTGGTTCGGTCATCGAGCCCGTGACGACGAACTCGTCCCCGGCGGCAGAGACAGTGAGTCCGGCCGGCACTGAGCCGAGCGTCTCATAGGGCATCTTGCCGCCCGCAATCCGGATCGACTCCAGGAAGTTGACGACCTGCTCCACCTCGATGGCCCCCCCGGGACTCACCAGGCGCGGCGTGGACGAGGACGACAGCACCACGCGCGCCACCCCGTTTTCGACGACGACCTCGTGCACGGTCACGGGCGTGGCTGAGCCATCGCTGAGGGCGAGTCGCG
>JAHEKM010000021.1 GCA_024638325.1 Gemmatimonadota bacterium | reverse complement strand
CGCATGGTGAGCAGGGGACCCGTGAGCTCCGCCAGCGCCACACCCGTGACGATGACTGCGAAGAGCAAGGCTTCGGCGTCGACCCCCCGCACCTGGATGTCGGTGTACATGAGCGCTCCGGAAACGGCCATCGCAATGGAGATGCCACCCTGCGGTACGAGACCGAGTCCGAGCCTGCGCGGGACCTCGAACTTGAAGGGGATCATGCCCACCATCAGGCTTGCGCCGACCAGCTTCGCCAAGAAGCGGAGGGTGGCGTAGCCGACCGCCATCGGGAAGACGACCCAGGTCGGGATCTCGATCAAGGCCCCCGCGATGAGCAGGAAGGTCACGTAGACCGGCTTCTCCCAACGCGACAGCAGAAGCTGGATACGCTCTGTGCTCACGCTCAGGTTCGTCACCAGCGCGCCCATCACCGCGGAGACGAAGAGGGGTGAGAGGTCCCACTGGAGCGCCACCCCGGATGCGAGGGCGCACGCGCCCAGGATGAACAGCACCAACTCCTCGGGCGCGAGGCGCGAACGGGTGAGCCATAGGAAGACGATGCCGCACACGAGCCCGACGCCCACGGCGAGCCCGACGAAGACGAGCTGGGAGTAGGGTCCCATTCCGGTCGTGAGCGCGTCCGGGCGGTACAGCGCGTACGTGACCTGCAGCGCGGTGATGCCGATGAGCGCATCGATGGAGCCCACGAAGAGGAGCAGGTTCCGGACGTTCCCTTTCACACGGAAGGTTGCGGAGACCATCGCGATTCCGGCCGGGGTGGTGACCGCCGCGGTGCACGACGCCGTCAGGACCAGCATCAGGACCACCGCGTCCTCTAGGCCGGCTGCACGAGCGAGCGCGTACGCGGCCGCGCCGAACACGGCGAAGGCGACCGCTGCCTGGCCGAGCGCCAGTACGTGATAGCCCGGCGAGAACTGCCCAAGCATTCTGCGATCGAGCTGAAGCCCGAAGTGGAAGCCCACCCACCCCAGGCCGAGCGCGAGCAGGGGGGACAGCTGTTGAGTGGTATCCGCCGTGATCAGGCCCAGAGCGGACGGGCCCAGCAGGTAACCCACCAGCAGGAAGTGAGCGCCCGTGCGGAACAGCAGTCGGGGCCCCAGGCCCGCGCGCTCGGTCGAGAACGAGACGCGCGCCCCTAGCAGGGCAACCACGATGAGGACGAGGGCCGCGAAGAGGTTGCCCAAGGGGTTCGCCGCCGCGGGCCTGGTTAGATGGGGCTGGCCTCGGCCCCGAGCTCGGGCGCGAGACCGAAGACTTCGTCCACGGGCAGCGTGAACGCGATGCCGGTGGCTGGTTCGCCCAGGTCGCCCGAGACGTCTTTCAGGATCTCCATCGCGGGCTTCACCTTGTCGTCCGAGACGACGCTGAGGATGAGACGGTTCTGCGGTCTCGATCCGCTCACGAGTGTTTGCAGGCCGGCGAAGATGGGGATGTCCTCGGAGAGCACGCTTCCCATGCCCTCGCTCTGCAACACAGTAGCGCCCGTGATGCCGATCTCGAGAAACCCGGAAAGAATCTCATCCAGCTTCTCGGGGTCGTGGACGACGACCACGAGAAGTCGCAGGGGCGACGCGCTCATGCGTGCTGTGCGTCTATCGCTTCGATGACTCGGATGATCTCGGCCTCGTCCTCGGCTTCCTCGAGTTGCTCGAGGAAGCCCTCGTCCCTCATCAGCCGGCAGATGCGAGCGAGGATCTTCACGTGCTCGCGTTCCCGCCCCGGCGGCGAGAGGAGCACGACGAAGACGCGAACCGGATCGCTGTCGGCCGCCCCGAAGATGATGGGATCGCCGGCCAGGGCCACGCCGATGACGGGCTCGTCCAAGCCCGGCACGGTGGCATGGGGGATGGCCAGCCCAGACCCCATGACCGTGGAGTGCTGCTTCTCGCGCTCGAGGAGCTTCTGTGCGACTACGTCCTCGGGCGCCACCCCGGCGGCCCCCGCTTTGTCGGACACCTCACGCACGACTCCGTCCACGTCCCGCGCCCGGAGGCGCGAGACGACGAAGTCGGCTCGGAGGTACTCGCTGAGGCGCATGAAGGCTGCGGCCGGAGGTAGGAAGAGTCGCGAACGTTAGGCACGGCCCGTAGGGGGAGCAAGGCACGACGGCACGCATCATGCAACCATTGCGAGCGTCATAACCAAGGTGCCCAGGGAGGGGAGGGAGGGAAGATGGAAGCGAGTCGGTTGCTGGGCGGACACGCGCCTTTCTATGTTCCGGCCGCCACGGCCGGGCCCACCTCCCTCGTCCGGTCCCACCTCTCACATTCGCGGTTTTCCGATACCATGGGCACCTTCGTGGTGGACGGCGGCCACCGGCTCGAGGGCCGGATCCGGCCTGCTGGCAACAAGAACGCCGCCCTGCCTTGCCTGGCGGCGACCGTGCTCTCGGCCGAGCCGGTCGTGCTGGAGAACGTCCCGCGTATACGGGACGTGGAGACGTTCCTCGCGATCGTGTCTGCGATGGGCGCCAGTGTCGAGTGGACGGGGCCCAACGAGGTGACCGTCGACGCGGGCGGCGTGGAGACGGACGCCATCGACGCAAAGCTGGCCCGCGTGATCCGGGCGTCGGTGCTGCTTGCCGGACCCATGCTGGCACGATTCGGGCGTGTGAAGCTCCCTCCGCCCGGGGGGGACGTCATCGGGCGTCGCCGCATGGACACGCACTTCCTGGCCTTCGAGGCCCTGGGCGCGAAGGTCTCGCTCGACACCGGGTTCACGATCGAAGCGGATGGCCTCAAGGGGACCGACCTCTTCCTGGACGAGCCCTCCGTGACGGGAACCGAGAATGCGATCATGGCCGCTGTTCGGGCGCGGGGGGTCACGAAGCTCCGCAATGCCGCCGCGGAGCCCCACGTCCAGGACCTGTGCAACTTGCTGAATGCAATGGGCGCACGCATCCGCGGTATCGGGACACACGTCCTCGAGATCGAGGGCGTCGAGGAGCTCAGCGGCACTCGCTTCCGGCTGGGGTCGGATCACATCGAAACGGGTTCGTTCATCGGCCTCGCCGCAGTGACGCGCAGCGATATCACCATCGAGGATGCGCCCATCGAGCACCTCGATTCGACGCTCATGGGGTTCCGTCGACTCGGCATCGAGTGTGAGGTCCGGGGCTCCGACCTCTGGGTCGAGGGCTCGGGCGAGCACCGGGTCCGGCAGGACGCCTTCGGCCAGGTCCCCAAGATCGACGACGGACCTTGGCCGGCGTTTCCCGCAGACCTCACTTCGATCGCGCTGGTGGCGGCGACCCAGTGCCACGGAACCGTGCTGATCCACGAGAAGATGTTCGAGTCGCGCATGTATTTCACGGACAAGCTCGTAGGGCTCGGGGCTTCGATCATCTTGTGTGATCCGCACCGCGCGGTGGTGGTCGGGCCGAGTCCGCTCCGCGGTGGGGTGGTCGAGAGCCCCGACATCCGCGCGGGCATGGCGCTCCTCATCGCCGCCCTCGGCGCCAAGGGGACGAGCCACATCCACAACATCCGACAGATCGAGCGCGGCTACGAAGCCATCGACGAGCGACTGAGGGCCCTGGGGGCCCGCATCCGTCGAGAGGAGAGCGACCTTTGAGCGCGCGGCGACGGGAGCGAATGGGAGGTAGGACATGACCGAAGGGCAGACGGACCGCGACGAGGACAAGGGGGCGCGTGAGCGCGTGGGCGACGGCATTCGCTCCGGCATCGGCGTGCTTTCGGCCTTCAAGGACGCCCTCGAGGAGACCATCAAGGACGCGCGGGAACGGGGCGACCTTTCCACCGATCGGGCGAAGGAGCTCATGAAGGAGGCGCTCGAGAAGGCACAGAACGCCGCCTCCGGTGCGCGCGAGCGCCTCGATTTCGTGAACCAGTCCGAACTCGAGACACTCCAAGCCGCGGTGGACGCGCTGAGTGCGCGTGTGGCGGGTCTGGAAGCCCGGCTCGGTGCCGACGGCGAAGGCTCGGGGGACGAAGAGAACCCCTAAAGGCCTTTGTAGAGCCTTTTTCGACGCCCCGGGAGCGTACCTTGAGCGCGCCCGGGGCGTCGCCTATATTCCTGGGTCGTTGAAAGGCCGCAGTCTGCGCGGCGTCTTTTCGAAGTGGGGGAGCGGTTCGCCCCCGCTTTTTTGTTCGGTGTGGTCCGGGGTCCGTCACCGCGGTGGCGCACCCCTGAATGTTGTATGGAGGCCCGGTTATGCGGGTGGTACCGGAGATCGAGAACGAGTTGGACGACCGAGTAGCAGGCCTCGGATACGAGCTCGTGGACGTCCGATGGGGCGGCAGCGGCCAGAGGCCTTTGCTCAAGCTTCGGATCGATCGGCCGGACTCGAAACCGGGAAGCGGGGTGACGGTGGACGAGTGCGCCACGGTGAGCAGAGCGCTGGAACCGTGGCTCGACGCCCACGAGGCCCTGTCGCAGAGGTACGTGCTGGAAGTGTCGTCACCAGGAGTCGATCGGCCCCTGGTGCGGCCGCAGGACTTCGACCGGTTTCGGGGGGAACGCGTGGCGGTGGTCGGCCACGAGGTCCTCGCGGGCCGGTCGACGCGCCTGGAGGGGGAGCTCTTGGGGCTCCGGGACGTGGGATCGGAGGCGGAAGCGGTAACGCTGCGCCTTTCGGAGGGTGACGAGGTCGACGTGCCGAGATCGCAGATCCGGCGAGTCAACCTGGTCTTCGAGTGGAAGTGACGACGAAGTGCGGTCAGTGAGGATATAGCGATGGCGAATGCGGCACAGATCGTTGCGGCCTTCAGGGATGTCGCAGCTACAAAGAGTCTCTCGGACGACGAGATGACCGACCTCGTAAAGGACGGCATCCTCGCGGGACTCGCGCGCATCTATGGTCCGACCGTCCGCGCCGAGATCGACATCGACGACACCACGGGCGAGTTCGACATCGTCGTGCTGAGGCGCGTCGTCGAAGAGGTGGAGGACACCGCCACCGAGATCTCGCTCGAGGAGGCCCGCTGGGACGACGACACCTTCGAGGTGGGCGACGTCATGGAGATCCCGGTCGCCTTCGAGGAGTTCGGACGCAACGCGGTCATGGCGGTGAAGCAGCGCATCGTTCAGCGCGTGCGTGAGAACGAGCGCGACCGCATCCGCGACGAATTCGCCGACGAGGTGGGCGAACTGCTCTCGGGTGAGGTGCAGCAGATCGAGCGCGGCAAGTTGGTCGTCATGCTGAACCGCGCCCGCGACGCCGAAGCGATCATTCCGTGGAAGGACCAGAATCCGCGCGAGCGGTTCCGTCAGGGCGACCCGATCCGGGCGGTGCTGAAGAAGGTCGAGGAGACGCCCAAGGGGCCTCGCCTCATTCTCTCTCGCGCCGATCCGCTGTTCGTTGCCGCGCTCTTCAAGCTCGAGGTGCCGGAGATCTTCCAGGGCATCGTCGAGATCAGGGAGATCGCACGCGAAGTCGGCGGACGAACCAAGATCGCGGTCTACAGTCGCGACGAGTCCATCGATCCCGTCGGTGCGTGCGTGGGCCTCAAGGGCTCCCGCGTGCAGGCGGTCGTGTCGGAGCTGGGTGGTGAGCGTATTGATATCGTCCCTTGGCACCCGGACACCGAGGTCTTCGCCCGGCGGGCGCTGGCTCCTGCCCGCGTGTCGAAGGTCGTGAGCGACATCGAGCGGCAAGTGATCACGGCCATCGTGGACGAGGACCAGCTGTCGCTGGCGATTGGCCGCAATGGGCAGAACGTGCGCTTGGCCTCCCAGCTCATCGGCTGGCAAATCGACCTGTACGGCTCCCGCGAGTGGATGGAGAAGGGCGCCGACATCTCCATGTTCGCCAGCACGCCCGAGGACCAGTACGAGACGGCCGACTTCCCGCTGTCAGAGCTGGATCTGCCCATGCCGACACTTGGAGCCCTGTCTCAGGCGGGCTTCGATACGTTCTTGCAGATCATCGATTTGGAGCGTCGTGACTTCCTCGGTATCGAGGGGATCGGTGAAGAAGACGCGGACCGGTTGCTCCAGCTGATCGACGAGCTGACCGTGGTCGAAGGCGAGGGGCCGACCGCCGGCGGTGAAGAAGGTGAGGTGGGTGCGGACGCAGTCGGCTCAGCGGGTGAGGACGGCGAGGCCGCCTCCGAGGACGAGGAAGGCGCGGCGGTCGCGGTCGAGACGGAGGACGAGTCGGATGACTCGGACAAGTGATCTGATGCAGCTACTCGGACTCGCGCGCCGCGCGGGCGCGCTGGCCCCCGGGACGGAGGCCGTTCGGCAGGCCGTGCGGGGCGGCGAGGCCCGTGTAGTGTTGTTCGCAAGTGACGCGTCACCGGTGCAGCTGGAAAAGATTGAACGAACCTTGAAAGATCGCTCGATCCCCCGCGCTCGCGTGGGGAATCGGGAGACGTTGGGCGCGGCGGTCGGTCTCGCTCCGCTTGCGGCGGTTGCGGTGACGAACGCCTCGCTCGCCAAGCAAGTGGTGGCCGAGCTGGGCGACCTGCTCGTGGACGACTCGGTCGCAGTGGAGAGGTAGGAACGCATATGCAGGTCTTCGAGCTAGCGGACGACCTCAAGGTCGCCTCCGACGTACTGATCGCGCTCTTGCGGCAGATGGGCATTCCCGTCGCCGACGAGGACGCGACCATCACCGACGGCCAGATGGCCAAGGTGCTGGCCAAGGTCGAGCGGGAGCGCCGGGCGGGTCACAAGGATCCGTCCGAGGCGATTCAAGCCGCTTTGGAAGAGGCCGCGCCGGCCTCCGGCAAGCGTCGCCGTCGCCGTCGCAAGGCGGACGTGAAGCCGGAGCCCGAGGAGGACGAGCTCGAGGAGGTCGAAGGCGAGTCCGATGAGGAGATCGTGTCCGAAGTGTCGGCGGACGACGAGCCCGAGCCCGACGAAGAGCCGGAGCCCGACGAGGTCGATGAGGAAGTCGCGTCCGAGGCGTCAGCGGACGACGAAGCCGAGCCCGAGCCGGAGGAGGAAGAGCTCGTCGAGGAGCCCGCCGCCGAGGTCGTCGCTGGGGACGAGTCGGTCGAAGAGGAGCCGGTCGAGGAGCCGGTCTCCGAAGCCGAGACCGACGATGCCGAGCCGGGGAAGCCGACTCCGGCCCCCGCACGCGCGGGTGCGCCGGACGGTCCGGTGCGCACCATCCGTAGGCCTGCTCCGGCTCCCGCGGCGAGCGCGGGCCCAGGTGGACAGGTACGTATCCAGGCCGAGGGCTACACACCGGATGGGCGCCGCAAGCGCAAGGAGAAGGGCAAGAAGGGCAAGAAGCGCGCGGGCGTGGACCAAGACGAGGTCCAGTCCAACATCCAGCGCGTCATGGCGGAGTTGAAGGGCGGCACCAAGAAGCGCCGGCGCAAGGGACAGAAGCTCTCGGCCGAGGAACAGGAGGCACAGGAAGAGCAGGAGCGTGAGGACGAGGAGCGCGAGCGCACCACCGTGCGGGTCAACGAGTTCCTCACCGTGGCGGAGCTTGCCGAGCTCATGGACGTGCCGTCCACAGAGATCGTCGGGTCGGCCTTCAAGAACCTCGGGCTGCTGGTGACCATCAATCAGCGGCTCGATTTCGATCAGATCGAGCTCCTGCTCGACGAGTTCGGCTTCACGGCCGTCCGTGAGGAGGAGTACGGAGCGGAGCCCGAGATCGACATCGAGGAGGATGCCGAAGAGGACCTCAAGCCCAGGTCCCCGGTGGTCACCGTCATGGGCCACGTGGACCACGGCAAGACGCTGCTCCTGGACCAGATCCGGAAGACCAACGTGGTCGCCGGCGAGGCGGGCGGCATCACGCAGCACATCGGGGCGTACCACGTCGAGCTGCCCGACGCGCGCGGCCTCACGTTCCTCGACACCCCGGGCCACGCCGCGTTCACCGCGATGCGCGCCCGCGGTGCGGACGTCACCGACATCGTCATCTTGCTGGTGGCGGCGGACGACTCGGTCATGCCTCAGACCATCGAGGCGATCAGCCACGCCAAGAACGCCGGCGTGCCGATGGTCGTAGCCATCAACAAGGTCGATCTGCCGGCGGCCGATCCCAATCGCGTGAAGCAGCAGCTGCTCCAGCACAGCGTCAACGTCGAGGACTTCGGCGGTGACGTGCTCGTGGCGGAGGTGTCGGCGAAGACCGGGCAGGGGATCGACGACCTCTTGGACAAGGTCCTGCTACAGGCGGAGTTGCTCGAGCTCAAGGCGAACCCCGACCGGGACGCGCAGGGGACCGTGATCGAGGCTCAGCTGGACGTCGGGAAGGGTCCGGTCGTGTCCGTACTGGTTCAGCGCGGCACACTCCGGGTCGGCGACTCCTTCATCTGTGGCCTGTACGACGGTCGCGTCCGCGCGCTGCTCGACGAGCGCGGCCACGCGGTAGACGAGGCCGGACCCGCGACGCCGGTGCAGGTGCTCGGTGCCGGAGGCGTGCCACAGGCTGGAGACACCTTCCAGGCCATGGACGCCGTGCAGGCGGCAGAGATCGCGACGAACCGCCAGCGTCTGGACCGCGAGAAGCAGCTTCGCATCCGTGAGCGCGGCGTAAAGTTGGGCGACTTCGGCGCACTGGTGCAGGCCGGCAAGGTCTCCCGGCTCCCGCTGGTCATCAAGGGCGACGTGGACGGCTCGGTGCAGGCGCTCTCCGACGCACTGGAGCAGCTCGGCACCGACGAGGTCCAGGTGGAGATCATCCACCGAGGCGTGGGTGCGATCAACGAGTCGGACGTGCTCCTCGCCCAGACCGCCGGAGCGGTCATCATCGGCTTCCGAGTACGACCCCAGACGGCCGCCCGCCAGGAAGCCGAGAAGAACGACGTCGACATCCACGTCTACGACGTCATCTACGAGGCCGTCGACGAGGTCACCTTGGCGCTCGAGGGCATGCTCTCACCGGAGAAGCGGGAGAGCGTCGAGGGCACGGCCGAGGTCAGGGAGGTCTTCAAGGTCAGCAAGGTCGGCACGATCGCCGGTTGCTACGTGTCGGAGGGCCGGATCGACCGGAAGGGCAAGGCGCGCGTAATCCGCGACGGGATCGTCGTCTACGACGGCGAGATCGGCTCGCTCAAGCGCTTCAAGGACGACGTCAAGGAAGTGCGCGAGAGCTTCGAGTGCGGCATCGGCATCTCGAACTTCAACGACGTGAAGGTCGGCGATCTCATCGAGTGCTACACGGTCGAGGAGTTCGCGCGCACCCTGGCCGGCGCGAGCTGAGGGAGCTCGCCGGCAGGCGGACATGGTCGTCGCCTCCCTCACGTGGGAGCTGAGCCTTCCAGGATGCGCCTCGCTCAAGGAGAAGCGGTCTGTGATCCGGTCGTTGCGTGACCGGCTGCGAAGCAAGTTCAACGTCTCCGTGGCCGAGACGGGCCTACAGGATGTCCACACGCGGGCGGAGTTGACGATCGCGCTCGTCGCGTCGGACGGCCGCCTGGCCGAATCGATGCTCGACAAGGCCGACCGCTTCGTGGAGCAACACGGTGGCGCCATCATCTCCGGCGTGCGGCGGGAGATCCATTGAGCAAGCGCCTGGCGCGGCTCAACGAGCAGCTTCGCAGGGAGCTGTCCGAGCTGATACGCCGTGATGTTCGTGATCCCCGCGTGGGACTGGTGACCGTGACGGGTGTCGACGTGGCGAGGGACCTCGGGTCGGCGAAGGTCTACGTGCGCACGCCGGGCACGCCGGACGAACGCGCCACCACGCTCGAGGGCTTGGGCGCGGCCGCCCCCTTCCTGCGCACGACTCTCGGACGCACGCTCCGGGTTCGGAAGGTGCCGGAGCTGCGATTTCGGCTCGACCGTTCCTACGAGCACGCGCAGCGTATCGAAGAGGTACTGTCCGAAGTGATCACGGGGGAGGACCCGGAGGCCAGTCCGTCGGATGGCGCGGAGGGCGACGTCGTGCAGGACCCGGACGCGCCGGACGCGATCGAAGGGGCTTCGCTCGACCGACTAGGCGAGGATCCGTGACGGCCCTGCCCGCGGATTTCCTCCTCGCGGTGGACAAGCCCGAGGGCCCAACGTCTCACGATATGGTCGGGGCGGCGCGGCGAGCGCTCGGGGTCAGGCGGGTGGGACACACGGGAACCCTCGACCCCTTCGCTTCCGGCCTGCTTCTCCTCTGCGTCGGCAGGGCAACCAGGCTCGCCGAGTACTTCGCGGAGCTGGCGAAGACCTACGAGGCGGTCGCCCACCTCGGCGTGCGCACGGACACGCTCGACCGGGATGGAGCCGTCTTGGAGGAGTCGGACGGTTGGCGGGACTTGAACCAGGACGAGGTCCAGGACGCGCTGGGGCGCTTCCGGGGTGAGATCGAGCAGGTGCCTCCGGCGTTCTCGGCGAAGAAGATCGACGGCGAGCGGGCGTACGACCTTGCGCGCCGTGGGGAAGCCGTCGCACTCGAACCGTGTGCCGTGCGGATCGACGCGCTGGAGCTGACCTCATGGGAGCCGCCGCTACTGGGTTTCCGGGTGACCTGCTCGACCGGGACGTACGTGCGGGCGCTCGCCAGGGACATCGGCGAAGCGCTCGGCCTGGGCGCCCACCTGACGTCGCTGCGCCGGACCTCGATCGGGGCGTGGGACGTCGCTGATGGCCTCGCACCGGAGGAACTGGGTGATCCTGAGAAGGTCGCCGACCGGGCGGTCCCGCCACTCGCGGCCCTGAGCCACCTCCCGACCGTCGAGGTCGACGATTCGGTGGCGGAACGACTGGCGCTCGGTCAGGCTGTCCGCCTCGAAGAAGACCTCTCGGAGGCTGTGCCCCTCGCCGTCGCCCACGGGGGCACGCTGCTCGCCATCGGCGAGGCGGCCGACGGCGTTCTGCGCCCTCGCAAGGTCTTCGCGGCGTGAGCGACTCCGTGAAGTGGGCGTTTCCTCCCGGTATCCCCGGGGACCGGGGGACCGTGGCCACGGTCGGCATGTTCGACGGCGTTCACCTCGGACACTGGAGCGTGTTGCAGGAGATCAGTCGGCGAGCGGCCGAAACGGGGCGACGCAGCGTGCTGGTGACGTTCGACCCGCACCCGCTCCGCATCGTCCGACCGGAGCATGCACCGCTGCTGTTGACGACGCCCGTCGAGAAGAAGGAGATCCTCGCCGAGAGTGGGCTCGACTACGCGGTCTTCCTGTCTTTCACGCAGGCGCTCTCACGATACGAGCCGAGGCGGTTCGTCGAGGAGATTCTGCTGGCTCGGTTGGGGGTCGAGGAGCTGGTCATCGGGTACGATCACGGCTTCGGGCGCGACCGCTCCGGGGATCCCGACACTCTGACCAGCATCGGCGCGGAGCTGGGCTTCGCGGTGGACGTGGTACCGCCGGTGCAGGCGGGAGCCGGCGCCGTCTCGTCCTCGCGTGTGCGCCGGGCGATCGCATCCGCCGACATGTCCGAGGCGCGCGACTGCCTCGGGCGACCCTACTCCGTGCGGGGCATCGTGGTGCGGGGTGACGGTCGCGGTCGGGGCCTCGGCTTCCCGACGGCCAACCTGAGAGTCGCCGAGCGAGACAAGCTGATTCCGCCGCAGGGCATCTACGCGGTGCGGGCGGTCCTGTCCGGTGGCACCTACATGGGGGCCCTCCACCTAGGTCCGCGGCCGACATTCAAGGGGTCACCCCCGACCATCGAGTTGCACATCCTCGACTTCGACCGCGACATCTACGGCACGGAGGTGCGCGTGGATTTCGTACAGCACCTCCGGGCGATCAAGCCGTTCACCACGGTGGAGGCCCTCGTCGACCAGATCCGGGAGGATGTCGATGCCGCGCGCTCGGCCATAGACGCCAACCTCCCGATTATCTAGACTTTTGGGCTAAGAACCTCGCTTCCCTTGCAGCGACTGACTCTCGCGGAGGCCCAACGCCGACATGGCGATCATCAAAGACGACATCATCAAGAAGCACCAGCTCCACGACAGCGATCGTGGAAGCGCCCCTGTTCAGGTGGCGATCCTCACGGCCCGCATCAACGACCTCCGGGCCCACTTCGATGCTCACAAGAAGGACCACCACAGCCGCCGCGGTCTGCTCAAGATGGTTGGGCGCCGGCGTCGACTGCTGGAGTATCTGAAGCGGACCGACGTAGAGCGGTATCGCGAGCTCATCGCCGATCTCGGACTCAGGCACTAGCGACCTGCTTGGCACGAGCCACAAGTCGCATTCAAGTCCGGTCCCGCCGCTTTCGGGCGGCCTCCGGCACCGTTCGGCCGAAGGCGTTCGTACGCCCCGGCGGGAGACGGCCTACAACTTTCGCTGCAGCCCACGCGCCCCGAGCAGACTCGGGTGTCACATGGGTACACCAAGGGCTCCACGTGACCCCGCGCCAGTGCGCGGCCGACCGTGCCCCGGGCGGCGGTCGCTCTCTCCTCGGAACTACGACGCTTCGGCACACAATTCCTGGCCGGCACGATGCCGGCCGAAACCGAAGTGAGTAGAAGAGAATGATCCAGAGATTGGAGCGTCAGTTCGCTGGGCGAACCCTGTCGCTCGAGGTTGGCCGCATGGCCAAACTCGCGCAGGGTTCCTGCCTGGTGCAGTACGGTGACACGGTCGTCCTCTGTGCCGTAACGGTGCAGGACAGGCCCACCCACCTCCCCTTCTTCCCCCTGACGATCGAGTACCGCGAGAAGAGCTACGCCGCGGGCAAGATCCCCGGCGGCTTCTTCAAGCGAGAGGGCCGGCCGGGCGAGAAGGAAATCCTCTCCGCCCGCCAGATCGACCGGCCCATTCGGCCGCTCTTTCCGGAAGGCTTCATGTACGAGACCCAGGTCGCGTGCTTCATCCTGTCGGCCGACCAGGAGAACGACGCGGACGTCATCGCGCTCATCGGCGCGTCGGTCGCGCTGAACATGTCCAAGGTGCCGTTCAATACGCCGGTTGCTTCCGTGCGCGTCGGGCGGATCAAGGACACTTGGCTGATCAACCCGACCTTCCAGCAGCTCGAGTACTCGGACGTGGACATGGTCGTGGCCGGTTCGGCCGATGCCATCACCATGGTCGAGGGCGCGGCGATCGAGGTACCGGAGAACGAGATCCTCGAGGCGCTCGAGGTTGCCCACGAGGCGATCAAGGAGCTGTGCGCACTGCAGGTCGAGCTCATTGGCAGCCACAATATACCGGACATGGAGTGGACGCCGATCGAGCCCGATCGGGACCTCAAGGCCAAGGTCGAGGGCATCGCCAGCGCCAAAGTCGCCGAGGCTCTCAACCTGGGAGACAAGCAGGAGCGCAACCAGGCGATGGCCACGGTCACCGAGGACGTCGTCGGGACGCTCGTCGACGAGGACGAGGAGTACGCCGACCACGAGAAGGACATCGGTGAGATTCTTCGCTCCATCGAGAAGAAGACCATGCGCCGCCAGATTCTCGACAAGGGCGAGCGCGCCGACGGTCGCGGCCTGGACGAGATCCGTCCGATCACCTCTGAGGTCGGGGTCCTGCCGAGGACGCACGGATCCGCGCTCTTCACGCGAGGGCAGACGCAGGCGCTCGCCGTCGTCACGCTGGGCACGGCTCGTGACGAGCAGCGCATCGACTCGATCGACTCTCGGGAGGAAGTGACCAAGTCGTTCATGCTCCACTACAACTTCCCGCCGTTCTCGGTCGGGGAGGCGCGCCCGTATCGGGGCACGTCACGTCGCGAGGTCGGACATGGGAATCTCGCCGAGCGCGCGGTGCAGCCGCTGCTGCCGGCCTATGACGACTTCCCCTACACCATCCGCATCGTGTCCGACATCCTCGAGTCGAACGGCTCGTCGTCGATGGCGACCGTGTGCGGCTCCTCGCTTGCGCTCATGGATGCGGGGGTACCGATCAAGTCGCCGGTCGCCGGTGTGGCCATGGGGCTCATCAAAGAAGGCGACGAGATCGCGATCCTGACCGACATCCTCGGGCTCGAGGACGCGCTCGGGGACATGGACTTCAAGGTCGCGGGCACACGGACCGGCGTGACGTCCATTCAGATGGACATCAAGATCCAGGGCCTCACGGTCCCGATCCTGAAGGAGGCGCTAGAGAGGGCGCACAAGGGCCGCATGCACATCCTGGACCACATGGACCAGGCGTTGGCCGAGCCTCGCCACGAGCTGTCCGAGTTCGCGCCGCGTATCGTGTCCATCCAGATCAACCCCGAGAAGATCGGCGAGATCATTGGGCCGAAGGGCAAGACGATTCGTGCAATCCAGGACGAATCGGGTGCGTCCATCGACATCGACGACTCGGGTCTCGTGAAGATCGCGGCGGTGTCCGGCGAGGCCGGCGCCCGTGCCCGAGAGATGATCGAGGCGATTGTCGCCGATCCCGAGGTGGGTCGCATCTACGAGGGTCCGGTCAAGAACACGACGACCTTCGGCGCCTTCATCGAGATCATGCCCGGTACGGAGGGGCTCTGTCACATCTCCGAGCTGCAGGACGGTCGCACGGAGAAGACCGAGGATGTCCTGAAGAAGGGCGACATCACCAAGGTCAAGTTGCTCTCCATCGACGAGAAGGGCCGGCTCCGGTTGTCCCGGAAGGCTGCGCTCGCCGAAGAGGCAGGCGTCTCGCAGGACGGCGCCGAAGGCTGAGACTCGAGAGGGTTCGATGATTCGAGCGGCGGGGGACCTCGAGGCCATGTCACGCTCGAGGCTGGACAACGGCCTCGAGGTCCTCACCGAGCGCATTCCAGGCGTGCGCTCGGCCGCGGTGGGCGTGTGGATCCGGCAGGGCTCTGTGCACGAGTCCGCGGAGGACGCGGGGGTGAGCCACATGCTCGAGCACATGGTGTTCAAGGGCACGGAGCGCCGCAGCGCGGTGGAGATCGCCGTTGCGCTCGAGGGCCTGGGCGGCTCGCTCGACGCGTACACCAGTCGCGAGCACACGAGCTATCAGGCACGGGTGCTCGACGAGCATGTGCCCGAGGCGTTGGACGTACTGTCCGACCTCGTCACAGCGCCACGCCTGCTCGAGGCCGACCTGACGCTGGAGCGCGAGGTCGTTCTGGAGGAGATCGCGCAGGTCGAAGACACACCCGACGACCTGGTCTTCGAGCTCCATTGCGAGCGTCTTTGGAACGGCCACCCCTACGGGCGCTCCATACTCGGGAGCAAGGAAACGGTTGGGGGTCTTACGGCGGATAGATTGCGGAGGCTGCGAGAAGACACCTATACCGCAGCGAACCTCGTGGTGGCCGGTGCTGGCAATCTGGAGCACGACGACTTCGCAGGCCGGGTCGCGGAGCTGTTCGCCGACGTGCCGCCTGGCGCGAAGGCGGGCCCCGCGGCCTCCACACCTACGACGCGCTCGGGCCTCGAGCGGCAGTCGAGGGACTCCGCGCAGACGCACATCGTATTCGGCACCGACATACCGGGTCACTCGCATCCCGACCGATACGCGCTGATCCTGCTCTCCGCGGCGATGGGTTCGGGCATGAGCTCTCGCCTCTTCCAAAAGGTCAGGGAGGAGCTGGGACTGTGCTACGCGGTCTACACGTACCAGTCCTTCTACGGGGTGTCCGGCCTGTCGGGCGTCTACCTGGGGACTCGGCCCGCCACGGCCGACACGGCGGCCCGGGCCGTTCGTCACGAGCTCGGGCGGGTCGCGTCCGAGGGACTTCCGGAGGACGAGCTCGAGCAGATCAAGCGCCAGGTGAAGGGTCAGGTGATGATCTCGCTGGAGTCCACCGGCGCGAGGTTGCACCGGTTGGCATCCTTCGCCCTACACGAAGAGCCGTTCCTCGGCTTGGACGGACTCCTAGAGCGCGTCGACGCCGTGACGGTCGAGGACGTGCGCCGTGTGGCCGAGAAGTACTTCAACCCTGATCGGCAACTCGAGCTCTGGCTCGGGCCGAGCTGACCGGAGGAACCGGCATGGTCATCGGCGTACCCAAGGAGATCAAAGCGGACGAGTATCGTGTGGCGCTCACTCCGGCGGGCGCAGAGATGCTCGTTGCCGGGGGACACCGCGTGCTCGTCGAGGCGGAAGCCGGCTTCGGCAGCGGTTTCACCGACGAGTCCTACGAGGTCGTGGGCGCCGAGATCGTCGACGGCGCAGAGGGCGTCTGGGCCGGAGCCGACATGATCACGAAGGTGAAGGAACCGATCGAGTCCGAGTGGCCGCGTATGAAGCCGGGCCAGGTCGTCTTCACCTACTTCCACTTCGCGGCCTCGGAGGCCCTGACACGTGCGGTGATCGACTCGGGCGCGGTCGCCATCGCGTACGAGACGGTCGAGCTGTCGAGCGGTGAGCTACCGCTTCTGACGCCGATGAGCGAGATCGCGGGCCGCATGGCCGTTCAGGAGGGCGCGAAGTACCTCGAAAGGCCCCAGGGCGGCCTCGGGGTGCTCCTGGGTGGGGTGCCGGGTGTGCTCCCGGGCAAGGTGCTCATACTCGGCGGGGGTGTCGTCGGCACCAACGCAGCCAAGGTGGCCGCCGGGCTCGGCGCACGCGTGTGCATCATGGACATCGACCTGCCGCGGCTCCGGTACCTGGACGACGTCATGCCCGCCAACGTCCACACGCTGTTCAGCACGCGTCAGGCGATTCGTCAGCAGGTGCGCGACGCAGACGTCATCATCGGTGCCGTGCTCGTGACGGGAGCCAAGGCCCCCAAGCTGATCACAGAGGACGACCTGTCGCTCATGCGCGCCGGCACAGTGATCGTGGACGTGGCGGTCGACCAGGGTGGGTGTGTCGAGACCATCAAGCCGACTACGCATCAGGACCCGGTGTACACGGTGGACGGTGTCATGCACTACGGGGTCGCCAACATGCCGGGGGGCGTGCCCCGCACGAGCACGTTCGCGCTGACCAACGCCACGCTGCCGTACCAGCTCGCGCTGGCTACCAAGGGATGGAAGCGAGCCTGCCTCGAGAACCCGGCTCTGGAGCTCGGCGTCAACGTCGCGTCCGGTCACGTGACGCACACGGCCGTGGCCGACGCGTTCGGTCTCGGCTACACGAGCGTGAAGGACGTGGCGGTCGGACCCAAGCTCGCATGAGCATGGAGGTGCGCTTCTCCCGACTTCCGAGCAATCCCGACCTGCCGCTGCCCGGGCGTGCGACGGAGCACGCGGCTGGGTACGACATCCGGTCTGCCGAGGAGGCAGTGACGCTCGAACCCGGTGAAATCCGGCTCGTGGGCACAGGCCTGACGATGGAGCTTCCGGTGGGCGTCGAATGTCAGGTGCGCCCGCGCTCCGGGCTGGCCCTGAAGCACGGCATCACGCTTCCGAACAGCCCCGGCACCATCGACCCGGACTACAGGGGCGAACTGAGGGTCATCATGCAGAACACGGGCTCCGAGCCGGTGACCATCGAGCGCGGCGAACGCATCGCCCAGCTCGTGTTCGCCCGCTTCGAGACGCCCGAGGTTCTCCTGGCCGAGGAGTTGTCACAGACGACCCGTGGCGACGGGGGCTTCGGGAGCACCGGAACCGAATGATGCGTCGACTTGTGGAGAATTCCGTAAGTGTAAGCGGAATGCTGGCATCGGGTCTCTGGTAAACGTATGTTCATGGCCGAACCGCCCCGCAAACTCCACACACCGTGCTGAACGTATTCAGTAACTGGCTCAACTCGGGGCGACTCGTCCCTGTGAACGACATCGCCGTCGACTTGGGGACGGCGAACACCCTCATTTACGTGAAGGGTGAAGGCATCGTTTTGAACGAGCCGTCCGTCGTTGCGGTGGAGAAGGGGAGCCGGCGCATCATGGGCATCGGCCTCGAGGCGAAGAGAATGCTCGGCCGCACGCCCGAGGGGATCGAGGCGATCCGACCCCTCAAAGACGGCGTCATCGCCGATGTGGACGTGACCGAGATGATGCTCCGTCACTTCCTCAAGCAGGTGACCGCCAAGCGCATCTTCCGCATCAAGCCGAAGGTCGTCGTGGGTGTCCCGTCGGGCATCACTGAGCTCGAGCGCCGAGCCGTTCGCTCCTCCGCCATGTCGGCCGGGGCCAAGAGCGTCTACATGGTCGACGAGCCCATGGCCGCGGCCATCGGCGTGGGACTTCCGGTCGAGACCCCGACCGGCAACATGGTCATCGACATCGGGGGCGGCACGACCGAGATCGCCGTCATCGCGCTGTCCGGCATCGTCTCGAACACGTCGATTCGCGTCGGCGGTGACGAGCTCGATCTCGCGATCGTCACGTTCCTGCGAAAGAACTACAACCTCCTCATCGGTGAGCCGACCGCCGAGGCCATCAAGGTCCAGATCGGATCGGCCTTCGACTTCGGTGAAGAGCGCGAGATGGAGGTGAAGGGCCGCGACCTCGTGTCCGGCATTCCCAAGACGGTCACCGTGCACTCTCAGGAGGTCCGCGAGTGCATTCAGGAGCCGATCCAGGCCATCGTGGAGGCCGTCCGGAGAGCACTCGAGATCACACCCCCCGAGCTCTCGTCCGACATCGTGGACCGGGGAATCGTCATGACAGGTGGCGGTGCGCTCATCCGCGGACTCGACCGGCTGCTCCAGCACGAGACGAACTTGCCGATCCACGTGGACGAAGAGCCCCTCACGTGTGTCGTGCGGGGGGCCGGGCGGATTCTCGACGACTTCTTGAAATACCGCACGGTCCTGGTCCAGTAGTGGGCTGCTGAGGACCGACCGTGGTGGCCTACGCGCCTGAGCCGGAGCCAACGGGCTCTCGCCGACAGGTCCCCCTCGCGGTGGGCCTCGCGCTGCTGGCTGTGGTTACGCTCTACCTCGGCCCCGAGGCCGAGCAACAGATTGCAGGGGCGGTGCAGTCCAGCGTGCTGCGGCCCTTCATCTGGACCCAGGAGACTCTGGCGCAAGCGCGCATGCGGGCCGGCCAGATCGACGCGCTCCAGACGCAGCTCGATTCCCTGACCGCGGTGCTCTCGACGCAATCCGCGCTGTCGTCCGAGAACCGCGCGCTGCGCGACCTACTCGGTCTCGCCGAGCGGGCGAGGCCGGACTACCTGCCCGCCACGGTGATCCGGCCGGGCACGCCTGGCTCGGAACGGATGTTCATCGTGGACGTGGGAGCGGCCGATGGGGTTCAGGTCTACTCGCCCGTGGTCAGCGCCGAGGGGCTCGTCGGCGTCATTAGGGAAGTTCGCGAGCGGACCGCCGTCGGGATGGACTGGAGTCACCCCGATTTCCGCGCCAGCGCTATGCTCGAGGACGGCTCGGCATACGGCATGGTCGAGAACGCCAGGGGCGTGACCGGCGAGGATGACCTCCTGGTGCTCAACGGAACGGCCTTCTACGAGAACCTGCCACTCGGTGCGCTGGTGCTGACCAGCGGAGTGGGGGTCATTCCCCGCGGGATCCCCATCGGCTACGTCGACGAGACTGCCGACGTCCAGGGGACGTGGCGAAAGAGCTACTGGTTGAGGCCGTCCGTGCAGCCCGCTTCTGTGACGCACGTCCTGGTCGCCGTGAGCGGGGCCCCGGAGGACGTCGCCGAGATGTGGGCGACCGACCCGCTCGCCTCCGACTCGCTCGGAGGTCGTACCGGGTTGCCGCTGGTAGGCCCCGACCGCTGACGATGTCCAAACGACCGGTCATATGGGTCCTGGTCGGTATCCTCTCCGTGCTCCACTTTGTCCTGCACGTGGGGCTCGGGATCGGACGCGCCGCTCCGGACCTGCTGACCATCGCGCTGCTCCTCATGGCGCGAGAGGTCGGGGTGGGAAGCGCGGCCGGGGCCGGCCTCGTCCTGGGTCTGCTGGAGGATTCACTCAGTGTGCTGGCATTCGGCGCGAACACGGTAGCGATGACCATGGTCGGGATTCTGGGCGCGCTCACGAGAGATCTGTTCGTGGGTGACTCGCGGCTGTTCGTGGTCTCGTACCTCTTCCTCGGAAAGCTGGCGCGGGATTTCGGGCACTGGGTCCTCGTCGGCGACGAGCTTCGACAGCCGTTTTCGGAGCAGGTGCTCGTTCAGGGCGGTATCGCCGCAGTATACGTCGCGGCGATCGGGCTCGGGCTCACGTTCGCAGTTCGGCTGACGGCCGAATCATGAGCATCCACCTCCCGCACGAGAGACAACGCCGCGCCGTGGGCGCGTACATCGTGTTGGCCGCCATGATGGGTGCGCTCGTGTTCTCGTTCTTTCGGATCCAGGTGCTCCGGTCGAACCAATGGGAGCTCCGGGCCAATGCGAATCGGATCCGACAGCTGCCCATCCCCACGCCCAGGGGCGTGATCTACGACCGCAACGGGCGCATCCTGGCCGACAACGTGCCAGGGTACCAGATCACGCTTCTCCCGCAGTCGAGTGACTCGGCGCGCGCTACCCTGGACCAGATGTCGCAGTACGTCGACCTCTCACCGAACCGGGTCAACCGCATTCTCGAGACCATGACCCGTTACGGCCGCGAGGTCGTCGTCGACGCCGACGCCGACTTCGAAGTCTACTCGGTGCTCGAGGAGCGAAGAGCCGAGTTCCCCGGCATCCACGTGGAGATGCGTCCCCGACGCAGGTACCTGGCAGGCGAGGCCGCGGCACACGTCCTCGGCTACGTCGGCGAGGTCACCGCCGAAGAGCTCGAATCACCCTCGTTCGCCGACGAGCGGTACGAGCAGGGCATGATCGTCGGCAAGACCGGCATCGAGGCCGAGTACGAGGGGGTGCTCCAGGGCCGGCAGGGCCTCAGGTACGTCGAGTTCGACGCCAGAGGACGGATCGTCGGCGACTTCGCCGGCTTCGAGCTCGACGAGGGCGAGGGGGGTCAGGATCTGCAGCTGAACCTGGACATGGAGTTGCAGGAGTGGATCCACAGCATCTTCCCCGACACCATGTCCGGGGCCGTGGTAGCACTCGACCCGGCGGATGGCAGTGTGCTGGCGCTCTACTCGGCTCCGACCTACGACCCGAACGCCTTCGTCGGCGGTATCGAGCAGGCGCTGTTCGACTCCCTGTCTGCGGATGCCGGTGACCCGTTCTTCAATCGGGCCGTGCTCGGCCTCTATGCTCCTGCGTCGACCTGGAAGCTGGCGGCTGCGGCCATCGCGCTGGATCTCGGAGTCGTCACGCCGGACGAGTATATGGAGGTCCCCTGCACGGGCACGTACCGGTTCGGGAACCGCGTGTGGAGGTGTCACGATGCGGGAGGCCATGGCCACAACAACCTGGCCGAGGCCATCGGCAACTCGTGCGACGTGTACTTCTACCAGCTCGGCGAGCGCGTCGGCCTCGACAACATGTTGCGGCGCGCGACGGACATCGGCTTCAGTCGCAGCTGCGGAATCGACCTCCCGCAGGAAGAGGAGGGCATCTTCCCGGCGGACCGTACGTGGTGGTCGGAGAACCCGAACCCCGTCCTCCGCTACGACCCACGCGAGGGGGAGGTGCTCAACCTCGCCATCGGCCAGGGGCCGAACAACCAGACGCCGCTCAAGATCGCCCAGTTCTACGTCGCCTTGGCGGGGGACGGGTCCGCGCCCGCACCGGCCATCGCACGGGCAGCCGACCTGATGGAAGGCTGGAGCCTGAATCTGGCTCAGGAGCACCTGGCATCGCTGCGTGAGGGGCTGCGCATGGTCACCTCTCCGGGGGGCACGGCACACTACGGAACCGCTCTGGAGCACTGGGAGGTCCTGGGCAAGACGGGAACCGGCCAGAACCCCCTGAGCCTCCAGGGGCTCGCGGAAGACGACGCCTGGTTCGCGGGTATGGCCGGTCCGTGGGGTGGCGATCCCGAGATCGTGGTGGCGGTGATCGTCGAGCACGGTGCGAGCGGGTCGAGCATGGCCGCGCCGATCATGTCCAAGACGGCCGACTTCTACCTACGAAGGAAGTACGGCATCCCGACCGATACGGTGCAGACGTACACCGACCATGTCCGTGCCGGTCGACGCATGCCCTGGTATACCGAGCGATATCCGCCGCGGCGCCTGCCCCCGCCGCCGCTGCGGGTCGACCCGTTCCCCAGCGAGGCCACGATCGAAGGACCGGCCATCAGCTTGGGACTGCCGCGATGATCCGCCTGTTCGACCGGTGGTCGATGGACCCGAAGCTCGTCGTGGCCATCGGCGGACTCACCGTTTTCGGCATCGCCATGATCTACTCGGCCGGCTTCGTGTACGTGCCCAATGCGGTCACGGAGGGGGCCTGGCTCCGACAGCTGCAATGGTTCGCGCTGGCCCTGCTGGCCTTCTCCGTGATCGCGCGCGTTCCTATGCGCTGGATCGAGTGGGTCGCGGTGCCATCGTACGTGGTGAGCGTGGTTCTTCTGGCCATCACGCTGGTTATCGGCACAGGCCGCGGCACGGCCGCCGGGGTGCGGAGCTGGATCGACCTCGGACCCATCGGCTTCCAGCCGTCGGAGATCGCGAAGCTCGCGACGATCCTGGTCGTGGCTCGCCTCCTGTCGCAGCGCGAGACCCCCCTCTCGTCGCTCAAAGACCTGACCGCTCCGGCCGCGCTGGTCGGCCTGCCGCTCGCGCTGGTGATGCTCCAGCCCGATCTGGGCACGGGCATGGCCTTCGTCGGCATTCTCTTCGCGATGCTGTACTGGGCTGGCGCTCCCATGGCTTTGCTGGCCCTGGTCGCGAGCCCCGTCCTCGGCCTCTTCCTGTCCTACGACACGACGGTGTGGTCGATCTATATCGTGTCCATCGGGCTCTTCCTGTACCTCTACCGGTTCCGACTGTACCTGTACGAGTCCGTCGCGCTGGTTCTGGCCAACTTCGCTTCTGCGTCCATCGCACGGCCGCTTTGGAACTCGCTTCAGGGCTACCAGCGAAATCGGATATTGGTCTTTCTCGACCCCGAGGTGGACCCGCGCGGTGCGGGCTACCAGGTCATCCAGTCGAAAGTGGCCGTAGGAAGTGGGGGGCTCACGGGTCAGGGGTTTCTGGAGGGGCCGCAGAAGCTGTACGACTTCCTACCCGAGCAGCACACGGACTTCATCTTCAGCGTGGTGGGCGAGGAGCTCGGATTCATCGGCACGGCGCTCGCCATCACGACGTTCGCCTTCATTCTCTGGCGGCTGGTGCAGCTCGCGGAGCGCTCCTCCGATCCCTTTGCCGGCCTGGTGCTGCTCGGTATCTTCGGAGCTTGGCTCGTTCACGTCTTCGTGAACGTCGGCATGACCGTCGGTCTGGTGCCGATTACCGGGATCCCGCTCCCATTCGTGAGCTACGGCGGGACGTTCCTCTTCATGTCGTGGGTCGCGGTCGCGATCGCTGTGCGGGTTGCCCACGAACCGTAGCAGTCACCAACGCCAGGAGCCGCATGGCCTGGTTCCGAAAGGACAAGAAGCCCCTTACGGCGCAGGATCGGCGGGACGTCCCGACCGATGTGTTCGACAAATGCCAGGGGTGCGGGGAGATCCTCTACCGCGAGCGTCTCGCCCAGAACCTGAACGTGTGTCCGAACTGCGGGCACCACCTTCGGATCTCCGCGGAGGCGTACCTCAGCTTCTTGCTCGATAGCGGGACGTTCGAGGAGTTCGACGCCGGCCTTCGAGCCGCCAACCCGCTCGACTTCGAGGACCTGAAGCCCTACACGGAGCGCATCGCGGCCGCGGAGGCCAAGGGCAAGACCGAGGCGGTCATCTCGGGGAAAGGCGAGCTCGACGGCATCCCCGTGATCATCGCGGTCATGGACTTCGGGTTCATCGGCGGGTCGATGGGATCGGTGGTGGGCGAAAAGATCGCGCGCGCCGGGCGGGCGGCCCTGAAGGCGGAGCAGCCGCTCATCGTCGTCAGCGCGTCCGGGGGGGCGCGCATGCAGGAGGGGATCTACTCGCTGATGCAGATGGCGAAGACGTCCGCCGTGCTCGCACGACTCCACGACGCGGGAATTCCCTTCGTTTCTCTGCTTACCCACCCCACCACCGGTGGCGTGACGGCGTCCTTTGCGATGCTGGGGGACGTCAATATCGCGGAGCCGGGCGCGCTCATCGGCTTCGCCGGGCCTCGCGTGATCGAGGAGACCATCAAGCAGGAGCTGCCCAAGGGCTTCCAGCGCGCCGAGTTCGTGCGCGATCACGGGATGGTCGACTGCGTCGTCGACCGCCGTGAGCTGAAGGAGACCATCGCGCGCGTCCTGCGGCACCAGTACGTCGGCTGGAGCGACTAGCCGACTTCGCCGCCGAGGCCCATCTGAAGGACGCTCCGCACACGCCCGATCGCCTCGACCGGCCTTTCGAGGACCCCCTCCTGTACGAGCTGTTTCCGGCTCTGGCGACTTCGGTGGAGTGGGAGCTCGAGCGAAGCGAGCGGGCCCTGGCGCGGCTCGACGATCCACACACGCGATACGCGTCGCTGCACGTCGGCGGCACGAACGGCAAGGGATCCGTGACCGCGACGCTGGCATCCATCATGAGCGCTTCCGGGCGCCGGAGCGGGTGCTATCGCTCGCCCCACCTGATCGCTTTTGACGAGCGCATCCTCGTCGACGGACGCCCGCTTTCAGAGGGTGCCCTCAGGCTCTACGCGGCCGAGATCCGTGATGTGGTGACCGCGAGCGATTTGACCTTCTTCGAGGCGGTCACGCTGCTGGCCTTCCACGCGTTCGCGCGGGAGGGGGTCGAGGTCGCCGCCCTCGAGGTCGGTCTGGGGGGTCGCCTCGACGCCACGAACGTCGTCACCCCGGAGGTCAGCGCGGTGACGAACGTCGCGATGGATCACGCGGACTACCTGGGGGACACGCTGCTGGAAATCGCGCACGAGAAGGCGGGCATCATCAAGCCCGACGTGCCCTTCGTGACCACCGAGCACGATCCGGAGGTACTCTCGCTGTTCGGAAGCATCGCAGAGCGCATGCAGGCTCCCATGACGGTGGTGCGGCCTGGGGCGCTCTCGGACGTCGCGGTCCGAAAGGAGGGCACGACGTTTCGCTTGACGACGTCATCGTGGGGCGAGCTCGAAGTGGTTACCCCACTGGTGGGCGGACATCAGGCCGCCAACGCCGCGCTCGCCGTGGCCATGTGCGACCGGCTGGGTGAGGAGCTCAGGCCTGGGCGGAACGCCCTGCTCGAGGGCGTTGCGGGGACGCGGCACCGGGGGAGGGATCAGCTCGTGACGTTGGACGGACGCACCTGGCTCCTGGACGTGGCCCACAATCCGGCCGGCGTGGCCTCCCTGGCGGACACGCTCGACCGCCTGGACGTGCCCAGGCCCGTCGTCGCGCTGATCGGCATTCTTCGCGACAAGGACTGGCGTGGCATGATGCCGCCGCTCCTGGAGCGCTGCCAGCACGTGGTGCTCACCCAGCCGCCAACGGCGCCACCCGAGCGGCGCTGGGAAGTGGCCGAGGTCGGAAAGGAGGTGGCCCGCGCTGCGATGGATGCCACTGGGAAGGGCGGGCGACGCGCCAGCGTGACGGCGGAAGAGGACTTCGGCGTCGCGCTCGAGACAGCTACCCGACTCGCTGGGAAGGGCACCGTCGTCGTCACGGGGTCGGTGCACACCGTGGGAGGCGCCATGCGCCGACTGGGGGTTTCGGCCGTCGACTAGAGCGAGTGGGAGCGCCCAAGGCCAGACGGCACGGCTTTGCGACTCGCTCCTGGCGCAGCGTGTTGGGTGCGGGCAGCGCTTCTCGTTCCGCGCCTACCCGATGTCCCCGCGGGAACACTAGATTCCGCGCCTCAATGTCTACCTCGAGCTTCGCGAGGCTTCCCGGCTTCAGGGATTTCCCGCCGGAGGACCTCGCACTCCGATCGCACATCATGGAAGCGTGGCGCCGGGTCTCCCGGCGCTACGGCTTTCTGGAGTACGACGGCCCGCCGCTCGAGTCGCTCGACCTCTACGTGGAGAAGAGCGGCGAAGAGATCGTCGATCAACTGTACGCGTTCACGGACAAGGGCGACCGCGAGGTCACGCTCCGCCCCGAGATGACGCCGTCCCTCGCGCGCATCCTCGGGGACCGCAGCCGAAGCATGAGCAAGCCGATCCGGTGGTTCTCCATGCCTCAACTCTTCCGTTACGAGCGGCAGCAGCGAGGGCGGCTGCGTGAGCACTTCCAGTGGAACGTGGATCTGGTCGGTGAGGAGGGCGTCGCGGCCGACGCCGAGGTGCTCGCTGTCGCGATCGACGGGCTGCGGGAATTCGGGCTCGGGGCCAGCGACTTCCGGGCCCGGGTGTCAGACCGCCGCGTGCTGCGAGGGCTTCTGGCCACGCTGGGTGTGGCGGAGGACGCGCAGCCGGCGGCGTTCGCCGTCATCGACAAGCTCGAACGCATGCCGCGCGACAAGGCCGAGGAAGCGCTCGCAACCGGCACCGGACTCGATGCCGCCGCCGCCGGTCACGTCCTCGAAACCGTCTCATCGGCGACGCTCGCCTCGCTGGAGGACCTCGTGGGCTCGAGCGAGAGCGGCGCGGACGTGCAGAGCCTGCGCGACTACGTCGACGCACTCGGAGCCATGGGCCTGGGCGACTTCGTCGAGATCGACCTGACCATCGTGCGCGGGCTCGCCTACTACACGGGCATCGTCTTCGAGCTCTTCGATCGGAAGGGCGAGCTGCGGGCGATCTGCGGCGGGGGCCGCTACGACCGCCTGCTCGAGCTCGTAGGGGGAGAGCCCCTGCCGGCCGTGGGTTTCGGCATGGGTGACGTCGTGCTCGGGGAGCTGCTCGCAGAGCGCAAGCTGGTCCCGGAGTTCGCATCGACGCTCGACTACTTTATCGTCACTGTCTCCTGGGACTTGCGGAGCGAGGCGCTCCGCGTGGCGCACGCGCTCCGCGACAAGGGCCACAGTGTCTCGTATGCGCTCCGGGAACAGGGGGTCGGGAAGCAGATGAAGTCGGCGAGTCGAGAGGGCGCTCGCGAAGTGCTGATCGTCGGACCGGACGAGTTGGCGAGGGGGTGTGTGGTGGCGAGGGACATGGAGGTGGGCACGGAGCGGGAGATCGAGCTGGCGGACCTGACGTGAGCAAGGGCGGCTCCTGGAACGAGCGAGAAGCCCGCGCGACCAGCGAGGTCGCGCGGCGCGCGATCCGTCGCCTGGACTTCCTCGAGTGGGCGATCCTGGGCGTCGCGGTGGCCATGGCTGTCGGTGGCGGGGCGCTCGTAGCGTGGATACTCGCAGGTTCGGGCAATCCGAGCTTCCGTACCGTCTGGCTCATCACGTCCGCGGTGCTCCTCGTCGTTCCGGGTATCGTGGTGTTCACGAAGCAG
>JAHEKM010000020.1 GCA_024638325.1 Gemmatimonadota bacterium | reverse complement strand
TCCTGGGCGACAGGTCTCCGGCCGAAGAGCGCGCATGGCGCGTCCTCGAGGAGCGCGGCCTGGTCGATGGCGAGCAGGTTCTCGAGGTGTGGGCCGACGACGAGGGGCGCGCGGGCCTGGACTTGCTCATCGAGCGTCGGCTCGCGTTCCGGAGCCCGCACACGGGTCGCATCCACGCGCTGAGCCAGTTGGTCCGCCACCTCCTCTAACCCCCGAGCCGTCGCAATGTCAGACAAGCCTCAGCGTAGACACGGTCCGGCCACCGTGGGGGTCCACGGCGAGGGAGCCGACAAGTCGCCGGGCGCCCCCGTGGTGCCACCCATCGTGCAGAGCGCGACTTTCCACTGGGCCGATCCCTCCGACGGGGACCTCCTCTACACGCGCTGGACGAACAATCCCAACCAGCTCGAGGTCGCACGCAAGGTGGCGGCGCTGGAGGGCATGGAGTCCGGGATCGCGCTCGGGAGTGGTATGGGCGTGATCGCGTGTACACTGCTGGCCCTCACGGAGATGGGCGACCACGTCGCAGCCTCGTCACTCCTCTATGGGGGCACGCACTCGCTGTTGGCCCAGGAGCTTCCCAAGCGCGGCGTGGAGACGACGTTCGTCGACCCTTGCGACGGAGACTGGGAGGCCGCGTTGCGACCGGAAACCAAGGTCGTCTACCTGGAGTTGCCTGCGAACCCGAGTCTTCGTGTGCCGGACCCGAGGCCCGTGGCCGAGCTCGCACACGCGCGGGGGATCGCCGTCGTGGCGGACATGACCTTCGCATCCCCGGTGAACATGAGGGCAGGCGAGTACGGGGTCGACGTCGTCGTCCACAGCGCTACGAAGTACCTGGGCGGGCACGCCGACATCATCGCGGGAGTGGCGGCCGGACCCGGGCGTATCATCGGCGAGGTGAACCGGGTGTCTCGCTACTTCGGTCCCGTGCTCGACCCCCACGCGGCATGGCTGTTGGACCGAGGGCTTCGCACGCTCGACGTCCGGGTCCGGCGGCACAACGAGAACGCGCTACGCATCGCGGAGTGGTTGGAGACTCGGGATGCGATCGCCCGCGTCGACTACCCCGGTCTGGCCTCGCATCCGGACCACGCGATCGCGAGCGAGCTCATGGACGGATACGGCGGCATGGTGAGCTTCGTGTTGAAGGGTGGAGGGGCGGCCGCCGACCGCTTCGTGTCGGCGCTACAGGTGGCCCTGGCTGCGCCGAGCCTGGGCGGGGTGGAGACGCTCGTTTCGCAGCCTCGGTACACGTCGCACGTCGGCCTCAGCGAGTCGGAGCGAGAGGCGCGCGGGGTTCCCGATGGTTTCGTGCGGCTCAGTATCGGCATCGAGGACGCGGACGATCTCATCGCCGACTTCGAGCAGGCACTGACGGCCGCGAGCTAGCCCCTACGCCTCGTCCATGAACGGATACCGGTAGTCGGTCGCCGGGACGAACGTCTCCTTCACGGTACGCGCGCTCACCCAGCGCAGCAGGTTGAGCATGGAGCCGGCTTTGTCGTTCGTGCCGGACCCGCGTCCCCCTCCGAAGGGTTGCTGGCCCACCACGGCTCCGGTCGGCTTGTCGTTCACGTAGAAGTTCCCGGCGGCGTACCTGAGCGCTCCGGTCGCTTCGATGATGGCCGTGCGCTCTCGAGCGAAGATCGAGCCCGTGAGCGCGTACGGGGACGTCTCGTCGACAACGTTCAAGATGGCCGGCCACTCGGCGTCGTCGTACACGTAGACCGTCAGCACCGGCCCGAAGATCTCCTCGCACATCGACGTGTAGCCGGGGGTCTTCGCGCGGATGATCGTGGGACGGATGAAGTATCCCTTCGAGTCATCGCACTCGCCGCCGACGAGGACGTCCGCGTCCGCGTCGTTCTCAGCGTCTTGGATGAAGCCCTTGATCTTGTCGAAGGCGCGCCGGTCGATGACCGCGCCGACAAAGTTCCTGAAGTCGCTCGGGTCACCCATCGCGAGCGAGCCGGTTTCCTCGACGAGCGGACGTTCCAGCTCCTTCCACACGCTGGCGGGCACGTACGCCCGGGAGGCCGCGCTGCATTTCTGCCCCTGGTACTCGAAGGCTCCCCGCACCATCGCGACGCGCAGCGCCTCGGGATCGGCCGACGGATGCGCGACGATGAAGTCCTTTCCCCCCGTCTCGCCGACCAGCCGCGGGAAGGCGCGGTACCCGTCGATGTTCTCACCAACGGTTCTCCACAGGAGTCGGAAGACGCCCGTCGAGCCGGTGAAGTGCACGCCGGCGAGGTCGTGGTGACCGATGATACCGGCCGTCACCTGACGGGCGTCGCCGGGCACGAAGTTGATCACACCCGGTGGCAGGCCGGCGGCCTCCAAGAGCTTCACGATGTAGTAGTTGGACAGCGCCGCCGTGTGCGACGGCTTCCACACTACCGTGTTGCCCATGAGGGCCGGTGAGCCGGCGAGGTTGCCGCCGATGGCGGTGAAGTTGAAGGGGCTCAACGCGTACACGAACCCCTCGAGACCCCGGTAGTCGGAGCGGTTCCAGCTCCCCCGACTCGAGCCCGGCTGCATCGCGTGGATGCGGCCGGCCAGGAACGCGCCGAACCGGAAGAAGTCGATGAGCTCACAGGCGCTGTCGATCTCCGCCTGATAGACGGTCTTGCCCTGCCCGAGCATGGTCGCGGCATTGAGCTTCTGCCTCCACGGGCCGGCGAGGAGGTCGGCGGCGCGCATGAAGACCGCCGCGCGGTCCTCCCAGCGCATCTGGGCCCACTCGTGTCGGGCTTCGAGCGCATTGGCGACGGCGCGGGCTACGTCCTCCGGCCCCGCAGCGTGGGTCCTGGCGAGTACGTGCCCGTGGTCGTGCGGCATGACGACGTCGACGGGGTCTCCCGGTCGCAGCTCCTCGCCGCCGATGATGACGGGGATGTCGACGATCTGGCCCGCCTGGAGCGCGAGCTCGGCCTTCAGAGCGGCCTTTTCCGGGCTCCCCGGCCCATAGGTCAGGACCGGCTCGTTCGTGGGAAGCGCGATGTCCGGGGTGCTGTGCATATCGAAATGTCACCGGGGGTCAGAGGCGGCGCAACGGGCCCTGGGAGGGTCCCGGCGGGCCCGATGGGGCGCGTTGACGCCTCCCTGGAAGTCCGGGTAGTATTCGCCCCCGGCCGCTCTTCACAGAGCCCGCAAGAGCGCGGCCAGAACGGTCGGACCTGCCCGAGAAACCCATGGATTCAGACGAGCTGCGTCGCTCGGTAATGGCCGCTCTGGCCGGTATATCGCACCCTGGGACGGGTCGCGACTTGATCGCCGGCGGCCACGTTCAGAACGTGGAAGTCGACCCCGCCGGTGTCGCTCGCTTCCAATTCATGCTGCGGCCCGAGGATCCGGGCGACTTGGTGAAGGACGCCCGCGCGGCGGTAGAAGTCCTGGACGGCATCACCGATGTGAAGGTGAACGTCCAGCTCCCGCAGATGGCGCCTTCCGGGGGCAGTGGGGGCGGCCGCCGCGGCGGACTCAAGCCGGGCTCCGTGCCCGCGCCCACGCCCAAGCCCGGCCTCCTCTCGGACGTGAGCCACTTCGTGGCCGTCAGCTCCGGCAAGGGTGGGGTCGGGAAGTCGATGGTGGCGGCCAATCTGGCGGCGGCCATGGCGAAGACGGGCCTGCGCGTGGGGCTACTCGACGCCGATATCTACGGCCCCAACATCCCCATCATGTTCGGCGTGCACGACCGACCGAACGTCTCGGGGGAGAAGGGCAAGGAGCTCATCGAACCGCTGGAGGCCCACGGGGTTCGCCTCATGAGCCTCGGGTTCCTGCTCGACAAGGAGCAGCCGGCCATCATGCGAGGACCGCTCATCTCGGGTGTGTTGAAGCAGTTCCTCGAGCAGGTCAATTGGGGTCCGCTCGACGTGATGGTCGTCGACATGCCTCCGGGCACGGGGGACGCGCAGCTGTCGCTGGTGCAGACGATCGACCTGGACGGTGCGCTCATGGTCACCACCCCTCAAGATGTGGCCACCGGGGACGTGCGTCGCGGAGTGAAGATGTTCGAGCGGGTGAACACCCGCGTACTCGGCATCGTCGAGAACATGAGCGGACTCGCATGCCCGCACTGCGGTGAGCCGATCGACGTCTTCGGCTCGGGCGGTGGCGAGCGCCTCGCCGAGCAGATGAAGCTGCCCTTCCTCGGGCGCGTTCCGTTGGATCCCGCCGTGGCCGCGGCCGGAGACGCGGGGGCCCCCACCGTGGTGTCCGCCCCGGACTCGCCCGCGGGTCAGGCGCTCAGCGCCGTCGCCGCCGGGGTACAGGAGACGCTGACGGTGCTCGTGGGGGGCTGAGCCAACGGCGCCGTCCGTCTCGGGAGTCGACGGGCTGCCTACTCCCTCTCCAACCATCGGCGGTCGCCGTCGGAGAGCGCTCCGCTCCCGCGCGACTTCTCGATGACCTTCACGACGATCCACCCGACCAGGAGGATCGGCGCGACTTTGAAGAGCAGGAAGGACGTGAGCCCGATGGTGATCGAGAACACCGTGCCGACGATCGCCAGAGCGATCCCGGCCACGATCAGGGTCACGAGCCCCACGGCGAAGAAAGTGAGTAGCGTGCCGATCATCGTACGGTCCCTCCTAGGCGAAGCATCCTAACGGATCCACACAACCTCGACGCTACCGAAAGCGGCGTCCAGATCGACGGTCACGCGTTTTGCAGCGTCGTTCCAATCCAAGGACTCGAACGTGTCGCCGCGTTTGACCAACCCTTCGGAGTCGAGGGCGGTGAGGAAGCTGTCCTTGTTGATACGCAGCCCGATTCCCTCGGGTACGCGTAGCTCCAGCGCGCCCAGCCCCATGTCGATGTCCAGGCGGGCCTCTCGCTCCCACGCTCCGTCCAGGCCGAGCACCACCGCGCCCACCCCGGCGTCGAACTCGATCCGCTCGGCGTTGAGGTTGCCGAGGCTGTTCACCGTGAAGTCGGCTGCTCCGACCTCGAAGCGTGCCACCTCCATGCGCGACCGGTTCGGCTCGGAGATGTCGATGACCGACTCCGAGGCACCCGTGCTGAGATCGAGATCGGTGAGCGCGAGGCCTCCCAGGTCGATCTCTGCGTGGACCGCGCCGAACTGCAGCTCCAGGTCCATCGGCACTCCGCGGGCGAGCTCGAGTTGGAGCTCTCCCGACTCGCGGCGACCCCGGAGACGCGAGCGGCCGATCGATTCGATGCCGACCTCGAGGCGGTGGTCGGAGTACTCCGCGACCGGCTCGTAGCGATCCTCGTCGTACCGGAGGTTCATGCGGTAGAGCAGTCCCTCGCCGACCGAGCGCACCGTGAAACGGCCGACTCCGTACTCCACCGAGACCCGCACCGGTCGGTTGTCCTCGAGCTGCCGGGACATCGTCACCGTGCGCATGTTCTGCGCATGAAGCGCCGGTGCCGTCGTCAGACCGAGCAGCGCCACCAGCAGCGTCGTCCTACGCATCGTGCTTCTCTTCCCCGTCCACGTCCGCCCCAGGCTCATCCGGCACGTCGTCCATCTCCACACGCATCGCCGCGTCCCAGGCCTCGTCGGACGTGTAGCCTGTGTATGCGTACTCGCGCCGCCTTCCGGCCCGCGTCAACAGCACGGCGCCGAATCCGATCTGGATCGCGACGAACGTCACCACCGACGCGGCGAAGGCCAGCAGCCCGGTCACGAAGCCGAAGAACGGCACGATGGAGAGGATGTTGGCAGCCACGAAGAGGGCCATCAGTCCAATCAGGCCGCCCACGACGGTGAGCAGCGGGTTCGACTTCCGGATCCAGTGGGTCCACGGGTAGCCGCTGTCCGAGAGCCACTCCCCCGCGTTGCGGGCCACAGCCAGATAGCCGAGCACGGCCGCGAGGATCGCGGCGAGCGGAAAGAGCGGAATCCACGCGATGGCGACAGGGATTCCGATGATCGAGACGGCCAACGCGACCGCTCCCAGGATCCAAGCGGGAAGGAGCAGGAACGTCCCCGCCAGGCCGACCATCGCCGCGCGGCCGGGTGAGCGGCGGGCGGTCTCGGCGATGACGTCGACGTTTTCGCCCGCGAAGACCACCGCGGCCGCACCCAGCAGGCCGAGAATGAGGATGACCAGCAGGTTCTCGAAGACGCCACCCACCGCGCGGGTCACGGTGCGGAAGGGCGCCGTGAGGGCGGAGCCTCCCCGGTCGCGCTCGGCGCTGCGGAGCTCCCTGCGGACCTCCTCGCGGACTTCCTCGCGGATGCGCTGCGCGTCGATCTGCACTTCGCCCCGACCGTTCGACTGCCCGCCGATCTCGACGACTCCCTCACCGACGGAGCCCTGATTCCTCACCACACGGGCGTCGGCGAGCCTCAAGCTGCCGCCGACCTCACTGCCGTCGCGTAGGTCGACCGCGCCGCCGATGACCACGACCGAGCCTTCGACGACGCCCTCGATGAGGAGGTCCCCATCGATGACGACCAGGTTGCTCTGGACGACCTCGTCGTCGCCGATCGTCACGTCTTCGCCTACATGGACACGCACGTCCGACCCCAGTCCTGCCAGCGCCTCGGGCATCATTCCCATGCGATCGACGGAGCCGAGGAGCGCGGTCAGGAACGACCGCTCGTTGCCGATCGAGATCGATACCGATCCGTCGGCGGCGTCGACCTGTACGTCGAGCTCGGCGAGCGATTCCTCCAGCGCGCGATCGATGGAGCGGGCGACGTCCGCCAGGCTACCTGCCAACTCGGCGGGCACGGTCCAGTCGGTGAGCGCCTCGCCGAGCGGACCGTCTTCGAGCGCCACGGCCTGTCCCAGGAGGTCGCGCCAGGCCCGGTCGAGCTCGCCACCGGGCTCGAACGAACCGACTCGCTCGCCGTCGATCAGGACTGCGCCGTCGCGGAGGCTGACTTCCAACGTGCTCTCGTCGGAGAACTCGAGCGCGAGCGTCGCATCCGATCGCCCCACTGAGACCTGTTTGGACACGACCTCGCGTGCCTGCGCCTGCAGCGCCAAGGGCGCGACGGCGAGCGCGAGCCCGAGGAGGAAGACGAACCTAGGAAGCTGACGCTGAAGCATAGCGATGCCTGACGGAGCGGCTGATGAGGAGGTTCTTGTAGAGGACTCGGACTGCGACCGTGAAGGCCACGGCATAGAGCGCGAGGCCCAGAGCGGCTACGGCCGGGGCCTGGAGCATGGCGTCGACGAAGCTGTCCAGCCCGGTGAAGCGAGCGACCTCGAGACCACCCGCGACGACTGCGCTCCAGGCAGCGACCGCAAGGTCGCTCACCTGCCAAGCCAGGAAGGACGCGAGCGCCTGCGGCGTCAGCGTCGGATGCGAGAAGACTGCCCACAGGACGAGCCCGAACGTGACGGCGGGCGTCACCGCGGCACCGGAGATCGCGGCCCATGCACGCCGCGTCCGGGGCACGAAGCGTCTGGCGACCGCGAGGACACGACTCCGGAGGGGGCGGCCGAGGACTGCGGATGGCGCGGCGGCTGTTCGCTGCCCCATGGCCGCTTCGAGACCCAGTAGGACCTGGTCCGCGAAGCCCTGGGCGGGTGCGAAGCGCTCGAGGCCGGAGAGACGGTCCATGACCGCCGACCACGCCCGGAGCTCGTCGGCGCATACGGCGCAACCGGCGACGTGCTTGCGGGCGCGGGTCGCCATCCGGGACGGGAGGGCGGCGTCGGCAAGGTCCTGGAGGACATCGGCCGAGAGGTGCTCGGGGCCCCAGAGCAGGCCTGTGAGCCGAGCGCGTACGCGGGCTGCCCAGGGAAGGGGCTCGCGCACCTCGACGCCGGCCATGACCCGGGCCGCGAAATCCGGACCGGGGCCGTGCGCGCCGAGCGCGTCGAGGTCCTCGAAGAGGACACGCCACGTCGCGAGATCCTCCCAGCAGCGAGCGCACGACGCCACGTGGTCCTCGATCCGGCGTCGCTGCCGAGAGGAGACCTCGCCGTCGAGGAAGGCTTGTAGCCGATCCTCGCTCGGATGCCTGTCGTGGATGTCGCTCATGACCGCACTACTCCTGCTTCCTGCGTGTCCCGGACCCTACGGTCGCAGGGCCTCGACGGTTTCATCTCAGGCAAGGCTCACGACCCTCACGAAGCCAGGTGCGCCAAGCTGTCTCGGAGCTCGGCGCGGGCCCGGTGGAGGTAGGTCTTCACGGTGCCCAGAGGGACGTCCATAATGTCCGCGATCTCCTCGTAGGCGTATCCTTCCACGTGCCTGAGGAGGATTGCAGTCCGGTACTCCTCGCGGAGTCCTCCGATCGCCTCCTCGATCTGGCCGCCGAGCTCCTTGTGCTCGATGAGGTCGTGGGGGTTCTCGTCCCTCGACTCGATGACGACCCGGGTCTGAGCCACTTCGTCCGGGGTCGTAGCGTGCGGGGATCCATGGATCGAGACCGTGTCCAGCTTCCGTTTCCTGAGATGATCGATCGTGTGGTTGTTCGCGATCTTCAGGATCCAGTTGCTGAACTTGTAGCTCGGCTTGTAGGAGCCGATGGCGTTGAACGCCCGGATGAAGGCTTCCTGGGCGAGATCCTCGGCCAGGGTGCGGTCGCGCACCATGCGATACACGAGGGAATAAACCGGCCGTTCGTAGCGCGACAGGAGCTCACGAAACGCCGGCTCGCGCCCGCGAGCCGCCAGTCCCGCCAGCTCGCGATCGTCGAGCGCCGTATAGTCCGGGGCTGCCAGAGGTGCCTTGTCCTGCCGCGAGTGAGCCATCAACCAGGCCGCGCCTCGAGGGAGGGAAGGGGCTTCGATCCTCATGAGGCGCCCTACGCCTTCGGGATGCGCGCGGTTTCGCACGATCCCCGTTGAGCCCCCCAACCACTTCCCGTAGCTTCACTTCCCCACGTCTCCGGCGCACGTCCCGGGGCTCCAGAAAGCTACGTTCGCAACGGATCCGTGTCATGCAATCCGCTCCCCAGGCGGCACCAGAGCCAGGATCCGATTCGGCCCCGAAGGAAGGCGCGGAGAGAGCCCGCCAGGTCCGCACGATCTTCTCGGAGATCGCGCCGCGCTATGACTTACTGAACCACGTTCTCAGCCTCAACATCGATCGGCGGTGGCGGAGGGCTGCGGTCGCTCGTCTGGATTGGGAGCGAGCGCCGAGGGGCCTGTACCTCGACGCCTGCGCCGGCACGTACGACCTCGCGCTCGAGCTGTGTGGAAGAAAGGGCTTCGCCGGGAGGCTCGTGGCCTCGGACTTCGCGCATCCGATGTTGGTCCAAGGTGGCCCCAAGATCGCTTCCGAGCCCGTGTCGGCCGTGTGCGGCGACTCACTCGTGCTCCCGTTCGCGGAAGAGACGTTCGACGGGGCCACGGTCGGGTTCGGCGTGCGCAACCTGGCGGACGTTCGTGCGGGCATCCGGGAGCTCCACCGAGTGCTGCGGCCCGGAGCACGCCTGGTGGTACTGGAGTTCACCGTGCCGCCCAATCCCGTGATGCGGGCGGGGTACCTCCTCTACTTCAACCGCATTCTACCTGTGATCGGGCGCGTGGTGTCGGGCCATCCTTGGGCGTACACCTACCTGCCCGAGTCCGTGAAGGAATTCCCTGGACCGAAGGAGCTCGGCGGCATCTTCGAGGACGCTGGGTTCTCCGATGCAGGTTGGAAGCTGCTTTCGGGGGGCATCGCGGCCCTTCACTGGGGCGTGGCCTGAGCCAACGCGAGCTCGCTCAGCGCAACTCCCCGAGGTGCACTCCGACCGCCAGGCCCGCGAAGGACTGCTCGCCGTTGAGATTGGCGAAGAGACTCGCCCCCAGCCCGAACGATCGAGCAAGAGCCCAGACGGCGTCGGCCTGGGCAGCGAATCCGACAGCCGTTCGGCGTTCCCGGTCGTATTCGCAGAAGAAGAGCACGCAGTTGGTTGCCTCCCCGGGCCGTTCGCTCCACACGAGACTGGGCCCACCCGCGAGCCGCGCGAACCCGCGTTCGCCGGTCCAGCGCCTGCCGTAGAGGAGCGCGGCGTCGCTGACTGAAGCGGACGGTCCCAGGAACCTGAGGTCGGTCGAGGCTGCACCCCTGAGAACGAAGGAATGCCCGCGGGCGTCGACGCTCAGCCCCACCGTTCCTGCGAGCAGTTGAGTCCCGACGCCCATCCCGATGCCGAATGCGACTCGGGTGCCATCCGACGTCGAGGGCATCGTGTCCGGTGCGTCTTGCCCGGCCACCGGGTCGGCCGCGACGAGCGCGACGACCAGCAGCGTGAGATAGGTCCTACGCATGGCGGCCTCCCAGCGTGGAGGGAGTGACTGGCTGTCATCCGAAACCTGCCAAGAAGCCTGTCCGCGCGACGTACGTCGATTGGCGTACGCGTGACGTATTCGTGACGTAGACCGGATGCCGGACGGGGTTAGCTTCGCTAGAACGGGGCGATCATCCCGCGTTCAGGTCACTCGGCGGCGAAAGGTTGGGAGCGTGCGCGTCTGCATTGTCGGAGCATCGGGGAAGCTCGGTAGATACATGGTCCAGCATGCGCTCGACCGCGGCTACGAGGTCGTCGGTGTGTGCCGCGAGCAGAGCGCGCACAAGCTGGAGGACTTCGCGGATCGCATCACCATCGTCCCGGGCATGACGAACGACCGTGACGTGATCCGCCGCGCGGTCGCCGGCTGCGGCGGCGTACTGACTGTGCTCGCGCCCTGGGGTGTGCAGCAGTACTCGAGCGGCACCGCGCAGGCCGTCCTGGACTCCGCGGAGCCCGGGGCCCGGCTCGTCTTCTCGTGTGGATGGCACATCAGCCGGGACGGGAAGGATCGGTACTCACGTCGCTTCCTCTGGATGGTGACCCTGTTCGGCAAGCTCGCGCGCCTGCTGCGCTTCGCCGAGCTCGACGACCAGGTCGAGGCGTGCCGCCGGGTCTTCGAGAGCGATGCCCGCTGGACCGTCGTGCGTGGAAGCGATCTCGAGGAAGGCGAGAGCCAGGGGCTTCCGGTGTGGAGTCACCACGTGGGCGACCCGGTCCTGGAGAGCAACCTCACTCGACGCGTGGATTTCGCGCTCTTCATGGTCGAGGCGCTGACCGACGACAGCCTGATCCAGGAGGCGCCCGCGATCGTCGGTCGGCTGAGTCCTTCGGCGTTGGCGCACGCCGAACCTCCCCCGGCCGAGTGACCACCGAAGCGCTCGACCGGGCCATCGAAGAGGCGTCGCTGAGGGCCTGGCCGGCGATCGAGACCGCCCGCATCGATGGTTGGCTGCTGCGCCTTTCCGAGGGCTTTACGGGGAGAGCGAACTCCGTGCAGGCGCTCGAGAGCTCCCAGCAGTCGCTCGAAGAGCGCGTAGCCCAATGCGAGCTATGGTACGCGGAGCGAAGCCGTCCCTGCCTGTTCCGGCTCTCGAGGCTGTCCGAGCCGGGGCTCGACGACTTCCTGGACGCCCGCGGGTATCGGCACTTCAACCGCACGCGCGTGCTGCACCGTGAGGCCGACCGCCTGGGAGAGGTCCGCGGGGATCTCCAGTTGAGGGAAACTTCACTGCACGACTGGCTCCGCACGTACGCGGGCTTCACGGGCGTGCCGGCCGCACCGGCACCGATGGCCCGGATCATCGAGAGGATCGACGCGCGCGCCCTGCTCGCCGTACTCCGGCGCACCTCACCGCATGCGACCGTGGCGTGCGGCTTGGCGGTGGCGGACGGACCGCTCCTCGGCCTCTTCGACCTGGTCGTCGCGCCCGCCGAGCGAAGGAGGGGCCATGGTACCGAGCTCGTCCGCGCGCTCGGGCTGTGGGGCCGTAGCCTGGGGGCCTCGACCGTGTACCTCCAGGTGACGGAGGACAACACGCCGGCACTCGAGCTCTACGGCAGGCTCGGCTTCTGCCGATCCTACGACTACTGGTACCGTGTCGAAGGGAACGGGAAATAGTGGGCCCGTTGTCCTTCGGAGCTCTGGCGGTCGCCGGGGGGGCCGTTGCCGCGGTCTCGGGCTTCGGCATCGGGAGCCTCCTGACCCCCTTCCTGCTGCTCTCCTTCCCGGCCGCGGAGGCCGTCGCAATCGTAGCCGTCCCTCACGCTGTGGCGACGACGGTCCGCTTCTGGCGTCTCAGGGCCGACGTCGATCGGCCCACCTTCCGCCAGTTCGGCATCGCGAGCGCGGTCGGCGGCCTCGTCGGGGCCGGGCTGCAGCCCGTTCTGGGGAGTGGCGCGCTCACGCTCGTCCTGGCCGCGCTGCTACTCGCGGCCGGCGGCAGCGAGTTGCTCAAGCGCCCGGTTCCGCTACCGACCACTCCGTTCTGGCGTCTCGCGGGGGGCACGCTGTCCGGCGTCTTTGGGGGGCTCGTGGGCAATCAGGGTGGCATCCGGTCCGCTGCGCTGTTGGGCTTCCAGCTGCAGACCAAGGCCCTCGTCGCCACGGCGACGGCGTCGGCGCTGCTCGTGGACGCGGCGCGGGTGCCGATCTACCTATGGCTGCGGTCCGACGTGCTGGCCGCGACGACCACGCTCTGGCTGGCAGGGACCGTCGGGGTCGTGGTCGGGACGTTTCTCGGCGTCCCGATCCTGGGTCGCATCCCTCCGGCGCTCTACCGCCAGATCGTGGGCTTCCTGCTGGTCACCCTCGGCTTCACGCTGGCCGTGGCGTCGTTCTAAGGGGCGGACGGCTAGAGTGGATCGAGAATCGTGAGCGGCCCCAGCTCTTCGAGTGCGTCTCGGCCGATCCGGTCCGCGTCACCGACGACCAGGATCGTCATCTCCCTTGGTCGCAGGTGCTCGGCGAAGACGCCGCGAACATCCTCCGTCGTGACTGCCTGCACCCCCTCCAGGTAGCGCTCCAGCCAGTCGGCCGGTAGCTCGCCCGAGGCGTACAGCATCATGCGCGACACGATCTGGTCGGGACTCTGGAAGTTGAAGACGTAGCCGTTCACGATGCGGTCCACGGCCGTCTTCAGCTCCTGCTCGGCGGGCGGGGCGGCACGCAGCTCCTCCATCGAGCCTACGATGACCTCGATGGCGGGGAGGGTGTTCTCGGGGCGGGTCCGGGTCAGGGCTCCGACCAGTCCGTCGTAGCGCCGCGGCGTCGTCCAGAGCGACGAGGCCGAGTAGGCGTAGCCCTCGTCACTGCGGACCCGCTGCAAGATGCGGCTCGAGAAGCCGCCCCCGCCGAGGATCGCATTGCCGATGGTCGCTGCGAAGAAGCTCGGATCGTCCGCGAGCCGCACCGAGGTCGGGTGCGCCATAATGACGACGGCCTGATCCAAGTCGCGCTCGAGCAGGAATACGCCGGCCTCCTGCCGGATGTCGGGCACCGGCGAAGCCGGGATCTCCTCGGTGCAGGGGGGCACCGCGGCCACCAATCGCGCGACGAGCGGCTCCGCCTCTTCTCGCGAGAGGTCGCCGGCCAGCCCCAGAATCAGGTTGTCGCGGCAGAAGACGCGCTCGTGCAGGCGGCGGAAGCGTTCGGGAGTGACGGCGGCAGGAGCCAGGTCCGACTCGTCCATGACCCAGCCGATGGAGTGGTCACCGTACATGAGGCGGTTGAACGCCGAGTAGGCGAGCCCGCCCGGGTCGTCGGCCCGGCGGAGCACGTTCTCGAGCTCGCGGCCGCGCCACACCTCGATCTGGTCCTCGTCGAAGCGCGGCTGGGTGATGAGGCTCCACCAGAGCTCCAGGGATGTATCGAGGTGCTCGGTGAGCGTGTTGAGCGTGGAGCCGACGGAGACTCCGCCCGACTGGAAGGCGGTCTGGATCGCGTAGAATTCCAGCAGCAGCTCCACCGAGTCGGGCTCCAGGTCGGTGGTTCCCCCGTACCGGAGCATCGCCGGAAGCCCCACGGCGGGTGCGTACCATTCCCGGTCGAAGTGTCCGTAGCCGCCCCTGAAGCGGGCGATCACGGTCACCATGGGGAGCGTGCGGTCCTCCAGGGAGAGCACGGTGACACCGTCCACCGTGTACTGCTCGGGTGCGGGTGGAGTGAACTCGAGCGGCGCGAACTCGATCGATTCGACGGCGCTCCGGCCCGGTAGGACCTGGGCCACGAGCGGCGCCGTGCACAGGAATTGGACCGCGGCTGCGAAGGCCACCGACAGGCCGAGCGGCCGGTTGGGCCGAGTCCGGTGGCAGCGCCCCCCCGAGCGCGCGCTCACGGCTCGGGCCTCCGCAGCACCGCTACCGTCCGGTTGGTCTCCGTGAGATAGTCGGCCGCGACCCGACGGACATCCTCGGCGGTGACCGCGGCGATTCGCTCTGCCGACCGGAACGTCTCGCGCCAGTCACCGAGGAGCGCCTCGGAGTCCGCGACCTGGAAGGCGAGTCCCAGGTTCGACGCGATCCTACGCACGTTTCCGGCGGCGACTTGGTTGCGCACGCGCTCGAGCTCGCGGGCGTCCGGACCGGACTCGGCGATCCTCGCGATCTCCTCGTAGATGACCGACTCGATGCCCTCGGTCGACTGCCCGCTCCGCGGCACGGCGTCGATCTGGAACAGCTGCGGATAGAGAGCGCCCGGGCCGGTGGACGCGTAGACCCCGGTGACCGAGCGATCGTCGAGGACGAGTCTTCGATAGAGGCGGGACGTCCGGCCGCCCGTGAGCACGGCGGCGAGCATGGCGATCGCCGGACCCTCGTCGTCCAGGGCAGATGGGACGTGCCATCCGACCCGCAGGCGCGGCTCGGCGTCCCACTCCACGACGACCCGTCTCTCACCGCGCTGCTCGGGCTCGACGGCCAGCACCGGCGGCGGCTCCTCGCCGCTCGGAATCGGCGAGAAGTAGCGCCTGGCCCACGCCTCGATCTGGTCGGGATCCACGGCGCCCACGACGGCGACGACCGCGTTTCCCGGTCCGTAGAACCGACGGTAGTACCGCTCGACGTCACTCCGGCTCAGCGTCTCGAGGTCGGACATGTAGCCGACGACCGGCACACCGTACGGGTGCACCGTATACGCTGCCGCGAGGTGCTGTTCGTAGAGAAGGCCCGGCGGGCTCGTGTCGACCCGCATGCGCCGCTCTTCGGTGACCACGTCGCGCTCCGAGTAGTACTCCCGAAACACGGGGTTGGCCATGCGGTCCGCCTCGAGCGCGAACCAGAGTTCGATGCGGTTGGCAGGGAGCTCTACGAAGTAGGTCGTAGCCTCGTTCGAGGTCGTGGCGTTCATGCCGCGCGCACCCGCCTCGGTGAGGATCCGGTCCAGCTCGTTCGGCACGACGTACGTGCGCGCGGAGTCCTCCAGCGCGTCGATGCGGGCCTCGAGCGAAGCCACGCGCGCCGAATCATGCTGCGCCCGAGCACGCAGCAGCGTGTCGTGGACGGCGTCCATGCGACCAAAGAGCTCGCGCTCGGCGGCGAGGTTCGTGGTCCCGATCGTCGTCGTGCCCTTGAAGAGCATGTGCTCGAGGAGGTGGGCGATACCCGTTGTGCCCAGGTGCTCGTGGACCCCCCCGACGGCGTACCGCACCACGAAGGAGACCGTCGGCGCTCCCTCGCGCGGGAGGATGAGGATGGTCATGCCGTTGTCGAGGACCACCTCGCGGACCGGCAGCGCCTCGCCCGGGCTCTCCTGCGCCGAGACCCCCGCAGACCCCACCGCCGTCGCCAGGCCCACCGCCAGGGCGAGCAGGGCAGAGCGGTGCCACACGGGCCTGCTCATCGGCGCCCCCTCCGCCGAGGCTGACACGCGAGGCAGTGGAACGCCGAGCGCCCTCCGAAGACGCTCCGTCTCACTTCGCCCCCGCACCGGACGCACGGCTCGCCGTCCCTGCCGTAGACGAGCAGTTGTCGGGCGTATCGGCCCTCGCCTCCCGTCGCGTCCCGATAGTCACGAAGGGTCGTTCCCCCGGCCTCGATGGCCTCCTCGAGCACCTTCCTCAGGGCGGCGAGTAGCGCGACGGCCTCGTCCCGGGTGACGCTCCGCGCGCGTCGTGCGGGGTGCACGCCGGCCAGGAAGAGCGCCTCGTTCGCGTAGATGTTGCCGACGCCCGCGATCCGTCGCTGGTCCAATAGCCACGACCGGACTGGCGACCGAGACGCGCGCAGGCCGGTCCAGAGGTCTTCGGCGGTGTGCGTGGGGTCGAGGGGCTCGGGGCCCATGCGGTCGGAGCGTCCCCGCCACTCCTCGTCCGATAGGCACTCCACAGTGCCGAAGCGTCGAGTGTCGTCGAAGACCAGGGTCTCGCCGTCGTCCAGCCCGAAGCGCACGGCCGGGTGTCTCGCCGCGTCCGAGTCGCCGACGAAGCCCGCCGAAGGGAGTAGCCGCCCGGTCATCCCAAGGTTAACCGCGAGCACCCGGTCGCCGGACAGCCCCATCACGACGTTCTTTCCACGGCGCCCGACGTCTCGGATCTCGCGGCCCTCGACCTGCCGCGCGAAGCCGCCCGCGCTCTCTCGCAGGACGTCCGGGTGCACGACCCGGGTGGCCGAGATCGTACGGCCGACCAGCGCGGGCCTGAGCCCGCGGACAATGGTCTCGGCTTCCGGTAGCTCGGGCATCGTCAGCCGCGCGGCTTCTTGGTGTTCATGCGTTCGTCCCGTTGCGGGCGCGCTCCCTCCAGCCGATGTCGCCGCGGAAGAAGGCTCCCTCGAAATCCACTCGGGCGGCACCGGCCCGACTGGCTTCCGCGGCCTCGGCGAACGTCTCCCCAACGGCGGTGACCGCCAGGACACGTCCGCCGGAGGTGTAGAGGCGACCGTCCCGCTCTTCCGTACCTGCATGGAAGACCGTGAGGTCCTCGGACTCCAGACCGGCGGGCAGGCGGATCTCCTTTCCCTTCTCGTACGAGCCCGGATACCCGCCCGACGCGACGACCGTCGTGACGGCGGCGCCCGCCCGCACGCGGGCGCTCCGACCCGCGAGTGACCCGCCCTCGGCGACGGTGGCGAGCAGGTCCAGGAGAGAGGAGTCCATCAGCGGCAGGACCACCTGGGTCTCGGGGTCCCCGAAGCGGCAGTTGAACTCCACGACGCGGATGCCCGTGGGTGTCAGCATGAGACCGGCGTACAGGAGCCCCTTGAACGCCGCCCCATCGGCGGCCATCGCCGCGAGGGTCGGGTCGAAGACCGTCCGCCGGGCCTCCTCGATGATCTCGGGGGTCGCCAGCGACACGGGCGCGTACGCGCCCATCCCGCCCGTGTTCAGCCCGGTATCCCCTTCGCCGACCCGCTTGTGATCCTGTGAGGGCACCAGGATCACCGAGTGCACGCCGTCAGTGACCGCGAAGACCGAGAGCTCCTCTCCCTCCATGAACTCCTCGATGACGACCTCGCGGCCGGCCTCACCGAACTGGAGGTCTCCGAGCATGGACCGGACGGCGTCCAGTGCCTCCGCCTCGTTCATGCACACGACCGCGCCCTTTCCCGCGGCCAGGCCGGATGCCTTCACCACGATCGGGGCGCCCTGCTCGCGCACGAAGTCCTCGGCGCCGGCGAGGTTCGTGAACGTGTGGTGCTCCGCCGTGGGCACCCCCGCACCGCGCATCAGGTCCTTGGAGTAGGCTTTGCTCGCCTCGATACGCGCCGCGTCCTTCGTGGGCCCGAACACCGGCAGCCCCTTCGCCTCGAAGCGGTCCACGATGCCGGCGGCCAGCGGCGCTTCGGGTCCCACCACGGTGAGGTCGATGCGATGCGCGGCGGCCCATCCCGAGAGGGCCTCCACGTCGGTCGGCGCGATCTCGACCGCCTCGCAGAGCGGCGCCATGCCGCCGTTGGGTCGGGTCGCGAAGAACTCGGCCGAAGGGGCGTCCCTGCGGAGCTTCCACAAGAGCGCGTGCTCGCGGCCACCGTTTCCTACGATCAGGATGCGCATGCTGCGGAGTCTAGGCCTCCGCGGACGAAAGGGAAGGCGACTGCGCCGAGCCGCCGGCCCTTCAGCGCTTGAAGCTGTCCAGGAAGTCGGATCCCATGCGCTTGGCCGCGCCCGCCACGCTGTCGACGAAGTCTTTGGCGCCCTCTGCGTACGCATTCATGGCGGCCCTCAGGTCCTCCTGGTACGCCGGATCGGGCTCGCCCCGGCGCGAGTACTCGCCCCGCAGGATCCGGTCGTAGTCACCCGACTCGATCCAGGCCCTGAGCTCGCTCACGCGCAGCACGTAGAAGGGGTGCGTGGCGGCCATGAGGTTGAGGACCTTGAAGACCTGGTCGGCCAGGTCGCCGCCCTCCTGGTACTCCTCGGCCTGCACGATGAACTCCTGCAGGCTCGTCTCGTCGTCCTCTCCGCCGCCCGCCATCTTGAGCATCGCCCGCATCACCACCTCGGGGTCCTGCACGGTCAGCAGCCCGGCGCGGTCACAGGAGAGCTCGGATTTCCGTGACCACTCGAGCAGCGCCACGAGAACCGCTCGTGCCGCGAGCCCCACGATCGGGAAGCCCATATTGGCCAGGTTGATCAGGAACACCGTCATCGTGCGATACAGCACATGGTCGCTGACGATGTGTCCGATCTCGTGACCGATGATGTACTCCAGCTCCTCGTCCGAGGTCAGCCGCACGGTCCCCGAGTTCAGGATGATGAAGGGCTGGTCCATCCCGTACGCTCCCGCGTTGACGATGGGCGTCTGCGAGATGTAGAGGGGATACTCTTCGGGCGCGTCGAGCGTCTTGAGCGCCTGCTGGTAGATCCTGTAGACCTCAGGGAACTGACGCGGACCTACCTTCACCGCGTTCGCCTGAAACGCGAGGCGAATCGGCTTTTCGCCGAAGTACCCGAAGAGCTTCCGCAGCACCGCGTCGAAGACGGGAATGCGTCGCAACGCCTGGAGCGCGGCCTTGTCGGCGGGATGCTCCCAGGAATGGGAGGCGATATCGGTTAGGACGCGACGGGCCTTCGCCTGGGTCTCGGTCGGGGCCCCGTCCGTGCGATCCTGATCGTCCGTCATGTCGTATTCCTCGTGCGTGGATGCATCCCCTACGCCTGGCCTCGCGCGTCTGTTTCAAGCAGTTCACGCTCAATCTGAACCTTGGTGCGTACCCTCGCTACAGAAATTCGTTGACGCTCGTGGGCCGCGTGGGCGAAACTAACTGTGGGCGCGGTGCCTCCCCCGCCGCCGATCCCCCCCAGCCCAGTCGGAGGTGCGTTGCCGGTTCATATCCCCGAAGGCCTGATGGTCAGCGTCTCGGGCATGAGAGGGAGAGTCGGCTCGCCGCTCACACCGGAGCTGCTGGCTGGCACCGCCGCCGCCTTCGGAGCCTTCATGTCCGACGGATCACGCGGGCCGGTATGCCTGGGGCGCGACTCACGGACGTCCGGCCCCATGCTATCCCGGGCGGTCATCGCGGGGCTCCAGTCGGTAGGGGTGGACGTCATCGATCTGGGCGTCGTGCCCACGCCCACCCTGCTGCTCTCGGTTCAGTACCACGGTGCGGTGGGCGCCATCGGCGTCACGGCCAGCCACAACCCGGCGGAGTGGAACGCGCTCAAGCTCGTCTCGGAGGAAGGGATCTTCCTCGACGCGGACCGTTCCATGGCGTTCCGCACCTACCTCACCACCCAAGATCCGCCCCGGGCCGCGTGGGACGCGCTGGGCACGCTGGGAGAAGATCGGGACGCGTGGCCTCGGCACCTGGAGCGGATCCTCGAGCTCCCGAACGTCGACGCGGCGGCCATCGGGTCGAGGGGCCTCAAAGTGGCCGTGGACTGCGTGCACGGCGCTGGGGGACCCGTCGTGTCCGAGCTCCTGGAGCGGCTCGGATGCGAATTCGTGGGCATCGGCATGGAGCCCGACGGACTGTTTCCGAGAGATCCCGAGCCGACCGCGGCGAACCTCTCCGACCTCGGCGCGCTGGTTCGCCAGAGCGGTGCCGTCGCGGGCCTCGCGATCGACCCCGACGCCGACCGGTTGTCTCTGGTGGACGAAACCGGCCGGCCCCTCGGCGAGGACCTCACGCTCGCGCTCGCGGCCGCGGCGGTATTGAAGCGGACGCCGGGACCGGTGGTGACGAACCTCTCCACGAGCCAGGTGGTGGAAGACGTGGCCGAGGCGTACGGAGCCTCTCTCTTCAGAGCGCCCGTGGGCGAGGTGAACGTGGCACGTCGGATGCAGAAAGAGGGTGCGGTGGTCGGCGGCGAGGGCAACGGGGGGGTGATCCTCCCGGCGTTGCAACACACGCGGGACGCGCCTCTGGCCGTCGCTCTCGTGCTGCAACACCTTGCGGACGAGGGCGTTACGCTCTCCGAGGCCGCCGGGCGCTGGCCGGGTTACACGATCGTGAAGGAGAAGGTGACGTTCCCGCGCGAGTCGTTGCAGGAGGGCTACTCGGCGTTGGAAGCCGACCTGGACGCGGAGGCCAAGGACGAGTCGGACGGCCTCCGCCTCGCCTGGCCCGGCAGGAAGGTGTGGCTGCACGTGCGCCCGTCCGGCACCGAACCGGTGGTGAGGCTCATTGCGGAGGCTCCGGACGAGAGGCGTGCGGGTGAGTTGGTTTCGCGGGCAGCCGAGCTGTTGGCGGGTGTCGCCTAGAGGGGCGGCAAGGACACACGGGAGGCAACCAGCATGTGCGGTATCGTAGGCTACGTGGGAGCGAAACAGGCGACTCCGATCCTCGTCGACGGCCTGAAGCGGTTGGAGTACCGCGGGTACGATTCCGCGGGGGTCGCGCTCTTGAACGGAGACGTCCACGTCGTGAAGCGGCCGGGCAAGATCCGCGAGTTGGAGAAGGCGATCGCGGAGTCACCCAAGGTCGCGACGTGTGGCATCGCCCACACGCGCTGGGCGACGCACGGGGCACCCAACCAACCGAACGCTCATCCGCACACGTCGTCGAACGGTGACATCGCGCTCGTCCACAACGGCATCATCGAGAACGCCGACGTGCTCCGCATCCAGCTCGAGAGGGAGGGCTTCAAGTTCCTGTCCGAAACGGACACGGAGGTGGTCGTCCAGCTCATCGACTACCTGTGGAGGGACGGTGACACTCTGGAGGATGCGGTGGCTGCCGCGCTCCGGCAGGTCGATGGCGCGTATGGGATCGCTGTGATCTCTTCGCGCGATCCGGACAAGATCGTGGTCGCGCGACACGGCAGCCCGCTCCTCATCGGCGTGGGCCAGAACGGGGAGATGCTCGCCGGCTCGGACGCCGCCGCCGTCATCGCGCACACCCGCGAGGTGGTCTATCTCGACGACGGCGACTACGCCGTGCTCACGCGCGACGGGTACCAGACCTACCGCCTGGAAGGCATCGAGGTCGATCGCGCGGTGCACCAGGTCACCTGGGACCTCGACGCCATCGAGAAGGGCGGCTACGAGCACTTCATGCTCAAGGAGATCTTCGAGCAGCCCGACAGCCTCCGCGACGTGATCCGGGGCCGACTGCTCGAGGAGGAGGGCGACGCCCGCCTGGGGGGGATCCGGGACCACTCCCGCGAGCTCGAGGGCGTCGAGCGCATCGTCATCACCGCGTGCGGAACGAGCTGGCACGCGGGGCTGGTCGGCGAATACATGCTGGAGGAGTTCGCCCGCATCCCGGTCAGCGTCGAGTACGCGTCGGAGTTCCGGTACCGGAGCCCGGTGATCGAGAAGGGCACCATGGCCCTCGCCATCAGCCAGTCCGGTGAGACCGCGGATACGCTCGCCGCACTCAAGGAAGCCAGGCGGAACGGCGCCCAGACCATGGGCATCGTCAACGCGGTCGGCTCGACGATCTCCCGAGACACGGACTTCGGTATCTACCTGCACGCGGGGCCCGAGATCGGGGTGGCCTCCACCAAGGCCTTCACGAGTCAGCTGGTCGCCCTGGCGCTCTTCACGCTCTACATGGGCCGCCGCCGGAACCTCTCCGTCCTCCAGGGCCGGGAGATCGTCGCGGCGCTCCAGGAGCTTCCCCTGCTGGTCGAAGAGGTGCTCAAGCTCAACGACGAGGTCCGCGATCTGGCGGAGCAGTTCAAGGATGCGCGCAACTTCCTCTATCTGGGACGCGGCTACCAGTTCCCGGTGGCCCTCGAGGGCGCGCTCAAGCTCAAGGAGGTCAGCTACATCCACGCCGAGGGGTATCCCGCGGCCGAGATGAAGCATGGCCCCATCGCGCTCATCGACGACGACATGCCGGTCGTGGTCCTGGCGCCGCGCGATCCGGTCTACACCAAGGTCGTGTCGAACATCGAAGAGGTGAAAGCGCGGAGCGGCCGGATCATCGCCGTGGTCAGCGACGACGCCCCTGAGCTACGGGATAAGGTCGACCACATGATCAAGGTCCCGCAGACGATTCCGTTCCTGCTCCCGGTGGTGACGACGATCCCGCTGCAGCTCCTGGCGTACCACATGGCCGTGATTCGCGGCTGCGACGTCGATCAGCCGCGTAACCTGGCCAAGTCCGTCACGGTCGAGTGAGGGTCGTCCTCCAGCGTGTGTCTCGCGCGGGGGTCAAGGTCGACGGTAAGGTCGTCGGCGAGATCGGCCGCGGTCACGTGCTGCTCGTAGGCTTCGGCCACGACGACGGGAATGAGCAGATCGATTGGATGGCGGAAAAGGTGCTGGGCCTGCGCGTTTTCGCAGACGGCGAAGGGAAGATGAACCTCGGTCTCGAGGAGGCCGAGGGCGACCTGCTCGTGGTCAGCCAGTTCACCCTTTACGGTGATGCCTCGAAGGGACGTCGCCCCAGCTTCGTGGCCGCGGCTGCGCCAGCCGAGGCCGAAGCCCTGTACGACCGCTTCGTCGAAGTGCTCCGCGGGCGGACCGAACGCAGGGTGGCCACCGGGGTCTTCGGTGCCATGATGGACGTGGAGCTCGTCAATGACGGCCCCGTGACCCTCGTGTTCGAGCGTTGAGCCGATGTCGCCTCTGCGTCTGATACTCGCCTCCGCGTCACCGAGACGTCGCGACGTCTTGCGTCAGCTCGGGCTCGACGCCGAGGTTCGCCCCGCGCGACTCGACGAAGCGCTGGAGCCAGGAGAGGGACCCGTCGAGCACGTCGAGCGCCTGGCGCGTGCCAAGGCGGAGCTGGTCGCCCTGGACGTGCCCGACGCGCTGGTCATCGGGGGCGACACCATCGTTCTGCGGGACGAGCGGGTGCTCGGCAAGCCGGAGACCGAGGACCAAGCCGTCCAGATGCTGATGAGCCTTGCCGGTCGGTCGCACGAAGTGCTGAGCGGCTTGGCGCTGGCCGGCCGCCACGGCGTGGTCAGCGGGATCAGCCGGACGGCGGTGCGGTTCCGGGATTTCGACACCGCCACCGCCGAGCGCTACGTCCGAAGCCGGGAGCCGCTCGACAAGGCGGGCGCCTATGGAATCCAGGGACTCGGGGCGGCGCTGACCGAGGGCGTGGACGGCGACTACTACGCCGTGGTCGGTTTCCCCGTCGGGCTCTTCATGCGCCTGCTGGGCCGGGCAGGCTGGCGCTACGACTTCGGGCGGCTCGAAAGAGCGCGGACCTGAGGTGTCGTCGCAGGCCTCGGAGCGCCCCTACCGGATCGCGGTCATCGGCGCCGGGCGGGCGAGCCCGGAGGAAGAGGCGCTGGCCCGGGCGGTGGGCGCCGGCTTGGCCGACGCGGGCGCGGTGGTCGTCTGCGGCGGCCTGGGGGGCGTCATGGAGGCCGCGGCCCGGGGTGCGTTCGAGCGGGGAGGCCTCACGGTGGGGATCTTGCCCGGATCCGACCCTGCGGCCGCGAACCCCGGGATCGTTCTTCCGCTGGCCACGGGCCTGGGTGAGGCCCGAAACGCCTTGGTGGTGCGCGTCGCCGAGGCGGTCATCGCCGTGGGTGGCGAATGGGGTACGCTCTCCGAGATCGCGCTCGCTCGGAAGATGGACATCGGGGTGGTCGTCCTCGGTCGGCCGCCCGCTCAGGGGCTGGACCTCGAGCGAGCGAGCAACCCCCTGGACGCGGTCGCGTGGGCACTCGAGAGGGCAGGCCGGGGTAGGAAGTCCGAGCCCTGACGCGCCTTTCGCGGCCGTCGGGCCGGTTCAGTAGGGGTTTTTCCGGACTGGTCGGAACGCGGCACGTGCGACTAGATTCGTTGCCGTAGACATGCAGCATGCACGGGAGAGTGACATGAAGAAGAACGGCCGTTTCATGGTAGGCCTCGTCGGCGTGGCCGCCGTCGTCACTTACCTCGTTTGGACCGGCGTGAGTGAGACGATGGTCTACTACCTCACCCCGGTCGAGCTCATGGAGCGGGTCGAGGCCGATCCCACGTTCCATCAGGTGGGTGTAAAGGTCAGCGGCCAAGTGGTTCCTGGTACGTACCGACGGGGCGGTGGAGAGGACGGTCTCCTGCACGTTTTCGAGGTCCGCGATCTCGAAGATGAGTCGATCACCTTCACGACTGAGTTCCGTGATGGGCTGCCGGACACCTTCTCGGACGACGTCGAGGTCGTGCTCGAGGGACGCCTGCGAGAGGACGGCGTCTTCGAGGCGAACACGCTGCTGACGAAGTGCGGTAGCCGGTACGAAGCTGCGCCGGAGGAACTCGCCGGGTGACCCTTCTCGGGGAGTTCGCTCTCTGGATTTCCCTACCGGTCGCACTGTGGGGCATGATCCTCGGCTACGCCGGGGGCAAGACGCAGCGTGGCGATCTCGTCCTGAGCGCCGAGCGGAGCATCTACGCGGTCTTCTTCCTCCATGTCATCGCCTCCGCGGGCGTCATGGCCGCGTTCATCGGCGACCGCTTCGAGTACTGGTACGTAGCTAGCTACTCGAACGCCCAGCTCGAGATCTTCTACAAGATCACCGGGTTGTGGGCGGGCCAGCGCGGCTCGCTGCTCTTCTGGGCGCTCCTCCTGGGCTTCTTCTCCTCGCTCTGCGTCTTCCAGAACAGGAACAGGCACCGGGAGTTCATGCCGTACGTGGCCGGCGTCCTCCAGACGATCCTGGCCTTCTTCGTCATCGTCCTGCTCTTCGCGGACGTGAACCCGTTCGAGCGGCTCGGCTTCACGGCCGTCGACGGCCGCGGCCTGAACCCGCAGCTGCAGAACTACTGGATGGTGATCCATCCGCCGACGCTGTACCTCGGGTTCACGGCCTTTACGATCCCGTTCGCCTTCGGCGTCGCGGCGCTGCTCAATGGGCGGCTCGACGCGCGCTGGATCCAGCTGACGCGGAAGTGGATCCTCACCAGCTGGCTATTCCTCTCGGTCGGTATCGTCATGGGAATGGCATGGGCGTACGAGGAGCTCGGCTGGGGTGGCTACTGGTTCTGGGACCCGGTCGAGAACGCCTCACTGCTGCCGTGGCTGACCGCGACGGCGTTCCTGCATTCGATTCAGATCCAGGAAAACCGCGGCATGTTGAAGGTCTGGAACATGTCGCTGGTGCTCATGACGTTCCTGCTCACGATCTTCGCGACGTTCCTGACGCGCTCCGGGCTCATCGAGTCGGTGCACTCGTTCGCGCAGGAGCTCAAGATCGCGTTCATCTTCCTGAGCTTCATGGGTGCGATTCTGGCGGCCTGCGTCGTGCTGATCCTGTACCGCTTGCCCGCGCTGCGTAGCGAGAACCAGATCGACTCGTTTCTCTCACGAGAGTCGGCGTTCCTCTTCAACAACCTGATTCTCGTCGGCGCCGCCTTCTCCGTGATGTTCGGGACGATGTTCCCGCTGATCTCCGAGGGGATCACCGGGCAGGAGATCAGCGTCGGACCGCCGTTCTTCCAGCGCGTGAACTTCCCGATCGGACTGGTCCTGTTGGCGCTGGCTGGAATCGGACCCGTCATTGCGTGGCGACGGGCGACGCGGAAGAACCTCCAGAAGAACTTCTCCACGCCCGTCATCGTGGGCCTCGTCGTCGCGGCAGCGCTCTGGATCTCCGGCGCACGTCACGGACTGGCTCTCACGACGTGGGGCATCAGCGCCTTCGTGCTGACCATCATCGCAACCGAGTTCTGGAAGGGGACGCGCGCACGCGCTCGCATCGAGGGCGAGGGCTACGTGCTGGCCTTGTTTCATCTCGTGTCCCGCAACCGGCGTCGCTGGGGCGGCTACATCGTGCACGTCGGCATGGTCATGATCTTCATGGCGTTCGCCGGGGCGGCGTACAACGTCGACGAGCGCTTCCACGTTGTGCCGGGTGATGTCGTGCAGGTGGCGTCACCCTTCGGGCACACGTACACGCTGACGTACGAGGGCCTCTCGACGGCGCGACAGAACGGCCTCCGAAATCTGAGCTGGCAGGCCATCGCTACCGTGTCGGTCCTCAAGGACGACACGCCGGTCGGGATTCTCAACCCCGAGAAGCGGGCCTACGTGACGCAGGATCCCGGTCAGCCTCCGATGACCGAGATCGACAAGCGTTCCACGTTCCTCGAGGACCTGTACCTGATCCTGTCGGCGATGGACGACGCCGCTGGGGCGATCGGGGGTGACTCGAACGCCCAGGGCATCGACCTTCAGGTGCTGGTGAAGCCTCTCGTGAACTGGATCTGGCTCGGGTGTCTCATTCTCGTGGGTGGAACGATCATCGCGCTCTGGCCGAGCGTGGACCGCAAGCGCGTTGCCACGCAGGAAGTCGGCGCAGGGGCGAGCGAGACCGTGACGGCCGGGGCGAGCTGACGCCCGATCGGGGGACACCGTGACGCTCTACGTGGGCGTGGCGCTGGTCACAGCCGCGGTCCTCCTGTTCATCCTGCAGCCCGTGGTGAAGGGCCTGCACGCGTCGCTCGAAAGAGACGAAGACGAGCTCACGGAGACCGAGGCCCGCAAGCGCGTGGCCCTGCTCGCGCTTCGCGACGTGGAATACGACTTCCTCGCTGGCAAGCTCGACGAGGAGGACTACCGTTCGCTGAAGGGCCAGCTCACGGCCGAGGCGCTCGCTGCGCTCGAGGCGGACGAGGCGGCACGGGGCCAGGGAGGGCGGCCCGCCGACGGCGATATCGAGGCGGAGATCGTGCGCATCCGGGCCGGTCTCAAGACCGGGTTCGTGTGCGCGGGGTGCGGATTTACCAATGAAGAAGGCAGTCGGTTCTGCTCTTCTTGCGGCCACGCGTTGGCCGACCAGGCGGTAGGGTAGGATGGCGGTGCAGGTCGCGCCCGAGGCTCCTCCGACGAATACGGCGGGCGACAGCGTGATCCGAGCCACGGGGTTGGTCCGCGAGTATGGGCCGGTGGTCGCGGTGGCGGGCGTCGACCTTTCGCTCGGGGAGGGTGAGTTCCTCGTGATCTTCGGGCCGAACGGGGCAGGGAAGTCCTCGCTTCTCGGCATGCTTGGCGGCGCGATGCGTCCGACCCGTGGGAGCGTGAGCGTCCGCGGCGTGCCGCTCGACTTCGGCGAGGAGTCCTGGAGGCGCCGCATCGGCGTGGTGTCGCACCAGGGGTTCCTCTACAG
>JAHEKM010000150.1 GCA_024638325.1 Gemmatimonadota bacterium | reverse complement strand
CCGCGTCGGCGGGCAACTTCTCGAAGAGCCGGTGGCCCTCCGTGAACGGGATCAGCCGATCGCCGCGGCCGTGCACGAGCCGGGTCGGCAGATCGACCGTCGCGAGGGCGTCGACGGGGTCCAGGAGGGGGTCGCTGTTACGGCACACCTCGGCCAGAAGCTCAGCGAACCGGCGACCCTCTTCGGGATGCTCACACTCGGCGTCGGACGGTCTCGCGAAGACGTCGAAGAGCGGACGTCGACACTCCTTCAAGCCTTCGCGGAGCTGACGAATGAGATCGTCGTGCCGGGGATCCCAGGCCGAGATTCGCTGCCCGCTCGCGGCGTGAGCCAGCGTGTGGAGGGCGCCGGCGACGTCGTCCGCGTCTTCGTAGCCGGGCACCTCGGTCAGGTAGTTGCTCGCCACGACCCAACCGCCGAACGGGTCGGGGCTGAGCTGGTGCTCGAGCCCGTCCCACTCGTGCTCACCCGTGAGCTGGCACGTCATGGTGCGCTCGAGCGAGCAGTATCCTCCGAAGAGGACGATGCCGCCGACGGAGTCCTCGAGGTCGCCGCGGCTTGCCGCGATCGCGACCTGTGGGGCACCGAACGAGAAGCCGATGAGTCCGAAGGGGGCGGGGGCCACGCCCGGCTGCGCCTTGAGGCGGTCGATGCAGCCGCGCATGGTAGGCGCTACGGCGGACGGAGTGAGTCTCAGCTCTCGCCATTCCGGAACCTCGGGGATGAGGACGGCGGCGCCGGTCGACGCGAGAGAGCGTGCGAAGCGGACCAGCTGCGGGTGATGGCGACCCATGCAAGAGACGCCGCCCAGTGCGATCCAGCCGGGCAGCAGCCCGTCGAACCGGGTGGGTGTGAGCAGCGTGGCGTCCACGGTCGTGTCGCCACGGTTCACTTCGGTCTCTTCGGCCTCGACGTCTGCGCCCAACTTCCAACTGCGCGCATAGCGCGCGGTCCGCAGGACGCCCCTCAGCATCAGCTTCCCCCGACGGCGTCGGAGTCCTTCAGGAAGACGTCGGGGTCCCCCTCTGTGCGTACCAGGATGTTGGAAGAGGACGCGAAGAAGGGCTGGGGCCTGTCGGCACAGCGGAGCTCCAGCAGGCGGCTGCCGTCGCTGGTCTTTCCGAGCAGGCGCACCACCTCGGCCGGTCCGTCCACGCAGTAGATCTGCTCGCCGACGCTCGGCTCCCGTCCCTCCGCGGGACCCCATCCGGGCCGCTCGATGGAGGAGATCTTCAGGCTGTCTCGCGGGACGCGTGACGTGTCGGGAGTTGCCATGGCTGCGGGACCATCCTGGTCGAAAATCAAAGAGGGCGACGGCTCCCAAATGAGCCCGCCGCCCTCATTCGATCTTGTCGTTGCCCTTTATCGGGCAGATATGAACGCTCGCTGGACGCCCGACGGGTGTCAACGTAACAGGCGGTCCGTGGAGGGGTTTTCAGGCGCTCCGATGCCCCTTTGGCCGAACCGTCTCCCGAGCGATAGCTTCGTCCCCGCGGCAACCGCCGTCATGGTTTCCAACACGGGATCACGGAGAACCAAGATGAAGATCGAGACCCCGGCCGAGGCGTGCGCCGCCCTCGCCGTGATGATGGTGGCGGCCGACGAGCTCGGCACGGACGAGGAGCGTCAGTTCCTGTTCCAAACGGTCGCGGCGCTGCCCATGTTCGAGGACCTGGACGGCTCGGAGTTCATGGCCCTGATCGCGGACACGACCGCCGCGCTGTACTCGACGCTCCCGACGGCCGGTGGTCGGCTGTCGCCCGACGGCGTCGGTCAGCTCGTAGAGATGATCTGCGCGGCGCTTCCGGCCGATCAGAGGGTCGAAGCGCTGGAGGCCGCGGTAGGGCTCGCCGCCGCCGACGGCATCGTCAGCGGGGAGGCGCTGCTGCTCCAGCGACTCTGCGAGGGGCTGGAGATCGACGACGGGGTAAAGGCACGGTTGTTGGGGGGCATGAGCTGAGGCGGGCAATAATCCTGGTATTCGCCGGCTGCAGTCCCTATACGTTGACGCGCGACCCTGCCCACGCGATCGGATTCCATCCCCCCGCAACAGTGAGAGGCAGCTCATGAAGAAGCTCGCCCCCGCCGTGCTCCTGGCCATCCTCGGCCTCCTTGCAAACTCTTCGCCGGCCGCCGCGCAGTTCGTCTACCTCGGTGCCGGTCCGTCCTTCCCGATGAGCGACTACGCGGACTACGCCAAGACGGGCTATCTCGTCGTCGGGGGTGTCGGCTTCCCCATCGGCGATGCCGGGCTAAACGCCGTCGTCGAGGGCTCGTGGGGCCAGAACAGCCACGACACCGACGGCGACAAGACGAACCCGCTGAGCGTTCTGGGCGGGCTCGAGTACGACTTCAACACCAGCGGTGAGGGGGTCAACCCGTACGTCTTCGGTCAGGCCGGTCTCATGTGGCACCGCTACAGCTCGGACACGTTCCCGAGCGACTCCGAGTCCGCCTTCGCCTACGGTGGCGGCGCGGGTGTCGCCATCCCGCTCGGTGGCGTGAACGGGTGGGTCGAGGGCCGGCTCATGAACGCCTCGTACGACGATGGGGCAGGCGGGTCGTCCGCCACGATGTTCGCCGCGATCCTCGCGGGCATCAGCATCAATCTGGGGAGCTAGGCTCCTCGATTCACTGCGGCTCGGGGCGGGGCGCGGGAGCGCCCCGTCCTGGGCTACGTCTTCGCTCTCACGTACTCGAGCGACGGTAGCCCGTCGACGAGCATGAACGTGCTGATGTCTTCGTCGACGTCTGGCCAGTGGATACCGTCACCGTCGCCGATCAACCGCCAGTTCGACCTCTGTTCGGCGGTCGCGTTGTACAGCCGCGCATACCACTCGAGCGGTGCGGAGATCGTGCGACCGTCGGCCAGCCGGACCGTCAGGGCCTCGTCGGAGACCTGCACGTCGCGGGCCCTTATTCGCGGATCCGCCTTCGTGGTGGGTGCTCGCGTGGAGCGGCTCGCCCGAGAGTGGCCCCGTCTAGAAGTCCAACTCCAGCATCAACCGGTCCGCCGCCCTCAGCCGGTCGGACAGCGTCCGACTCAGCATGGCCTGGATCTTCACCGCGATGGCGGGCCGCTCGCGCTCGAGCCGCTCGAAGGCCTCACGCCCGAGCTCGAAGGTGTCGAGGTCGGAGGTGGCCTCGATGCGGGCCGTCCTGGGTTTGCCGTCGAGGAAGGCGACCTCGCCGAACACGGTCCCTTCCTGGAAGGTGGCGAGGCGGTCGCGGCGGCTCCTCCGGAGGCTCATGGTGACCTCGGCGGTGCCGCGTGAGATGAGGAACATGGAGCGGCCGGTGTCGCCTTCGTCGACCACGACGGCGCCGGAGTCGAAGCGGCGCGGCTCGAGGTAGCCCTCGAGATCCGCGGCCTCGGAGTCGGCGAGCCCCCAGGCGCGGCCGAAGTCGGCCACGCTCCAGGCGTCGATGCGGAGCGCGTCGGCTCCGAGCTCGGTGAGGAGTGCCTGCTCGAAGGTCTCGAGGCCGCGGTCGAGGCTCTGGATGACGGCGCCCCTCGGCACGCCGTTCAGCTCCAGGTTCTCGTCGACCTCCTCGCCGAGGCTCCGGGACGCGACGTGGACGAACGCGACCCGGCATCCGCGCCGGGTGAGGCGCGCATAGGTCTGGCCGAACACGCGGTAGCCGGTCGAGTCGATGGCGGTGGCGCGGCGCAGATCGAAGAGCACGTACTCGACGCCCTCGTCGGGGAGCGACTCGGCGCGGACGGCGAGGGCCTCACACGATCCGAAGAAGATGGTGCCCTCGAGCTCCACCACCGCGATGCGGTCCCGGTGCGGCTCGAGCTGACCGGCCAGGCCGGGGTCGCGCCGGCGGACCGAGCGGGCGAGCGATCCCCTCCGTATCCTGCGGATGGGCGGCCGGCTCATCTCCGCCACGAAGATGACGGTCGACAGCGCCACGCCCGCGCCGACGGCCGCGACGAGGCCGGCCATGATCCCGATGACGACCACGAAGACCATCTGCGCGACCGTGATCCAGTTCTGGCGGGCGCCCGAGCTCGGCTTGAGCACCTCGCGCAGCTGCTTCAGGCTCCAGTCGTCGATGAGGCGCAGCGCGATCGTCACGATGAGCCCGGCGATCGCCGCGCGCGGCACCCAGCTGAGCGGCTCCGCGAGCGCGACGATCAGGATCAGGACGAAAAGCGCGTACGCGACGGCCGAGGCGCGCCCTCGTCCGCCCGCCTCGTGGTTGATCGCCGAGCGGGCCAGTGCCCCTCCGGCCGAGAGCCCACCGAAGACGGCCGACGCGCTGCTGCCGAGTCCCTGTCCGATCAGCTGGGGGTTCGAGGGATAGCGCTGATCCGTCATGCTCTGGTGCGTGAAGAGCGTGATCAGGGAGATGACCGAGTCGAGCACCGCCATGGCCAGCGCGCCGACGATGAGCGTAGGGAGCAGCCCGAGCGCGGTCGCCTCGGACAGGGCGGAGGCGATGCCGCCAAACTGGTCCGGCATGGGGATCGCGCCCTCGATCCGCGGCAGCTCGCCGCCGAGTCCGATGCTCGGCACTCCGAACGCGATCGCATGATGGAGCAGTGTGCCCGCACCGAGCGCCACCAGCGGCACCGCCGCCTTGGAGATGAACCGACTCCCGTACCACGAGACCAGTGCCGTCGCGAGCGCCACGCCGAGCGTCGCCGGCTGCGCCCGCGCGAGCGCCCCGAGCACCGGCTCCCCCGCTGCGCGCTCCACGCCGGCCAGCGCGAAGAGCTGCCCCCACACGAGCAGGATCGCCGTCGCGTTCTGGATGCCCGACACGACCGGGTACGGCATGAACTGGCTCACCAACCCGCCGATGCGGAGCGCGCCGAAGAGGAGCTGGACGGCCCCGCTCATCATGATGGCCGCGAAGGCGAGCGACACGAGCAGCTCCGGCCGCCCATCGAAGTGCCCCGTCGCGAGCAGCTGGCTCAGCAGCGCCGCCAGCGCCATGGCCGTCGTGACCTGCGGCCCGACGATGATGCCCGGCGCGCTCCCCGCGAGCGAAGCCACGAACCCGACGACGATCGAGCTGACCATGCCGGCCATGATCGCCTGAGCCACGTAGTCGGGGCCGAGTGGGGCAAAGGCTATGACGCCGGCGGCTACGTTGGAGCCGACGGACATGATGGCGGCGGCTAGGCCGCCGGAGAGGTCGTGGCGGGGGGTGGGGGAGGGCGGCACTACCAGCGACCGATCCGCTTCTTGGCGTGCCTGCGGGCCAGGCTCTCTGTGTGCTCGACGTCCGTTTCACGGCTGATCGCGAGCCGAGCCGTCTCGAGGCGTCCCACGCAGAGCTGCAGTTGGTCCAGGGACATGATCTCCTTCGTGTACTCCTTCAGATAGTTCCTGAGATGGCCGATCATGACGACTCCCTGAGGAACTGGCGTCTTGAACTCCGCGCTACCACAGAAGACAACGACGGACTTCACTGCGTCGGGTGGAAGGAAGTCCAGTATGCCCTGGACCGCCCGAACGTGGCGACTGTTCTGGAAGATTGGGTTTTGAAACTTGGATCGCCGTCTGAACCAGACTTGAGTCCAGTTTCGGTTGGCTGCGCCTGCGAAGAGCCAACCGGAGTAGTCCTTCGTCTCCAAGACGAATACGCCGAACCTGGACACGAGGATATGATCGACCTGAGTGGTCCCGTCCTCCATCTGGAGGGTGACGTGGTTCATCAGGTGGTAGTCGGGTGGGCGGAAGCGCGCGCGGAGATGACCGGAAACGAGCGCCTCACCTCGGTTCTGGAAGCGGGGCAGACCCCATCTGCGAAGGGTCGGTCGCTCGCCACGGCGGGTGGTCCGACGCCTGCCGACCAGGAAGCCCAGTAGGGCAGCACCGGCCAGGAGGACGAATAGAACCGTCCGCTCGCCCTGCTCCAGACCGAGGAAGAACTGAGTGAGGGGGGTGACCGCTGCTTCGTTGAGCCAGGCCCAAGCCCGTCGCGCGAGGTCGCCCAGCGTCACCGAGCCGCCTAGCTGGAAACCGTGCCCAACGGCTCGATGCGCTCGATCACCCGCTTCTCCTCACGCAGCGCTTCGTACAGATCGCACGCGAGTTGTGAGTTCATCCAGAACTCCGGGGTCGTGCCAAAGAAGGTTGCGAGGCGGATGGCCGTGCTAGCGGTGACGGCACGGCGCCCATGGATCACGTCGTTCACACGCTGGAACGGCACATGGATACGGCGCGCGAGCTCGGACTGGCTGATCCCGTAGTCCTCCAGGAACTCCAGGAGAAACTCACCCGGCGGGGTGGGGGGTCGGTTGGCGGGGAGTCTGACCATTTACTCGCTCCGTTTGATGATGCGGGGCCGGCCTCCCCTAGTGGTAGTCGACGATCTCGACGTCTTCCGGTCCTGCTTCCGTCCATCTGAAGCAGATCCGGTACTCCATGTTGATCGAGATCGAGTGCTGACCTTTCCGGTCGCGCTTCAGGCGATGAAGTCGATTCGATCTGGGCACGCGGAGGTCGTCCAGCGACGCCGCGTAGTCCAATTGGGAGAGGCGCCGCCGTGCGCGGGACCAGAGGGCCCGCGGGCAAACCCTTCGTGCGCCCTTCGTGTCCAGCCCATTGAAGACGTCTTCCGTGCCTTGATTCCGGAAGCTTCGGATCACTCCTCAGTGACTCCCTCAGGCTATCACGCGGTGTGTGATATCACAAGGTGCGGGATAGTGGTACGGTGACTCTCAATAGACGATCGGACCGGAAGGCGGGCGCGACCATGTACGGACGGGTCAGCCGTCGAAGGACCGGAGTCCTAGGCGAGGGCCGAGAAAGGGCCGCAGCTACTGACGAGGCTTCAGGTGTGCGCGGAATCGCCATCTCGGTGGCGTCGCCCGTGACGCCTGATTGCACCGGCACTCAAGATGGGATCTCTTGGTTAGCGGTCTTCCTTGGAACGCTACTTTCGGCGCCGCGACACGTAGATCTAGGAGCCCACCCATGCCAGCCTTCCCCATCCCTGAATTCGACAAGGAGATGCGGACCACGCGCCGCCTCCTCGAGCGCGTTCCCGAGGACAAGGGGGAATGGAAGCCGCACGAGAAGTCCTTCCCGCTCGGCCAC
>JAHEKM010000149.1 GCA_024638325.1 Gemmatimonadota bacterium | reverse complement strand
GCTTCACCGGCGCGGATCTCGCCAATCTAGTGAACGAGGCGGCGCTCGTAGCGACACGTCGCCGAAGCGCTTCCGTGAGCATGGTGGACTTCACCGCCGCGATCGAACGCATCGTGGCGGGTCTGGAGAAGAAGAATCGCCTGCTCATCCCGCGCGAGCGGGAGGTGGTGGCGCATCACGAGATGGGCCACGCGCTGGTAGCGGCGGCGCTCCCCACCACTGACGAGGTCCACAAGGTCTCGATCATCCCCCGCGGCATCGGCGCGCTCGGCTACACCATGCAGCGCCCTACCGAAGATCGCTACCTCATGACCCGCCGCGAGCTCGAGCACAAGCTCTTCGTTCTCCTCGGGGGCCGAGCCGCTGAGTTTCTCGTCTACGGCGAGCTCTCGACGGGAGCCTCCGACGACCTGGGCCGAGCCACGGATATCGCTCGCAGCATGGTGACGCAGTACGCCATGGTGCCCGAACTCGGCAACGCCACGTACGCCGACAACACGCCGGGCATGCTCGGCAACCCGGCGGACGTGTTTCAGACCCGGCGCTACTCCGAGGCGACCGCCCGCGAGATCGACGTGGCCGTACGCGCCATCGTGGACGAGGCCTTCGAGCGCGCCTGCCAGATCCTCGAACGCAATCGCCTGGTCCTGGACGAGAGTGCAGCCGCACTGCTCGAATCCGAGACGCTCTCCGAGCAGGACCTCGCACCCTTTTTCGAGAAGGTCGTGCTGCCGGCGCCGGACGAGCCGTCTCGCAGTGGGCCGTCGGGAGGACTGCCAATCAGCGGGCAAGCCCCTTTGGGGGTTGAGTAATGTCTAGATATTATCTATATATTTAGTGAACCTAGGCGGCAATCGCCCCCGAGATCCCCATGACCTTTCGAAGCGCTCTGACTCCCCTGTGTATCGTGACAGCCGGCATCGTGGCGTCGGCCGCTCTCGTGTCCGGCCGGCCCGCCGCCCGAGTCACGGGCGCCGAGCCCGCCCTGCCGACCGCCCGCGTCCTGGTCGCGCGCCCCGAGGCCGTCCAGCTCAGCGTCCGCTCCCAGGGCACCGTCGAGCCCCGGACCGAGACCGACCTGGTCGCCGAGATCGGCGCAAGGGTCCTACGGGTGTCGCCATCCTTCGAGCCCGGCGCCTTCTTGCGGCAGGGCGAGGTGCTCGTCGAGCTAGACGGCCGGGATTTCGAGCTCGACCTCGATGAGGCGCGCGCCGCTCTGGAGCGGGCGGCCGCGGAGGCCGAGTTTGCGCGCGCGACCCTCGGCCGGCGCGAGCTTCTCGCTGCTCGGGGCGTCGCGAGCGCCGCGATCCTCGACGAGGCCCGCCGCGAGGCGCGGGTCGCCGAGGCCCGCCGCCGCGAGGCGGTGATTGCAGTCGAGCGAGCCGAGCGGGACCTCGACCGCACGCGCATCCGCGCGCCCTTCGACGGACGCGTCCGCTCACAGTCCATCGACGTCGGCCAGTTCGTCTCGCGCGGCACACCGCTCGGTCGGATCTACTCCAACGATTACGCGGAGGTCACGCTCCCGATTACCGACGAGGACCTTGCCCAGCTCGACCTGCCGTTGGGTGCGGAGGTCGCGGCGGACGATGCACCCGTCGCGATACTGCGTGCGCGTCTCGCAGGCGTGGAGCGCGAGTGGACAGCACGGGTGGTCCGCACCCAGGGCGAGATCGACCCGCGCACGCGGATGATCCAGCTGGTCGCCCGCGTGTCACAGCCCTACGGCGTCCCCGGCGATGTATCTCGGCCGCCTCTTGCCACGGGGCTCTTCGTCGAGGCGGAGATCCTGGGCCTGCGGATCGCCGACGCGACGAGGCTGCCGCGTGGCGCGGTGACCGAGCGGGACGGAGACGCCTTCGTGTGGCTCGCGGACCCGGAGAATCGGTTGCGCCAGCGACAGGTCGAGGTGGTCCGCGTGGATGGGGACAGTGCCTGGATCTCGGAGGGCCTCGCCCTCGGCGAACGGGTCTCGCTATCGAGGCCGCTCGGTCTGCGCGAGGGGCTGCTGGTCCGGCCCGTCCTCGTGGAGGAGAGCCTGGTGATGCGCGCGACGAGCGGCGAGCCGGCGTCGTGAGGGACCCGATCGCCTGGTTCGCGAGTCATCGCGTCGCTGCGAACCTCCTCATGCTCGGCATCGTAGTGGGGGGCTTGCTGACCCTGCCGACGATCACGCGCGAGGTCTTTCCCGACATCACCCCCGAGATTCTGACGGTCCGCGTCGCCTACCCGGGCGCGTCGCCGGACGAGGTCGAGGCCAGCGTCGTGACCCGTATTGAGGATGCCGTCGAGGGCCTGATCGGCGTGCGACGCGTGACTTCCACCGCGAGCGAGGGTTCGGCGCTGGTCACCGCGGAGCTCTTTACGGACGCCGACCCCTCCCGGGTGCTTGCCGACCTGAAGGCGCGCATCGACGCAATTCCGAGCTTCCCGGAAGAGACCGAGAATCCGGTCGTCGAGTGGCCGCTGATCCGGCGCCAGGTCATCAACGTCGCGGTGTCGGGCGCCGCCGGCGAACGGACGCTCAAGGACACGGCCGAGCGCGTGCGCGACGAGATCGCCGCCCTCGAGGGGATCACCCACGTCGAGGTCTCCGGCGCGCGCCGAGACGAGATCTCTATCGAGGTCTCGGAATCCGCCCTCCGTCGGCACCGTCTCAGCTTCGAGCAGGTGGCCGAGGCGGTGCGACGCTTCTCGCTCGACCTGCCGGGAGGGACGCTGAAGACCTCTGGCGGCGAGATCAGGCTGCGCACGCTCGGGCAGGCGCGCAACCAGAGCGAGTTCGAGGACCTGGTGCTGCTCTCGCGGGGAGACGGTACGCGGCTCCTGCTGGGAGACGTGGCGGCGGTGCGCGATGGCTTCGAGGAGAGCGATCTGGACACGCGCTTCGACGGAGAGCCGACGGTCCTGGTGCGCGTCTTCCGCGTGGGAAGCCAGAGCGCCCTCGCCATCTCCGAAACCGTGCAGCGCTATGTCGCCGAGGCGCGCGAGGCGATGCCCGCCGGAATCTCGCTCACGACCTGGGACGACGACGCGCGCGTGCTGCGTGGACGCATCGACACCCTGACCCGAAATGCACGCAGTGGCCTGCTTCTCGTGATACTCGCGCTCACACTGTTCCTCAAGCCGAGACTGGCCTTCTGGGTGAGCGCAGGCATTCCCGTCGCGTTTCTGGGCGCGCTCTGGCTCATGCCGCTCGCCGGCGCCACGCTCAACGTCGTATCGCTATTCGCCTTCATCCTGGTTCTGGGGATCCTGGTCGACGACTCGATCGTCGTCGGCGAGAACGTCCACCGGGCGCAGCAACAGAGGACGCCCGGCGAGAGCCTGCTCCAGGCTACCGTGCGGGGGACCCGCGAGGTGGCGACGCCCGTCACCTTCGGAGTGCTCACGACGGTGGTGGCCTTCACGCCACTCCTTCTCGTTCCCGGTGCGGCCGGAACGATCTGGAAGCAGATCCCCGTGGTGGTGATCGCCGCCCTGCTCTTCTCGCTGGTCAAGTGTTACTTCGTGCTTCCTGCCCACCTCGGTCACTCCGGACGCGTTCGCCTCCCGGGCAGGCTCACGGCAGCTCTCGACGTCGTCCCGCGTCACGTGGGGGCGGGACTGGAGCGCTTCGTCGAGCACATCTACCGCCCGCTCCTCGAGCGCGCCCTTGCCGCTCGCGGGGCCACCCTCGCCCTCGCCCTCGCGTCCGTGCTCGTGAGCTTCGCGGCCGTCGGCGGCGGCTGGTTGCGCACGACCTTCTTCCCGCCCGTCGAGGCCGACCGCGTCGTCGCCTCCTTCGAACTGCCGCCTGGCACGCCCTTCGAGCGGTCCGTGGCCGCGGTCCAGCAACTCGAGGCAGCCGCCGAGGCCGTGCGCGCGGAGGTCGAAGCGGACCGCGGCGTCCCCGTCGTGGAGCACGTGCTGGGCGTGGCCGGGCAACGGCTCAACCGCGGATCGCGCGCCTCGTTCGACGGCGGCTCGGGCTCGAACGTCGGCTCGGTCGAAGTGGCGCTGGTCTCCGCCGAGGCGCGCGGAGTCACGGCAGCCGAGTTCGCGCGGCGCCTCCGCGAGGCCACCGGCCCGATCCCCGACGCCGTCGAGCTGACCTTTTCCTCCGAGCTCTTCAGCGCCGGCAGCCCGATCGACATCGAGCTGCGCGGACGCGACGTCGAGGCGCTCGGCGCCGTCGCCGGTGCGCTGCGCGAGGAGCTCGCCGCCTACCCGGGCGTGCGCGATGTGCGCGACTCCTTCCGCGAGGGCAAGCGGGAGCTGGAGCTGCGGCTGCGACCCGGCGCGGAAACGTTGGGCCTCTCGGTCGCCGACCTGGGCCGCCAGGTGCGTCAGGCGTTCTACGGCGAAGAGGTGCAGCGGCTCGCGCGGAACGGCGAGGATGTGAAGGTCATGGTGCGCTACCCAGAAGCCGAGCGTCGTTCACTCGGCGACGTCGAGGCGCTACGCATCCGCACGAGCTCGGGCGACGCCGTACCCCTGTCGATCGTCGCCGAAGTCACCTCCACGTATGGCCCCACGTCGATCCGGCGGGCCGACGGGGCCCGCGTCGTGAACGTGGTCGCCGACGTGGACCTCTCGGTCACGAGCGCGCGCGAGGTGCTCGGCGACATCGAGGGGCGCTTCCTGCCCGAGGTTCTCTCTGCCCACCCCGGCATCACCTACGCGCTCGAGGGTGAGCAGCGCGAAGAGCGGGAGAGCCTGCGCGGGCTCGGTCGCAACTCGCTGTTCGCGCTGCTCGGAATCTTCACGCTGCTCGCCATCCCGCTCCGCTCCTACGCACAGCCGCTCGTCATCCTGGCGACCATTCCCCTCGGCGCCGTGGGGGCGATCGCGGGCCACGCGATGCTGGGCCTGCCCATCAGCTTCTCGTCGGTGATCGGCATGGTGGCGCTGGCGGGCATCGTGGTGAACGACAGCATCGTGCTCGTCGACTGGGCGAACCGGCTGCGGCGCGAAGGGCACGACCTCTACACGGCCATCCGTGATGCCGCGACGGCGCGCTTCCGCCCGATCCTCCTCACGTCGCTGACCACCAGCCTGGGTCTCCTGCCGCTGCTCCTCGAGCAGAGCGTGCAGGCGCAGTTCCTGATCCCGATGGCCGTCTCAATCGCAATCGGGGTCCTCGCGGCCACGGCGGTGTCGCTGCTGGTGGTCCCGGCCGCATATCTCGTGCTCGAGGACCTGCGCAGTCTCGTCGGCGGTTTGGAGACGCTGCCGGAGAGCGCTGGGACTGCGCGCCCGCGACCAGCCGCAGAGCAGGAGCTGGCGCACGCCGACAGCACGGCCTTTTCCACGGAGTCTAGAAGACCGTATCTTCGCCGTTCTCAGCAACTTGCGACTTAGGGAGACGCTATGAGTTCCAACGAGCATGTCGTCAAGGCACTGTCCAAGCTCCTGGCAGACACGTACACGCTTTACCTCAAGACCCACAACTACCACTGGAACGTGACGGGTCCCATGTTCAACACGCTCCACACGCTCTTCGAGACCGAGTACACGGAGTATGCGCTGGCCGTGGACGAGATTGCCGAGCGCATCCGCGCGATCGGCGCGCGTGCGGCGGGCAGCTACACCGAATTCGCCGAGCTTGCGTCAGTCAAGGAGGACCGCGGTTCCCCCCCGGCCATGGAGATGATCAGCAATCTGGTCGCAGACCAGGAAGCCACGGTGGCGTCGGCGCGCAAGGTCGTGGAGGTGGCCGAAGCAGCTGGTGACCAGGCGACCGCCGACCTGGGGGTGCGCCGCATCGAGACCCACGAGAAGAACGCCTGGATGCTGCGAAGTCATCTGGAGTAGGAAACAACTGTCTGAGGTCGAAGAGGTCGCCACCGGTGGGCCCACCCGCTGCTTCTATCTACCGGTTTGCGCGCTTTCCCTCGCGTTCCTGAACGCCTGCGCAACCCATCGAGCCCCGCCGCGGAGAGATACCCTGCGGTCGACGTAAATTCGTGCAAAGAGGGCAGCGCATCGACGCCTCCGCGCTGCGCCGGATCTCGAATCAGGATGCCGCGATGAGGATGGCTGCGATTTCTGGCCGCAGGATACGCGGGTCGGGGAGCTCGCCCTGGGCGAGTTGCGCGCGCACCTCGCTGCCACTCACCGTGACGGGTTTTTCGTCCGGGTGGAGCTCGGTGAGGTCGACGCGTCCCAAGCTTTCGTAGTAGGCAGCGAAGCCGATATTGCACGGACGGATCACGAGCGATGTGTCCAGCCCTTCGAAGATTTCTTGAGCATCGAAATCACCCCAGATAGGCGTGCCGTCGTCGAAGGGCGCGTCGGCGTGCTTGCGACCGATCACGATGTCACTGAACCCGTGGTTCTGCCGGTAGATCGCGTGCATCACGGCCTCCTTGGGGCCCGCGTAAAACATTTTCATGTCGAGAGCGATCAGTTCGAACACGTCGTGGAGGGCATACCCGGCCTTGCGCCACAACTCCGGATCGACATCGCCGTGTCCCAGTAGCCGTTTTTCCTGGAGCTCGCGGTAGCAACGCATGCGGACGACTGCCGGCACGTCGTCCCCTTTGAGTTCGCCGACGAGGGGATTGAGCACGACCCCGGTGAAGGACCCTTCCCTTGTGAGACGCTCGGCGCCGGCCACCAGAGCGTACTCGTGCGCGCGGTGAAGGGGGTTTCGCGTCTGAAAGGCGAGCGCGCGTTGCCACTTGCGGTCGCGTATCAGCGCGCGCGTCATCCGGGGCGAAAGAACGAAGCTGCCAAAGGCCGGATTGTGGCGCTGCGGAAGCGCGGTGACGCGTCCGCCGATCAGTTGATCTCGGGCGTCGTCCAAAACCATCTTGGCGCCGGGGTGGTCTGTGCGCTCCGTGCCGTAGACCGATCGCAGATATTTGGCTTTGTCCCAGCGATAGACGCTGACATCGTCCAGGAGCGCAAACAGCTCGCCGCGCTCCGTGACGACCGCGAGCTCGCTGCCGCCCTGGAGCGCGGCCACCTCGCCATCGCTCGCCGGAAGCGCGATCGGAATCGTCCACGCGTAGCGCACGCCATCGCGCTCGAGACCCTCGGTCTCGAGAACCTCCGACCACTGGCCCTCATCCATCGGGCCGCGCAACG
>JAHEKM010000148.1 GCA_024638325.1 Gemmatimonadota bacterium | reverse complement strand
GCCACGCCTCAAGAGACCGAGCTTCTCCTGGTCGTCCAGGTGGCCGAGGAGGTGGACGCGGTCCTCCAGGCCGAGTCGACGCACGCGACCGCGCAGCGCCGCCTCCTCCTCACCCTCACCCGCCACTTCGAGGTCGACGTGCGTGCCCCGCTCGGCCAGCGCGCGGCCGGCGTCGATGACCAGGTCCACGCGCTTGTACTTCTTCAACCGACCCAGGAAGACGAGAGTGGGTCGTTCGGCTCGTGCCGCCGGGTCGGGAGTGTAGGCGTTCACGTCGATGCCGTTCGGAATCACTTCGATGCGCTCGACGCTCAGGCCCCGTCGCACGAGGTCGGCCTTGGTGCTCTCCGAGACGGCAATGGCCGGCGTGTGCCGGTAGACGAGCGGGATCGGACGCTCCAACAGGACCGTGGCGAGCGCGACGGGTGGCGACCCCGCCTGGAACGCCGTGGCCCCGAAGAGGTGGTGCGTCAGGAGCACCGCGGGGGCATCGACCCACAGCGGGCTGAAGAGCGGGACCTTGTTGAGGTCCTCGACGACGACGTCGAAGTCCCCGCTCGACAGATGTCTGCGGAAGTACGCGGGCGCGGTCAGCGAGAAGGAGTAGCGGCTGCCGGACCGGTGGACCTCGATGCCGTCGAGCAGCGCCCGGCGCTCACACCCACGCCACCCCGAGACCAGGGCGGTGACCCGGTGACCCCGTCCCGCCAAGCGTCCGAACACTTCGTGGAGGTGGGTCTCCGCCCCCCCCGCCTTGGGGTTCTCTCGGTCGAGCCAGTTGAGGACCAGGATGCGGAGCGGACGCGGCTCCCCCGGGGAGTCGGTCACGTGTCACCCCGCGGCGCGCTTGTACAGCGCGTCCAAGACCCCGTTGACGAACGAGGGCGACTCGTCCCCCCCGTACGCCTCGGCGAGCCGGATCGCCTCCTGGATCGCCACCTTCGGTGGAACCTCGTCCACGTACAGCAGCTCCGTAGCGCCGATGCGCAGGACGGCGCGGTCCATCGCGGACAGCCGGTCCAGCCGCCAGTTGTCGAGGGCACCACGGAGCTCGCGGTCGATCTCCGGGAGGTGCTCATCCATGGCCCCGAGGACCTGGCGGATGTAGGGCAGCCTCCGCCGCGCAATCCGACGGGTGTCGAGCGTGTGCTCGAGCGCATCGAGGAACGACCCGTCGCCGCCCTCGCTCTCCCAGCGATAGTGCACCTGGAGCACCCACGCACGCGCGCGGCCCCGGTCACGACGCTCTGCGGGCGAGAGTCGCACTTCTGCGCTCAATCGGCCTCCAGCCGGCGGAACACGGAGACCATCTCCAGAACGGCCATGACGGCCTCGTACCCCTTGTTGTGTGGACCGTCTCCGGCGCGGGCCAGGGCCTGCTCGAGGGTGTCCGTCGTCAGCACGCCGAAGGCGACCGGGATCTTCGCGCTCCGGGCCACGGCGCCCAGGCCGAGCGAAGCCTCCTGGCACACGTAGTCGAAGTGCGGCGTCTCACCCCGGATGACGCAGCCGAGCGTGACGACGGCGTTGAAGCGACCGGTCTCTACGGCGCGAACGGCTGCCTGCGGCAGCTCCCATGCGCCCGGCACCCGAATCGTCTCGATGTCGGTATCAGCGGCGCCGTGGGCTCGCAGCGCCTCGAGCGCACCCTCCACGAGCCGGTCGGTCACTCGCTCGTTGAACCGAGCGGCGAGAATCACGATGCGCAGGCCGGCGGCTTCGGAGGCATCCCGCGGCCGACCCGCCGGGGAACCCTCGGAACTCACAAGATGTGTCCCAGCTTGGCGCGCTTCGTATCCAGGTACCGCTCGTTGTGCTCCCCTGGCTCGACCAACAAGGGCTCCCGCCCTGTCACCTCGATGTCGTAGCCGTCGAGGCCCACGATCTTGCGGGGGTTGTTGGTGAGCAGACGAATCGAGTGCAGCTCCAGATCCAGCAAGATCTGCGCACCGATACCGTAATCCCTGAGGTCCGGCTTGAACCCGAGGCTCTCGTTGGCCTCGACCGTATCCATGCCCTCGTCCTGCAGGCGGTAGGCCCTGAGCTTGTTCGCGAGGCCGATGCCCCGCCCCTCCTGGCGCAGATACACGATGGCTCCCTGGCCCTCCGCCTCGATCTGCCGCATCGCCGCCGCCAGCTGCTCGCCGCAGTCGCAGCGCCTGGAAGCGAAGACGTCGCCGGTCATGCACTCGGAGTGCATGCGCACCAGGACGTTGGCCTTGCCCTTCAGGTCGCCCTTCACCAACGCGACGTGCTCGCGCCCGTCGAGCACGCTCTGGTAGGCGATGACGCGGAAGTCACCGTGCTCCGTGGGAAGACTCGCCTCTGTGAGTCGCTCGATGATGCGCGTCTTGGTGAGCCGGTACGCCACGAGCTGCGCAACCGTGATGAAGCGTAGGTCGTGCTCCTCGGCGAACTTCTCGAGCTCGGGCCGACGCGCCATGGTGCCGTCGCCCTTCAGGATCTCGCAGATGACTCCTACGGGCGGGAAGCCAGCCAACTCGGCCAGGTCCACGGAGGCTTCGGTCTGACCTACGCGTCGCAGCACCCCACCCACCTTCGCTCGCAGCGGGAAGATGTGCCCGGGGCGTCTCAGGTCCGCCGGCGTGGTCGCGGGATCGAGCAGGATCTCGATGGTCTTCGAGCGATCCTGCGCGCTGATGCCGGTCGTCACGCCGAAGCGCCGGTGCGCGTCGATCGATACCGTGAAGGCGGTGCCCTGCGGGTCCGTGTTCTTCTCGGTCATGGGCGGCAGGTCGAGCTCGTCCGCCCGCTCCGGCGTGAGCGCGACGCAAATCAGGCCGCGCCCGTACTTGGTCATGAAATTGATGTGCTCGGGCGTCACCGCGGTAGCGGCCATGACCAGGTCGCCCTCGTTCTCCCGGTCTTCATCGTCCGCCACGATGATCATCTCGCCTCGGCGGATGGCCTCGATGGCGTCCTCGACTCGATCGAACTTCATGTGGTCTTTCCCAAGGATTGGCCGGGACGGCTAAGACCCGGCGCGTTCGGCGAGGACCTTACCCACGTACTTCCCGATCAGGTCCCCCTCCACGTTCACCCCGGCTCCATCCTCGAGCCGGCCCAGATTCGTGTGCTCATGGGTGTAGGGGATGACTCCTATGCGGAAGACGCCGTCCCCGAGATCGGAGGCGACCGTCAAGCTCACCCCATTGATCGCCACAGATCCCCGCTCGACCGTGAGGTCGGCCACGTCGGCCGGGAGCCTCACGTCCATTAGCCAGAACTCTCCCTCCATGATACAGCGCACGAGCTGCCCAATGCCATCTATATGTCCCTGAACGAGATGGCCGTCGATTCTGCCCTCCAGCTTCATCGCACGCTCGAGGTTCACGGCGGCGCCTTCCGCATAGGTGCCAGCGATCGTGCGAGCGAGCGTCGTCCCAATGACGTCGACGGAGAAGGCGTCTGCGGCGAGCTCCACCACGGTGAGGCATGCCCCGTCGACGGCCACGGAGTCCCCCAACGTGAGCTCTGGCGCGATCCCGTCCGCCTCGATGACAAAGCGGCGCGTCGACGCCAGGTCCTGGACCTCACGGACCGTGCCGACGGCCTCGACGATGCCCGTGAACATCAGCCTCCTTCCTGCCGGTCGAGGACGATGAGGGTGTCGCGACCGAAGAGTTCGGGCTCGAAGGCGGGCTCGAAGTCGTCCCAACCGAGCCCGGAGGCGTCGCCCAGGAAGGCTGCGACGCCTTCGGCTCCGAAGGTCACGGGCGCGACGAACAGATAGAGGCGCTGCGCAAGTCGCTCACGGAGGAGGGAGCCGGCCAGGCGGGCCCCTCCCTCACAGAGCACCGACCGCATGCCCAGTTCCCAACACACCCCGAGCACGGCGTCGAGATCGAGCCCCGCACCCGACCCCGGGACGGGATGTACGTGTGCACCCGCCGCCTCCAGGCGCTCGAGCGCGGACTCCGACACGTCCGCGGATACGAACACGTGGACGGGGGCGCTTTTGTGGTCCTCGAAAAGAGCGGCGTCCGACGGCACCGTACCCTCGGCGTCCAGCACGATGCGGCGAGGAAGCTCCCGGCCCGGCGGGACGAGTCGGGGCGTCAGGCGGGGGTCGTCGGCCCGGATCGTACCCGCACCGACCATGATCGCGTCGAACCCCGTCCTCAGTCGGTGGCTCTCCCGGTGCGCCTCCTCACCCGTCACCCGCGTCTGCTCACCCGGGCGAGCGGCGATACGCCCGTCCAGGCTCATGGCGAGCTTGACCGCGACATGCGGTGTTTCGTTGCGGGCCACGTGGAAGTGAGCCGGATTCTCGGCCCGGCCGCGTCGCTCCGAGAAGACGGGACCGAGGACCTCGACCCCGGCCTCACGCAGGACCGCGGCCCCACCCCCGGCCAGGGAGCTCGGCTCGCTGGCTCCGAACACCACCCGCCGAACGCCCGCGTCCACTAGCGCACCAGTGCAGGGCGGCGTGCGGCCCTGGTGGCTACACGGCTCGAGGCTTACGTAGACCGTCGCACCCTCGGCGCGGATGGTCGCGAGCTCCAGGGCGGCGACCTCGGCGTGAGGACCGCCGAGGGCCGCATGGTATCCCTCGGCCACGGTCTCGCCGTCCTTCACGATCACGCATCCAACCAACGGATTGGGGTGGACCTGACCCCATCCGAGCCGACCCAACTCGACGGCCCGCTCCAGGAGTGCGGTATCCTCGGGACGGACGGGGGACTCACTCACGGTTGCATCAGAGCTTGAGGAGCAGTGCCACGCTTCCGAACACCGTGCTACCGCCGGGGTCGAAGCCTCCGCGGTAGCCGCCCACCGGGCCGAAGCCGCGCGCCCAACCGCCCTCCAGCGTCATCCAAGCGAGCACCCCCAGCTGCTTCGTCACGCTCGCGAAGTAGAGCGTGCGGCTGTCGTCCAGCCCGCCCTCGGCCAAGACAGCACCACCCAGCGCGTCGTTGGCGATGATCTGCGTGTCCGCGCTGAAGTCGTCCCATCCGACGCCTGCGAGCACCCCGAAGGCGAACAGGTCCTTGCTCACGGTCACCCGGACCGACGTGTAAGACGGATCACCCAGCACTTCAATGGAGTCGCCGGCGGCGATGTCACCCACCCGGTAGCTCCCCGAGATCCGCCGGGCAGCCGACACGGACACACCGGGGAGCGTGAACGACTCACGCAGCAGGCCCACCCGCGCGCCGACCGAAACGACGTCCACACGGTCTCCGAAGCCACTCTTCCCTCCGAGAGACAGGAAGCTCGCGTGCGCGACCACGTCGAGCGACAGGAGACCGCCAACGGTGGGTAGAAGCTGGAAGCCGTCGAAGAGCCCCAGGCCGAGGCCTAACTGAAACGCCGGAGCCAGGGACGATTCATCCTCTGGTGACGTGGGCTGATCTTGCTTGGGGAGGCCGACGGACTGGACGCCACCGCGGACCCACGCCGCGACCCGCGGCATTCCTCCGAGTCGCCGACCCAGCGTGGACCCCTCCCCCGGGATCTCGGCTCCAGGCGAGGCCATGAGTCCGATCTGGGCTGCCGCCTGTCGAACGGCCACCGCACCGGCGGCGCAGGCGCTGGCGATGCCGCCGGCTGCTACGCAGAAGGCGGAGCGTTGCTGGGCACTCTGGGCGACGACGCTTCGTGGCGCTCCTCCCATCGCGAGCGTGATCGCCAAGCCGCAGACGGTCGCCAGCCGGAACCCGCTCATCGGTACGTCACTCCGCTGCCCTTCTCCACCGAGCCGATCACCCAGGCATCCACACCGTGGCTCGCCGCGGCCTTGGTGACGACGGTGCCCGCGTCGGGGGCGACTACGGCGATCATGCCCACCCCCATGTTGAAGACACGGTCCATTTCCGGGGTCGCGACCGAGCCCGCCGCCTGCAGCGCCGAGAACACGGCAGGAACCTCCCAACTGTCGCGCTCGACCACGGCACCCAGCCCGGCCGGGAGGACGCGGGGAAGATTGCCGGGAATGCCGCCGCCCGTCACGTGGGCCAGACCGTGCACCACGTCTGTGTCGAGGGGCTCCTTCAGGACAGACAGGTAACTCCGGTGCACGGCGAGGAGCTCGTCCGCCACCGAGCGCCCGGTTCCCGGTAGCTCGTCGGCCACGTCGAGGCCCATGACGTCGAAGACGATCTTGCGCGCGAGCGTGTACCCGTTCGTGTGCAGCCCGGTCGACGCGAGACCCACGAGCACGTCGCCGTCGCGGATGCGCGACCCGTCGAGGATGCGCTCACGTTCCACCACACCGACGACGAAGCCCGCCAGGTCGTACTCGCCGTCTGGATAGAAGCCCGGCATCTCGGCCGTCTCCCCCCCCAGGAGCGCACACGCGTTCTGCTTGCAAGCGGTGGCGACGCCACGGACGATCTCCTGGACCACGTCTTCGTCCATGTCGCCGGTGGCCAGATAGTCGAGGAAGAACAGCGGGCGAGCGCCCTGCACCAGGATGTCGTTCACGCAGTGGTTCACCAGGCACTGTCCCACGGTGTCATGGCGTCCCGCCGCGAACGCGACCTTGAGCTTGGTGCCAACTCCGTCGGCGCTCGATACCAGAACCGGCGCTTCGACCTCCGACGGTACCGCATACAGGCCACCGAATGCGCCCAGCTCGGACAGGGTATTGGCGTCCCTCGTCGAGGCGACCAACGACTTCAGCCCCTCCTTCGCGCGCTCCGCGACCTCGAGGTCGACGCCCGCGTCTCGATAGCTCAGGCCGTCAGACATTCACGTGCGTCTCGAAGGCCGTAATCTCGCGGAACTCCACCACACGCAACTCGATGTCCGCGAACTGCAGATCGGCCAGGCGCTTCACGCTGAACTCCTCGACCGCGTACGAGCCCATGACCGATCCGTAGACCATCGCTCGCCGCAGGTCGCTCGCGTCGAGGGAGCCCCGGCTGGCGAGGTAGCCCACGAAGCCCCCGGCGAACGCGTCGCCGGCACCCGTGGGGTCGTACACCTCCTCGAGCGGGAAGCCCGGCACGAAGAAGAGCCAGTCGTCCGCGAAGAGCATGGCACCGTGCTCGCCCTTCTTCACCACCACGATCTCGGGGCCCCGATCCTGAACCCAGCGCGCGGCCTTGAGCAGGTTGGCCTCGTCGGCCAGCTGACGGACCTCTTCGTCGTTGACGATGAGC
>JAHEKM010000147.1 GCA_024638325.1 Gemmatimonadota bacterium | reverse complement strand
GGTTGCGCTCGCGTAGCATGGCCGCTGTGTGCACGGCGTTCTCCGGCTCGGCTTCGACGTCGAGGGTGAACGTGAGGGCCGCCCGATGCGCTCCCGGCCACGGCGCGGCGGCGGCCGTCGGCACGCCAGCGGCCCAAGCGATGCCGTTCGCGATGAGGCGACCGAGCCGCGCGCTGTCGCCCGGTGTGGCGGCTTGGGCCAGGCGCATGGCCAGCCAGGTGATGCGCCCCCCCAGCGGCGACCGGGTCGCGATGGCTGCTACGTCCGCACCGCCCCCGCTCTCGTCGGGCTGCGGATTCAGCGCCCAATCGGACCAGAAGACGCGCGGCCCTCCGAGTCGAAGCGCGAGCGACGGATCGGGACGCAGCTCGATGCGACTGCCGGGGTCGAACCCCGGGGAGAGCGCGATGCCCGCGGGGACCGTGAGGTACAGTCCCTCCCGGGGAGGGATCTCCCGCACGTCCTCCGCCCCGGTGAGGGACATGATCGACTCCCAGCCGACCCACTCGCAGTCGGCATCCCGGACACCCATGGCCCAGTTCGTCAGGACGCCTCCACCGCGCTCGAGGTGGGCGAGTACGGCTGCCAGCTCTTCCTCGGCCATGCACGGCGCTTCGACCAGCACGAGCAGCTCGCTCTCGCTCAGACCCCGCAAACCGTTCGCGTCGACGACCTCACGCGTGGAGCCACCCTCGGCACGGATCAGCTCCGCCCAGCCGTCCAGGGATGTGCGGTAGTAGCCGGGGTCGGGGAAGTACGCCTGATTGCGGGGAGAGCTGAACAGAACCGCGTCGAACCCGCGACCGTCTCTGGCGGCCGGGCTCGGGGGCTCCGGCGCGGGGATCGCAGGCAGCGGATCGGCCAGCTGAGGGACGAGCTGCCGGATATCGATGTTCTCCCACAGGACCATGGCAGCGCCGATGATGGCGGCACCGACCACGCCCAGCATCGCGAGGCCACCGAGCCACACCCACGCCTCGCGGGCGCGCGGTACCGGGTCACGCTTCGGACGCATGACCCTCTGCAGGCACTGTGGCGTCCGACCGGGCGCCCGTGGGCGAGTAGCTGACGAAGTACCGAAGTCCGTCCGCCGACGCTGGGAGATCGTTCGGCTCTCTCGAGAGCCGCAGCTTGTATGCAACGTAGGTCACGATAGCGAGCACGATCGTCACCAGGATGGTGACGACCACGATCGTGACCAGAAGGTCGATGACGTTCATTCAGGATGCCTCGGGGGGGCGAGAAGGCTCATTGGATCACTGGGAAGCGGCAACTCGTTCCAGCTTGCCCCATCCCATATCGAGTCGAAAGAGCTCTTCGACGGTGGCGAAGGTCTTCACGACATCGAGGAACAGGATGAAGACGAACCGATAGATCAACGCCATGGGCACGAGCGAGAGTGACTCCTCCTCCATGGAAACGGTGACCAGCGCGGCAACGAGGTCCAGGAAGGTGAGCAGGATCATCCAGTAGGCGATCAGCTCCCCCGCTCCGAAGAGAAGGGCGACGATGGCGAAGAAGAGATGCGCGCTGATGTTGAGCACCGGCCAGACGAGCGCCTCGAACCCCAGCTGGACCGTCGAGACCCAGAGGGGGAAGTCCGGGAAGGGCTTCAGCAGCAGGCTCTTGCGTTTGCGGAGCGCCTGCAGGATGCCTCGCGTCCAGCGGTAACGCTGTTGCACGAGGTCGATCCAACGCTCCGGCGCCTCACTCCAAGCGATGGCGGCGTCCTCGTAGACGACGCGCCACCCCGCGGAGATCATCTTCAACGTCAGATCCGCGTCTTCGGCGAAGGTGTCCGTCTCGTAGCCGCCGACCTCCTCGAGCGCTTCGCGTCGGAACATGCCTACCGGTCCCGGCACGATGTTGACCGCGGCCACGAAACCCTGGGCACGGCGCGGCATGTTGAGCCCCTCGATGTACTCGAGCGCCTGCAAGCGGGTGATCATCTTGCCGCGGTTCTCGACCTTCACGTTTCCGGCGACCGCCCCGACCGAGGGGTCGACGAAGTGCTCGATGGCCCGGACGAGCGTCTTTCGCTCCAGGTACGAGTCGGCGTCCATGCACAGAAGGAACGGGTGCTTGGAGGCGGCGATGCCCGCGTTCAGCGCGGCCGCTTTTCCGCCGTTCCGCTTCGTGACGACCTTCACCTCGACCGGCCCGTGTCGTCCCTCCCACGCGGCCGCACGTGCCAGGGTGTCGTCCGTGGAGCCGTCGTCGATGATGACGACCTCGTACTCCGGGTAGTCGAGATCCATGAGGCTCGCGATCGCCCGGTCCATCAGCTCGCCCTCGTTGTACGCGGGCACGAGGACGGAGACGGATGGCATCTCGTGGTACTTCTTCACGCCGAGCACGTTACGCTCCGCGTGGCCCAGGTAGGCGAACCAGAGCAGCGTGAAGTAGCGGAGGAAGAGGATGATGAGGAAGATGACCAGCGTGACCAGCACCGCTCGGACCAAGAAGGCCTGGACCTGGGGCCCGGCCAGGATGGCCGCGACCACGAAGGCCGCGGTCAGCAGAATCGTCGCGATGACGACCACGAGCGCGCCGAAGACGGAATGCCGTCCGCGGCTCACCGCGAACCCCCTAGGCTCGAGAAGTCGCGCGCGCTGAAGGACAAGCGGGCGCCATACATCCGGTAGCCGTCGAACTGGCCCTGGTAGAAGAAGAAGTCCAGGGCCGTCCAGAATCGGGAGCCCTCGCGTCGGAGCCCGGCCTCCGCGGAGACGTGTGGGACGACGTCCCAACCTGCCGCGGTCCTTTCGTCGATGAGGGCCACTCCGGGTCCGACGTTGCCGGTCACACTCCAGGTGTCGGTCAGGTCACGCGTCATACGCGCAAAGGGGCCCAGCGATACCGCGAGGCGGGGATCCCAGAACAGGTGGCGGTCGGTCGAGGTGACCGGATCCGGGACGACCGGCGCCGAATCCGTGTAGCCGACCGCTCGCGACGCCAGGCCCAGCGTGAACGTTTCCGTGATCTCCCTGCCGAGAGAGATCGCGGTTTGGAAGCGCGCGGTGTTTTCGCCGGTCGCGCTTGGAATCGAGTCGAGGTCGGCGCGCAGCAGGGCGCCCTCGGCGGTGGCCGTCATACTCCAGCGGACGCCGAGCCTGCGGGCGTGACTCACCGAGAGGTGGTCCTGGACCACGCCCACGGCGGCACTCTGGAGCGTGGCCGTGATTGGATAGGCCGGCCCGTGCTCGTAGCGCACGTCGGTCTGGCCGCCGTCGGAGCCGCGGTGTGTGAGTGAGCCCCCTACCGTGTAGTCCCAATCGGCCCTCACCCGCTGAACGCCGACCCGAGCCGCAGAGCGCAGCGTACCCCAGCGCCACCAACGCGCGGCTTCGAGGTCGAGGAATACGCCCTGCTGGACCTCTGCCGGGGTGCCGCTGAGCGATCGCCCGTCGAGCCAACGGTTGCCCGCCGCACCGCCCCAGCGCCAGTCGCCGTCCACCTCGACCCACTCACCGCCGAGGTCGAGGCGTTGGAAGTCGTCGGTGTCGGCCAGACCGTAGGACACGGCCGCGACCCGGGGCTGCTCCACCTCCACCACGGTGCGCGCGATCTCACCATCGAGCGCGCTGAGCCCGGCGCGTGCGCGCTCGTGGTCGGGGTCGTCTGCAAGGGCGAGCTGGTAGGCGCGTCCGGCCGCCACACGGTCGCCGTCCCATCGCTGCAGGTCGCCGAGCATTGCGTGGACGTCGGCGGCCGTGACCGGCGCGGCGGCTGCGGGGTCCGCTTCCACTTTCGGAAGCAGCGCCTGCAGGCGGGCCCGCGCATCGTCGTTCCGCTCGGTCCAGATCTCCAACTGCGCCATCCGGTACTGGAGCGCCGGGCTCGTGGGGCCGAGTCGCTCGACCTCGAGCAGTGCGGCGCGCGCGCCCTCGAAGTCCGCCAGCTCGTACTCCAAGAAGTCGGCATAGGCCTGCCAGATCTCGACGTCGTCGGGGCTCCCCGCCAGGGCGGCCTCGAAGAGCTGGCGAGCCTGGTCGAAGTCGTCCGCCTCGCGGGCCTGCACGGCCAACTCGAGAGGCGTCGGTGGGGGCGGCGGCACCACCACCGGATCGGGGACGGTCAGCGCCGCGAAGACGGCGTCTCGCAGCTCCCTGCCGTCGTACTCGGCCAACCCAGCCTCGTCGATGCCGGCCAGGAGCGCCGCGGCCCGTTCCAGGCCGTCTCGGGAGAACTCCACGCGCGCCAACTCGACCCTCAGCGGCACCGAGTCCGGGTGGCGCGAAAGCGCCTCCTCCAGCACCTCCGCCGCCTCGTCGTACTCCTCGACCCAGGAGTGCGCTCTGGCCCACTCGAGCCAGAGGTCCACGTCGTCGGGCCGTGCCGTTCCGAGCCGACGGTACTGGTCCGAGGCCTCGTCGACCCGGCCCGCGTCCCGAAGTGTGCGGGCCAGAAGGAGCCTCTGCTCGAAGTTCTCGGCCCCATCCAGCAGCCGACGCAGCTCACGCACTCCGGCCTCGGTGCGCCCCGTGGCCAGAAGGGTGACGGCATACTCGCGACGTGCGTCCCGGTCCAACGGGTAATCCCTCAGATACTCCTCGAAGTCGAAGAGCGCCTCCTCGTAGCGCTCGTCGTCTAGTAACGGTGTCAACGACTCCCAGAACGCCTGGGCGGGTCCCGGCTGTATCACCGATGGAGGCGCGGGTACCGGACGCGCTGCGACCTGCACGGCAGGCACGGGCACGAACGGCGTGCTCGAAGTCGGGAAGCTCATGCCGGACTCGCGGAAGCCCGACTCCAGGACGTACCGCTCAGGCAACACGTACAGAACCAGCACGAGCGTTCCCGAGATCAGTAAGAGCGCGGTGACCCCGAACCGTAGGAGGTAGCGCCTGTCGCCGCCCTCAGCTCGACGATGCACCGTCGATTCCCAGCAGCGACCGGATGCGAGTAGACTGGGCCGGGTGACTCAGCACGTCGAGCTCGAGGCCCGAGTCGCCCTTCTTGCCCGCGTGCTCGTCGATTCGTGAGCGCAGGCGAGCCAGGAAGGGCGCGAGCTGACCCTCACGGGCACCCTGCAGGAGGACGACACAGCGCTCGCCTGCACGGGATACGAGGTCGCCCTCGTCGACGCGCACCTGCTCGACCAGGAAATCCTCGAGGTCCGCGGGATCGAGTGCGCCGGACGCGACATCCAATACGCAGAAGAAAGCCAGCACGGGGTGCTGGGCGCGTCGCTCGAACTCGGCGGCGAAATCGCTCGAGCCGAGCTTGCCTCCGTCGGCTGAGTCCGGGTCGACTCCGGTGCCATTCGATTCAGGCATCGGCTTGGACCCCGCGGCGATGGCCTGCTTGATGCGAAGGTCCAGCTCTCGGAAGTCGATGCCGCCGCTCAGGCAGTCGTCCGCACCGGCCTCGAGGATGTTGATGCGGTCGGTCGAGCGTACCGCGTCGTCCGAGGTGAAGACGATGGCGGCGCGCGTGAGAGGCCGGAGAGCCTTGCACGCCTGCACGGCTTCGCGAACGCGGACCCTGGGGGCGTGAATGAGCACGCCACCGAAAGAAGCGTCGGACTGGGCCTTCGACACGGCGTCGAGCGGCTCGGCGACCACGTCGGTGTTGAACGATCCGGTGGCCCAGGCCTCGACGTCTGCGGCGTGGTCGCCCCCGAGCGAGATGAGCAGCAGGCGATTCTCGTCGACCCCCGGGCGGTCGCGCCCTCGGCGGGCGGGCCAGCTCTCGGGAGTGACGAGGCCCTCCCCCGGCTTCAGCTGTACGGACACAGGCTCCTCGCGCTCGCCTGGGTCCGGTACGGCCTTGGCGAGGGTGAGCTGGTAGTACTCGTTGGAGCGCCACTCGAGAATCAGGCGACCCGTCGTGGCGTGAATCATCCAGTCGGCCGCCGAGGGGAGCGTCGCCGCGGTCCCGTCGACCGAGAACGTCGTGAATACGGTGGCCGGATGCGTGCGGGCCCACTTGAGGTAGGTCGAGCCGAGGAGCGACCTCACACCCCCGGCCAGAAAGAGCGAACCGGGATCCACCGCGATGCGGGGCACGTCCGGACCCGCGAGGAAGTCGAGCTCCTCCAGCACTTCTTCGGGCTCGATCGAGCGGATCGCGCGGAGCTCGAAGTCGTCCTTGAAGCCGAGCAGCTTGAGACTTCCGTTCCGCCAGTGGCTCTCGAACTCGAACCCCCACGCCCGTGCCACCCCCAGAACGCCTGCCTCGTCCGCGTTGCTGAGCAGCAGGCCCGGCTCGCCCCGCTCCAGACCTTCGAACAGGAACTGAAAGCACGCCACCATCTTGGCGGGGCCGGGCGTCCCAACGAGCAGATACGACCCGCTCTGCTGCAGGCCGTGGGTACGCTCGTCCAGCGGGCCGATGCCGGATGGAATCAGTACCGGAGCAACCCGCGCCGGAGGTGCGGAGGGCGGCTGGTCCGCGACCGACGGGGTCTCGGTCAACGACACTGGTTCGCTCCCATCATCGGCCGCTCCGGCAGATGAGCTCGGATCCGCGAATCGGAGCCCGGAGCCACCGCCCAAGCAAGAATCGTAACGGTTTCGTCCCCCCGGTGAAGGGCCTTATCAGCAGCCCTTTCAGGCGGACCATCCAACACGTGAGTCACCATCGTGGGGTCGTCCTTCCCAGCCGGGTTCTGCGCTGTGCGCGACCCTCGTACGCGAGGAGCTTCCGGATCATCGTGGACGCGTCCAGGTGGCCCGATCCGAGGATGTCGTCCGCCTCCAGAACCGTGAGCACGTCGCCAGGATCGTCCTCCGCCAGGGCCTCCTCCTCGCCGTCCTGTGGGCCCTCCCCGACGGGGCTCTCGTCTTGCAGGTCGCGGTCCTGGTCGGTCCGCACGAGCTCCTCCGGGTCGCCCGCGCCTTCCACCGACTCGGTCCCCGCGCGACCGTCCGTGGACTCGATGGAGTCGAGCATGCGTTGGGCGATGGCCAGATTCCAGCGGGCATCGGCCCGTCCCGGGCTCAGGCGGAGCGCGTCCTTTCCCGCCTCCACCGAGGCCAGAGCGAACGCATGCGCCGAATCGATGGACTCCACGTCGGTCGCCCTTTGCAGGTTCAAGAGCCCCAGGTTGTAGTAGCTCCGCACCCTCAGCTCCACCTCTCGCGATTCGGTCCCGGCTGTGAGCTCGCCCGCCGCGGTCGAGACGCCGACGCCCATCAGGGACGTACCGAGGTTGTAGCGCACCCGCGTATCCGTGGAGTCGCCGTCGACCCGATCCCGGTAGATCCCTGCGGCGTTGGGAAGGTCGCCGGACCGATGCAGCCGGTTGGCCCGCTCG
>JAHEKM010000019.1 GCA_024638325.1 Gemmatimonadota bacterium | reverse complement strand
GCGGAAGTCGGCGACGGCGGCCCGGTGCAGGTCCATGCCCGCCGCCTGTTTGTGGCCCCCGTAGCGGTTCAGGTGGGCGGAGCACTCCGTCAGCGCCTCGTGAAGATGGAAGCCGGCGATCGAGCGCGCGCTGCCGCGACCGGAGTCCCCCTCTAGCGCGACCATGACAACGGGCCGGTGAATTCGTTCGACCACACGGGACGCCACGATGCCGATCACGCCCGGGTGCCACCCGTCGGACGCGAGCACCACGCCGTAGTCCTCGACCGGGTCGTAGTCCGCAGCCAGCAGCTCGAGGGCCTCGTCGAGGGTGCGGCGATCCTCCTCCTGGCGACTGCGGTTCGTGGCGTCGAGGCGCTCGGCCAACGCCCTTGCCTCCGCATCGTCGTCCGTCATGAGCAGAGCGAGCGCGTCCGCCGACTCCCCCACCCTTCCAGCCGCGTTGATTCGCGGCGCGACGGTGAACGCCAAGCGTCCCGCGTTGACCTCGGCCGGCGCGACGCCGGCCACCTCGAGCAGCGCCACCAGGCCACGCAGTCGCGTTTGCGCCATCCGTCGCAGGCCGTAGGCCACCAGCACCCGGTTCTCACCGGAGAGCGGCACCAGGTCAGCGACGGTCGCCAGCGCGACGAGATCGAGGTATTCGGCCAGGTCGTCGGCCGCCGCGCCGAGGGCCGCGGCCGCGAGCTCGCAGACCTTGTAGGCGACGCCGGCACCGCACAGCCCCTTTTCCGGGTACGGGCAGTCGGGGCGCTGCGGGTTCACGACGGCAAACGCTTCCGGTAGGGCGCCGGCGACCGTGTGGTGGTCGGTCACGATCACGTCGATGCCTCCGGCCTTCGCCTCCGCGATCGTGTCGTAGGCGACGGTGCCGCAGTCCGCGGTGACGATCAGACCTGCGCCCGCCTCGTGTGCGGCCCGGAGTCCAGCGGCCGAGAAGTCGTAGCCGTCGCGAAGCCGATGGGGCACGAACGGGACGACCACACCTCCCAGCGAACGTAGCCAGCGGGTGAGCAGTGCCGTCGCGCAAATGCCGTCGACGTCGTAGTCCCCGTGGATCAGGATCGTCTCGCCCGACCGTACGGCCTGGGCGACGCGGTCGGCCGCTCTGACGCCGTCCGCCAGGCCTACCGGTTCGTGCAGGTGATCCAGCCGTGGACGCAGGAAGCGCTTCGCCTCGACCGGGTCACCCAGCCCGCGGGCCACGAGCACCGAGCAGAGCGCGGCCGGAAGCCGCAACTCGGACGCCAGTGTCGCGCTCCGGACCGTCTCTGGCTCGGGTGGACGGGTCCAGATGGGGTCGGGAGGCCTGATACGGGTCGCGCTGCCGCCCGCCTCCCGAGGTGTCACCCCTTGTCCGACTCCTCGTCGGTGTCGCCGTCGGCGCCAGCCACGGCGGGCTCGAACTCGGCGTCTGCTGCCTCCATCTCGTCGGCGGCGTCCGCTTCCCCGGCTTCCTCGGCCTCGTCCGGGGGAGGTGCCTCCGTGACCTTGGCTGCCGCCGCGGCCTCGTCTTCGGCGTCGGGCGCTGTCAGGATCACGCCGCAACCCTCACAGCGAATGAGCCGGAGTCCGAGCTGGATCTCGTTCTTGAGCTGGAGCGGTACCATGCCGAAGCAGTGCCCGCACGCACCGTCTTGGGTGAGAGGCGCAACGGCCACGGCGCGTCCCCCACTGCGGATTGCGTCGTAGACCTTCAGCTCGGCGGGCTCGATGCTGGCGGCCAGTCCCTTGCGCTCCTCTCGCAGCGACTCGAGCTGTCGCTGAGCGTCCTCGCGCTTGGTGAGGAGCTCTTGGCGCTTCGGCTCGACCAGCTCCGACGCCTCGGCAAACGCGGCCTCCAGCTCCGAGGCTCGCTCCTCCATCTTCCGCAGCTGGTCCATCAGCGTGAGCGCTTCCTGCTCGTCGTTCTGGAGTGCGCGCTTCACCATTTCCAGCTCGGCGCTGACCGCGGCCTCTTCCCGCAGGTTGCGGACCGAGCCCAGCCGCTCCTCCAGCTTCACTTGACGGGTCTTCTTCTCTTCGGTGGCGAGCTCCAATCGTCGTTCTTCGAGCTTCAACTCCTGGAGCCGGTTCCGCGTCGTGGTGAGGTCGCCCTCCAGAATCAGCGCCGGCTCCTCGACCTCCTCGAACAGCGGATCGAAGTCTGCGATCCCCTTCTTAGCTTCCTGAATGCGGATATCGAGCTTCTGCAGCTCCTTGAGATCCGTGCGGTTCTGCTCCGTCATCGGCCAGGCCTGTTCGGGTTGGGCTCGCTCCGCGCTCCACGCGTCGCGGCCTTCCAGTAGTTCTTGTCGAGCTCTCTGAGCTCGCGCGCCAAGCGGGACTTCTCGCCGGCGAACTCGCTCTTCTCGGCGTCCGTAGAGGCCGCCTCGATCTGCTGTTGCAGCTCCTGAATGCGGCGATCGAGGACCGCCACGCGCATCCTGTTCACCGACTTCGTGAACACGTCGATCCCATGAGCGAGATCCTCGCGATCGGCTAGGATCTCCTCGAACCGCTGGGCGACCACTGGATCCATCGACGCTGGCGGAGCACGCGTCTCGGGGTCGTCGAGAAGCGCCTGAAAGATGGCCCGATGCTGTGGATCCTCAAAGTCCTCTGCCGAGATCAACTCGCCGGCGCGCTCCACCCACTCCACGCCCCGTACCATCATCTTCAACAGCTGGCCCTCGGCTCCGGGCTTGGGCATGCTCTGACGCAGTCCCGGCGCGCGGTGAGCCATCGGAGCCGGGCGCGGGCGCGCCTCACGCTGGCGCTCCCGTTCGATCTCTGCCTCGATCGTTTCCCGACGCACGCCGGTGCGGGCCGCCACGCGATCCACATATATGTCCCTGAGCGCCGGATCCGACGCCGCGCGGACGGTCGGCAGGAGGCGGTCGAGCGCCTGGCGCGTGCGCTCGATGGACGAGAAGTAGTCGCGTTCGTCGAGGATCTGGAGCTTGCGGTCGAGCACGTCGACCGCGTCGTCGAGGTGGCCCTGGAGCGCCTCGGTGCCCTCGGATCGGACCAGCGTATCGGGGTCCTCACCCGGCGGGAGGGTCACGATCGCGGGGTGGAGTCCAGCGGCCAGAAGGACGTCGGCCGCGCGGAAGGACGCCTTCAACCCGGCCGCGTCGGAGTCGAACAGCAGGAGCACTCGCGTGCAGTAGCGCGACACGAGCTTCGCCTGCTCAGGGGTGAGTGCCGTACCCAGCGGTGCCACCACGTGCTCGAAGCCGTGTGCCGCCAGGGACACGACGTCCATGTACCCCTCCACGACGAGTGCTTTCTCCTGCCGTCGGATCGCGTGGCGAGCCCACGAGAGCCCGTACAGGTTCTCGCCTTTGTGATAGACGGGCGTCTCGGGTGAGTTCATGTACTTCGGCGCGTCCTTGGTGTCCCCTTCCAGCACCCGGCCCCCGAACGCGATGACCTTCCCCGACAGGCTCTCGATGGGGAACATGATCCGACACCGGAATCGATCGTACGGCTCGCTGCTCCGCTCGCTGGTGCCGAGCAGGCCCACCGTGAGCATGAGATCCTCGTCGAAGCCGTGGGCGGCGGCGGCCTCGCGGAGGGCGCGCCACTCATCCGGCGCAAAGCCGAGGCCGAAGCGCTCGCAGATCTCGGCGCTGATCCCCCGAGACTCCAGGTAGGCACGTGCAACCGCCCCGGCCTGCTCGTCCGCCAAGCGGCCCTTGAACCAGTCCCTCGCGAACGCGTTGATCTCGTAGAGCGGCCGGTTCGGGTCCTCGTCGTCTCGCCCGCGATTCACTTCGCGGATCTCCACCCCCGAGCGTGCGGCCACGTGCTTGACGGCCTCCACGAAGTCCAGGCCCTGCCGCTCCATGACGAACGAGAAGACGTCGCCCGACTTCCCGCAGCCGAAGCACTTGTAGAATCCCTTGTCCGGCACGACGTAGAAGCTCGGTGTACGCTCCTCATGGAAGGGACAGTTCGCCTTGTACTCCCTGCCAGCCTTCTTGAGCTGCACGAACTCACCGACCACGTCGACGATGTCGGCGCGCGAGCGAACCTCTTCGACCATGTCGTCGGGAATCATGCGGTTTACCTGAGCAGGACGACGGTGACGCCCGCGCCACCTTCCGCGGGCCCCCCGGACCTGAACTCGCGCACACGGGCGTCTTCCGCAAGCAGCTCCGCGGCGCGCGCACGGAGGGCCCCCGTCCCCTTCCCGTGGATGACCCGCAGCTCCGACAGTCCGCTCACGATCGCCTCGTCTAGCGCTCGGCCGAGCTCCGTCTCCATCTCGTCGACGCGCAGCCCGCGCAGGTCCACCTCCGGCTTGGCGCTAGGCGCCGTGTAGCCGGTCCATCCGCTTCGACCCGACGCCGGCTCGCTCGTCGCTGCACTTTCGAGGACCTCGAGATCCGCCAACGCGACCTCGATCTTGAGCGCCCCGGCCTCGACCAGCGCCCGGTCGTCGCGGACCTCCACGACCTTGCCGCGCGAGCCGGTGGACCCGATGCGGACCGGGTCGCCCGCGGCGACCGCGGCCGAGCGGGCGGGCGGGCTCCGGGGGTCACTCCGCCTACGGTGCTCACTCGCGGCCCGCTCCACGCGCCGGCGAGCCTCGCGCGCCGCCTCGCCCAGCGCCTCCCCTTCCTCGACCGCGCCGCGCAGTTCCCGGATGGCTTCCTCGACCTCGGTGCGTGCCTCCATGAGCAACTTGCGCGCTTCATCGCGGGCGCGCTCCGTAGCCGTACGCTCGGCCTCCTCGAGAGTCTCTTCGCGACCCTCGACGTCTGCCCTGAGTCGGGCGGCCTCGGCCCGCTCACGCTCGAGATCTTCGGCGAGCGAGCGGACCTCCTGTTCCTGGCTCTCCAACCGCTCCAACAGCTCGTCGAGCTCGACGCCGCCCGCCTCGCGATAGGCCTGGGCCCGGTCCAGGACGTCCGGCGCGAAGCCCAGACGCCGTGCGATTGCGATGCCGAAGCTGCGTCCAGGGCGCCCCTTCACCAACCGATACGTCGGCTCCATGAGCTTCGCATCGAACTGGAGCGAGGCGTTGACGACACCGCTCCCCTCGGTGTCGAGACGCTTGAGCTCGCCCAGGTGGGACGAAACCAGCGTGGTCGTCCCACGCGCTACGAGCTCCTCGAGAATGGCCCGGGCAAGCGCTGCGCCCTCGGCCGGGTCCGTCCCCGTACCCATTTCGTCGATCAAAACGAGTGAACTCCCGTCCGCGCGCTCGACGATGTCGGCCAGGTTGGCCAGGTGCGCCGAGAACGTCGAGAGGTTGTCGGCGATGGATTGCTCGTCACCGATGTCCGCGAAGAACGAGCCGTACACGGGGAGCCTCGTTCCGCGGGCTACGGGTGGCACGATGCCGCTCTGAGCGAGAAGAGCCGTGAGCCCCACGGCCTTCAAGAGCACGCTCTTGCCTCCGGTGTTGGGACCCGAAACGACCATCGCCCTCTCGTCCCCGGCCAGATCGAGATCGAACGGAACCACCGGTGCGCCGGCCTCCACGAGCAGCGGATGCCGCCCTCCGCGGATCGCGAGCTCACGCGACCCGGGCTCCGCCAGCTGAGGGGGCTCCGCATCCCATGCGCGGGCGGTTCGGGCACGAGCGGCGAGGGAATCGAAGTCCACGAGCGCGGCGAGGGCTCCCGCCAGTGCGTCGCGCTCGGGACGAAGTCGGTCGGTGAGCTCACCAAGGATGCGACGGATCTCACGGGCCTCGTCGCGCTCCAGATCTCGGACCCGGTTCATGAGCTCCAGCGAGACCGGAGGCTCCACGTAGAGGGTCGCTCCGGTCTGCGACTCGTCGTGCACGATGCCGCCCACCTCTCCTCGCCCCTCCCTGCGCACGGGGATCACGTACCGCCCGTCGCGGATGGTGACCGAGGCATCGGACACGACGAAACGCTCCGGGAGCTTCTTGAGGTAAGCCTCCAGCTTCTTCACGATCCGGGAGTGCGCCCCGCGCAACGCGTCGCGGGTGCCCTTGAGATCTCTCGACGCTGAATCGAGCACGTTGCCGTCCGCATCCACGCTACGCGTGAGGGCGTCTTCGATGGGCCGGAGGTCCACCAGAGCCTCGACGAGCGATGCGAGCTCGGTGACGGGCTCCTCTCGCTCCCGCAGCTCGGACCGCAACAGACGCGAGGTCGCCAGCATCTGGCCGACACGCCAGAGCTCGGCTGGCTCGAAGAGGGCGCCGTCCACCGCCAGACGGTCCAGCGCTTCCCTGAGGTCCGGCACCGGGCCGAGGTCCCACTCGGGACCCTCCTCCTGGAAGCGCAGTACGGCCGCTACGCGAGCCAGTTCACGCCTCACGTCCTCATAGTCGTGTCGGGGCCGAAGCCCCATGACCCGATCCCGTCCGGGCTCACTTCCGGCCCGGCGCGCGACGCGCTCGAGGACGCGCTCGAACTCCAGGACTTCGAGCGCGTGCTGGCTCAACCGCCGCGACCGGAGGGGATCACCCCGCCAGTTCCTCCCGCACGATGCGGTTCGCTTCCTTGCCGTCGAAGCGCCCCCGGATCTGGGGCATGATGCGGCCCATCAGCGGCCCCATGTCCGTCGCGCCGGCGGCGATCGCCTCGCGTACCATCGCGCGCACCTCGTCTTCGGAAAGACCCGCCGGGAGGTACTCTGAGAGCACCGCGGCCTGGACGTCCTCCTTGTCGGCCAGCTCGTCCCGACCGGCCGCGCGCATCTGCTCCGACGCGTCTTTACGCTGCTTGATACCCTTGGAGATCACCTGGATGACGTCGTCGTCATCCGCCTCGCCGCCCCCGTCGATCTCCTTGTTCCGGACTTCCGACAGCAGCGTGGACAAGACCAGGGTCCGCTCCTTGTCGCGGTCCTTGCGTGCCTGGTTCAAGTCGGCTTTGAGTCGGGCTTTGAGATCGCTCGCCACTGTGTAGCCTTCGCTCGTCGAGAGTCGGGGATGGGGTCGTGAGGTGTCACCCGGGTGGGCTGCGTACCGTCAGCCGGGAGGCCAGCCGAGCGCACGCCCTCCCAGGAGGTGCACATGGAGGTGATGCACCGTCTGACCTCCGTCGCCCCCGGTGTTGATGACGGTGCGGTACCCATCGTCGGCGACGCCCTCCGCGCGGGCGATGTCCGCCGCGAGCAAGAGGGCTTCGCCCAGGAGGTCGCGGTGCGACGCCTCGGCCGTCCCAAGGGAGGCGATGTGCTCCCTCGGGATCACGAGAACGTGCAACGGAGCCCGGGGCTGGATGTCACGGAACGCAATCAGCCGCTCGCCCTCATGGACGAGCTCGGCGGGGATCGCTCCCTCCACGATCTTGCAGAACAAACAGTCAGATCCGCTCATGGGACGACTCTAACGCCGGCGCCTGGCCACACAAGCCCATACGGGTGGGAGGAGCGAAATCGTCCGTTCCCGACATGGAGGTGCCCCGCGCGCGGCGTCACCTTCGTGGCCTGCTTCCGAAGAACCGTTCGTGACCCCAATCACGGAGGATCCATGGACCCCGTCGCGAGCTGTGCCGAGCGCACGTTGTTGAGGAGCCCACACCCCGCGCTCCGCATGTCGGAGCTACTCGAAGCGGTGTCCGAGAGCCTGGACCGCACCCTGGACGCAAGACGGCTTCGCTCAGCGCTGGCGTGCCACCCGGACCGATTCCTCCTGCTGGACACCTGGAAGTGCCCCTGGGACCTGACGGATACGACGCTGGTGGCGAGGGAGGGAGTCGGGGACAGCTGGGTGGTGTCCATCGCCCCGCCGACGGAGCCCCCGGACGGGTCGACGCCCGTGGTGGTCAGCATGCGTGAGAGCGTTCGGTGGCTCGCCCGAGGCCTCGACCCACGATCGACCACGGACATCGGCCGCTGGCAGGCGCTCGCGCAGGCTGAACGCGCGGCTAGGGAGTCGCTTCTGAGGCGAGCCGCCTGAAGAGCCCCGAGCGCCACTCGCCGTCCGCGTCGACATCGGCCAGGGCGAAGCCGACGGTTTCCGTTTCACGCTTCAGGGCGGGCCACTCCTCGTCGAGTATGCCCGAGAGGATCAGCCATCCCCCGGCCCTCACGGTCGCGGCGAAGCCCGGCAGGAGGCTACGTAGGACACCGCTCTCGATATTGGCGACGAGGCCGTCCGCGGGCCCGTACGTGGCGAGCGACTCGGCGTCCACCAGGCGTTCGATCCATTGGACGCGGTCGTCGACACCGTTGAGCTCGAGGTTCTCGGTCAGCGCTTCGCACGCCAATGCGTCCCCCTCCAGCGCCACCACCTCAGCGGCTCCGAGAAGGGTCGCCGCGACGGCCAGAACACCCGACCCGGCGCCGACGTCCAGCACGCGTTCGCCCGGGCGGACCACCCGGTCGAGGAGTCGAAGACATCCGCGAGTCGTGCCGTGCTCTGCGGTGCCGAACGCCATGCCCGGATCGACGACGACGACCACTTCGGGTGCATCCGGCGGCTCCGGCACCCAGGAGGGACGGACGGCCACCCGAGGCGTGAGCCGTCGAAAGCCGAGCCCACGCTTCCACGTGTCGGCCCAGTCCTCGTGCGCGTGTGAACTCGTGCGCACCTCCACGCCTTCCAGGCCCGTCATGGACTCTACGAGCGCTCGCACCTCGTCCGCGAACGCGTCGGGGAGCCGCGGCGATTCGACGTGCGTGACGTACCAGCCGTCCCGCTCCTCCGCGGCACGCCCGCCGAGCGCGAGCAACGCATCGATGAGCAGGGGCGCGAGGTCTTCGTCCAGACACCGGACGCCGACCTCCAGCCAGCGTCGGTCGGACTCGGTCATCCGCCCGTGAACGCTTCCTTGACCTTCGACCAGAATCCCTTGTGCTGCCGTCGGCTGATCCGGTCCGGGGCGGCCGACTCGATCTCTCGCAGCTCCTCGAGCAGCCGCTCCTGTTCGGCGCTGAGATCGTCGGGTGTCCACACGAGAACGCGCACGAGCTGGTCGCCGCGGACCGCACCGTTGAGGTCGGGAAGGCCCAGGCCTCGCAGTCGGAGCACCTCGCCGCTCTGGACCCCGGCCGGTACGGTGACACGGGCCGTCCCCTCGATGGTCGGCACGTCGAGTTCCGCACCCAGCGCCGCCTGACTGAACGTGATCGGGAGCTCATGCAGCAGGTCGGACCCGTCCCTCACGAAGCGTTCGTCCTCCTGGACGTCCAGCAGCACGATGAGGTCCCCGCGTGGCCCGGACCTCGGTCCCACGCTTCCCTGGCCCCGAAGGGTCAGGAAGTTCTCCGAGGTGACACCGGCAGGAATCTCGACGTCGACCTCCCGCTCGTGGCGGATGCGACCCTCGCCGGAGCACTTCGGACACGGGCTCGCGATCACGCGCCCCTCACCGCCGCACCTGCTGCAGGGCTGCACGCTCACGAACTGTCCGAAGACGGAACGCTGCACGTGACGCTCCTCGCCGCTGCCACCACAGGTCGTGCAGGGAGTGGGGGCCGTACCGGGCTTCGCGCCGCTGCCCTCACAGTCTTCACACTCGTCGAGCAGCGCGACCCGTACGGTCTTCGTCACCCCGGTGGCGACCTCGGCCAGCGTGAGCGCGAGGCGAATCCGTACGGTCTGGCCCTTCCGGCTGGTGGAGCGATGCGTGCGCGCCCCGCGCATGCCGAAGAGGTCCTCTAGCCCCTGAAAGCCACCGAAGTCGCGCATGAAGACCTCGATGGCGTCGCCGAAGTCGAAGCCCGCGGGTCCGGCCCCTCGACCCTTGAGCCCTTGCTCCCCGTACCGGTCGTAGACAGCGCGCTTCTCGGCGTCCCTGAGCACCTCGTAGGCCTCCGTGACCTCCTTGAAGCGCTCCTCCGCCTCCTTCGAGCCCTGGTTCCGGTCGGGGTGGTACTTCAGGGCCAGCTTGCGGTAGGCCTTCTTGATCTCCTCGGTGTCCGCGCTGCGGTCCACGTCGAGAAGTCGGTAGTAGTCTGCCATCTAGTCCTTTGTGGACATCAGAGCACGCGGTTCGCTCGAGTCGAAGCGCGTTTGCGCGCGCCTCAAGGCTGGAGCACCCGAGTGACCAGGGAGGACGTGTAGTCGACGATCGTGACGATCTTCTCGTACGGCATGCGCGTGGGACCAATGACCCCGATGACGCCCTTGAGGCCACCCACGCTGTACTCGGCCGTCACCAGCGTGAAGTCCGAGAGCGCCGTCGAGTCGTTCTCGGTCCCGATGGTGATCTTGAGGCGACCGGCGTGCTCGCGAGTGCCCACCGCCATCGCCAGCAAGTCTCGCTGCTCGGTCAAGTCGATCAACTCCTTCATGCGCGGGCCGGACTCGAACTCGGGCTGTTGCGCGAGAACACTGGCCGGCCCGAGATGGAGCTGGGCCGCATCGAGTTGGCGGAGGTCGAAGAGCTCCGCGCCCGACTGCACGAAGATGTTGATCAGCTCCTGCCCTACCTCACCCGGAATGCTGTCCCGTAGACGCTCGGAAAGCGTCCTGCGGATCTCCTGCAGGCTCAGTCCCGAGAGTCGCTCGTTCAGCGCCACGGTGACCGTTACGAGCGTCTCCTGCGGCACCTCGATCGGAAGATCGACGTACACCGTCCGGACCACGCCGCCGCGGATGGTCGCGACCAGGAGGACCTTGGAGGTCGAGACCTGGATCAGCTCGAGCTTCTCCAGCACCGCGTCTCCGAGGCTCGGCGCGACGGCCACACCGAGCTCGTTCGAGATGAGACTCAACGCCCTCGTCGCCTGGAGCACCAGCCGCTCGACGGCGGACGTGCCGGCCTGCCCCAGCTCGCGCTCGAGGTTGGCGCGGTCCTCCGGGGAGGGCGCGAGGGGCTCCATGAGCCGGTCGACGTAGAAGCGGTAGGCCTGGTCCGTGGGGACACGTCCCGCGGACGTATGCGGGTGGAAGAGATAGCCCTTCTCCTCCAGGTCGCTCATGGTGTTCCGAATGGTCGCGGCGCTGACCCCGAGGTCGAAGCCTCGAGACACTGTGCGGCTACCCGTGGGCTCCGCCGTGTCGACGTAGGTGCGCACCACGGCCTCGAGCACTTGCCTCTCGCGCTCGCTCAGCTCGGTCCCAACCATCTCCCGCCGTGCCTTCTCTCCCATGCTCGAAGATCGAAAGCGTGCTCGTGGTGGGTCAACCCGCATGTGCCACTACCGCTTTGTGGGACTGCGCCGAGAGACCCCGCACCCCCGCTCCTCGGCCGCTCGGCGGCGGGGGGTGCGGGGGCTCGCGGCGCCCGACCGCGCGGTCGGGGCCGCAGCGGGTCTAGGGACAAGGGTGGTCGGGTCGTTGCGTCAGGCATCGACGCCGTCCAGCGCTACCGCCAGGCCGTCTAGCTCCAGCCAGCCCTGTGGAGTGAGGCGGAGTCGGTCGGGTGCCAGAGTGGCGAGGCCTCGGCGTCGCCAGTCCTGGGCGAGCTCGAGGGCCGCGGGGGAAAGATCGGCGAGCGGGAGGCCGGCGCTGGTTCTGAGGCCGAGCCAGATGCGCTCGAGGGCGGCGGCATCGGACGTCAGCTCCTCGCGGCTTTCCTCGGCGCGCTCGCCTGCGAGCAGCCGTGCGCGGTACGCTTCCCAGTCGCGGACGTTCCAGCGACGCACCGGGTGCCGGTAGCTGTGGGCGCCATTACCGAGGCCCAGGTACGGCCTTCCGTCCCAGTAGGCGCTGTTGTGGCGGGAGATCAGACCGTCGCGGGCGAAGTTGGAGACCTCGTAGTGCTCGTAGCCGGCAGCCGTCAGTCGCTCTGCGGCGAGGAGGAACTCGTCTCGGTACTGCTCCTCGTCGACGCCTGGCTCCTTCCCTTCGGCGACGGCGCGGCCGAGGGGTGTGGCCGACTCGACGCTGAGGCCGTAGAGGCTCACGTGCGGCACGTCGAGGTCGAGTGCGCGGTCCAAGTCCTCGGCCCACGATCGACCCACCGAGGCGGGAAGTCCGAAGATCAGGTCGACGCTCACATTCGTCAGTCCGGCGTCACGGGCGGTCGCCACGGCGCGCGAGGCCCCTTCCGGTCCGTGCAGACGCCCCATCCAGCGGAGGGTCCCCTCGTCAAAGCTCTGCACACCGAGGCTCACTCGGTTCACACCGGCCGTCACCCACTGCCTCGCCACGTCCGGCACGAAGCTCTCCGGGTTTGCCTCCGCGGTCCACTCCAGCGTCGGGTCGGACAGGCGCTCCCGACCAAGCGCGGCCGCGAGCCTCTCCATGGACGTCGGGCCCAGCAACGAGGGGGTCCCGCCGCCCACGTAGAGCGTCTCCAGTGCGCCCGCCAGGCTGAACGTCCCTTCGCTCTCGACCTGCCCCAGTTCCGCGACGATCGCCTCCGTCCACTCGGTGGCGCTCCCGTCCGGGTTCACGGTCACGGCGAAGTCGCAGTACACGCACCGCCGCGCGCAGAAGGGCGCGTGTACGTAGAGGGACCGGATGGCGGCGTTCACGCCGCGCTCCCGAAGCGCATGCCGGGGAGGCGACGCACCGCGCCACGCAACTCGAGCTCGGTGAGGAGGCTCAACACCTCCGCTAGCGGGAGCCCGACCCGGTCGGTCAGCTCGTCGATGCCCAGAGGCTCATGGCCGAGCTCGGCCAGGAGTCGACCGCCGGGACCGTGGGGTTGGGCGGGGGTGGGAGGAAGGGGCTCGGCGAGGGTCGCGACGAAGCTGGACACGTCGATGAGGGGTCGCGCCCCCTCGGACAGCAGTCGATTGCTTCCCCGGCACGCGGCCAGGTCGATCGGGCCCGGAACGGCCCACACTTCGCGCCCCAGATCGAGCGCATGATCGACCGTGATGAGCGCGCCGCTGCGGGCGCCCGCCTCCACGACGACGGTCGCGTGCGAGATGGCGGCCAGGATCCGGTTCCGTCGCGGGAAGTGGTGAGGGAGCGGCGGCGTCCCCGGAGGGAACTCACTCACGACCAGTCCGCGCTCCACGATGCTTTCGAAGATGCGGCGATGGGAGGGGGGGTAAGGCTCGTCCGCACCCCGACCGAGCACGGCGATGGTGTCTCCACCCGCCGCCAGCGCCCCGCGATGAGCCGCACCGTCGATCCCGAGGGCGAGCCCGCTGGTGACGCACACTCCGACCGCCGCCAGGGCGCGTCCCAGACGCTCTGCGACGTCTCGCCCCCTGGCCGTCGCCCTACGCGATCCGACGACGGTGACGGCGAGCCCTTCGAGGAGGGCGAGCCGGCCCCGTAGGAACAGAACCGGCGGCGGGTCGTGCAGATGGAGCAGTTCTGCGGGGTACCGAGCGTCCGCCCACGTCACGATCGTCATGTTGTGGCGGGCCGCTTCTTCCACGGCGTGCGCCGCCGCCCGTAGGCACTCGGGTGCCGGTGGCTCGTATCCCCGGCAGACCGCCCTGCACACCTTGGCCGGCTGAGAGAGGGCCTCGACCGCCGAGCCGAAGCGGTCGACCAGGGCCCGGATGCCGACCAGGCCGACGCCCGGAGTCAGGTCGAGAGCCAGGAGCGCGAGTACCTCGTCACCCGCCCGTGCTTCCGACCGGTTCAGGGCGTCCACCACTCCTCATCATCGGACCCGGCGGAGCCGTCGTCCGCCCGAGTGGCGATCCACAAGGCCTCGAGCAAAGCGTCGATGCCGCGCCGCGTGGCCGAGGAGAAGCTCATCACGCCGAGGGCGCCGTCGGCCCTGACCGCTGGGGGCTCCTCGTCCGGGGCGAGGAGATCGACCTTGGAGAGCCCGACGATGAACGGTCGCTCGGCCAGCTCCACGGAGTAGGCCGCCAGCTCGGTCCGCAGGAGATCGAGCTCCTGCTGGGGGTCCGGCGAGTCGACGGGGACCATCAGGAGCAGCACCCGTGTCCGCTCGATGTGGCTCAGAAACTGGTGGCCGAGGCCCTTGCCCTCGTGAGCGCCCTCGATGATGCCCGGGATGTCGGCGACGACGAAGGACCGGAAGCCGCTCAACTCGACCACTCCCAATCCCGGTTCCAGTGTCGTGAACGGATAGTCGGCCACCTTGGGGCGCGCCGCGGTGACCGCCGACAGGAACGTGGACTTGCCGGCGTTCGGCTCGCCGACGACCCCGACGTCGGCGATCAGCTTGAGCTCGAGACGCACGCGCCGCTCCGTACCCTCGCCACCGGGCTCCCACTCGCGAGGAGCCTGGTGGGTCGAGGTCTTGAAGCGCGCGTTGCCGCGGCCTCCGCGGCCGCCTTCGGCGACGACGATGCGATCGCCCTCGGTGAGGAGCTCACCCAGCAGCTCCCCCGTCTCGTCGTCGTAGACGACCGTGCCCGTCGGTACACGCAGGACGAGGTCCTGCCCCGAGCGTCCGGTTCGGTTGCTCCCCTCGCCGTGCAGCCCGCGCTCCGCCTGATACAGACGCTTGTAGTTGAGGTCGAGCAGTGTCCCGAGCTGGGGGTCGGCCTCCAGGATGACACTCCCGCCGTGGCCCCCGTCTCCCCCGGACGGTCCTCCACGCGGCACACCACTCTCCCTACGGAACGCGTCGGCCCCCGCGCCGCCGGGACCACCACGCACCTCGATGACGGCCCGGTCCACGAACGTGGTCATCGGGGCGCTCGGCTGTCGGACTCGAATGGGTCGCGCATGGTATCAAGCAACAACGGATCGGGAGACTGGAACATGTCGGCGCGGGACGTCGCCCCGGGCGGGCTCAGGTCGTGTTCGCCTGTGCCCTCGCGACCGCCTCCAGGAGCTGGGCAGGCGTCTCCACGCCCTCCAGGAGCTCAAGCGCGCGCTCGAGCTGGTGGTCGTAGCGCTGGGACTGGCGAAACTGGCCCGCCTCGCCCCACGCCTGCAGCGCGATCTCCCGCTCCAGATGGAAGGTGACGTACCGACGAGCGGCTTCGAAGTCGTCCCTGCCCACGTCCGCATCCCACTCCGAGAGCTCTTCGAAGAACATGTCCAGGTCCGCGTCCGTGAGCGAGAAGCCGGGCTCCAGACCCGGGTGCTCCTGTACGTACGAGACTGCGCCGTTGAAGATGGCCTGAGAAAAGGCACCCGCGCTGAGAAAGAGGCGTCGAGCCCCACGCACTTCGTCGTCGCTCAGCGTCTGTGGCTCTACGAACAGGTCCGGGGGAATGCCGCCGCCGCCGTAGACGGTCCGGCCCGAGGGAGTCGCGTACTCGGGTCGGCTGTCGAGGCTCGGTCGCACCACGGCCTGCCCAGAAATGGCCAGGAGGGGGCTCTCGTCGAGGTCGACGTGAGTCTCGCTGCGGTCCAGATGGATGGACCGACCGAGCGGCGTGTACCAGCGCGCGGTCGTGAGCCGCAGCACGTCGCCACTCGTCAGCGGGAACAGGCTCTGCACCGAGCCCTTGCCGTACGTCGTCTCACCGATGACCGCCGCGCGGTCGTGATCCTGGAGCGCGCCCGCAATGATCTCGGCGGCGGACGCGCTGGCGCCGTCGACGAGAACCACGACGGGCAGTCCCGGGAACTGATCCTGGCGCTGCGCCTCGAAGGTCGCGCTCTGCCCCCTGGCCCGGCCCCGCGTCTCGACGATGGCCTGACCGGGCTCGAGGAAGAGGTCCGTCACGGCGATGCCCTCATCGAGGAGACCGCCTGGGTTGCGACGGAGGTCCAAGACCAGGGCGCGCATCCCCCCACCCCGGAGCGAGTCGAGTGCGGCCCGGACCTCGGCGGACGAGGTCTCTTGCACCGCGCGCAACGGCACGTAGCCGACGCCGCCCTCGAGCATGAGCGAGAACGGGACGGCCATGAGCCGAATCACCTCGCGCTCGATCGTGAATTGGATCGGCTCATCCATGCCGGGACGCAGCATGCGCACCGTGACCTGCGTGCCGGGTGCGCCGCGCAACAGCTGCACCGCCTGATCGGTGAGCATGGTATCTGCGGCCACGCCATCGATCTCGAAGAACTGGTCCCCTGCCCTGATCCCGGCACGTTCGCTCGGACCACCGGGAATCGCGCTCACGACGGTCACGAACTCCTCGCCGTCGGAGACCTCGAGTCCGACGCCACCGTACTCACCTTCCGTACGGATGCGCAGATTCTCGTACTCGGTCGCCTGGATGAACGACGTGTGGGGGTCACCCAGTTCGCCGATGATCGCGTCGATCGCGGAGTTCGTGAGCGACTCGCCGTCGACCTCCTCCACGAAGCTGGACTCGACTCGGTCCATCACTTCCTGGAGCACGCGCACCCGGACGTAGACATTGTCCGACCGGTCGACGCCCTGCTGCAGAAGCCACGCGCCGGCCACGGCGGACAGCAGAATGACGACGGCCGGTGCCGCCATGCTGCGTCGCATCTCGGAGCCTCGCTGCTCGCCTGTCATACCGCTCACCCCACGTCGGCTGAAAGCCGCACGAACGTCTGCGGGAAGCGCGCCTCCAGAAGAGCGCGCACCCGCTGGTGCACGTCTCCCGGCGACCCTTCGGCGCTAACGATCTCGACCGCCGGCTCCGACTCCGCCAAAGCAAGATACCCGTCGCGGACCGCGACCCGGAAGGCTTCTCCCTCCAGTTCGATGCGGTCGAGCTCCTGCCCGTTGGCCCCCCGCCGCTCCAATGCTTCTTCGAGCGGCAGGTCGAGCAGCACGTAGAGGTCGGGACGCAGGCCGTCGGTAGCCACCTCGATCGCTCGGCGCACCTGTTCGACGTCGATGCCGCGGCCGTAGCCCTGGTAGGCCAGCGTCGACAGCGCGAAGCGGTCCGCCACGACGGTCTTGCCCTCGTCGAGCGCCGGCCGCACGACGTCGAGGACGAGGGCGGCCCGGGCCGCGAGCAGCAGCATCAGCTCCGAGCGTGGCGAGACATCGAGCTCGGATCGCCCGAGCACGAGCTCGCGCACGGCCTCGCCGAGCGGCGTACCCCCGGGCTCCCGCACCATCAGGTGTGGGACCTCGAGCGCGTTCATCCACTCGGCGAGGAGCGCGACCTGGGTGGTCTTCCCTACCCCGTCGATGCCCTCCAGGACGATGAAGTGGCCCGACATCCGCTCGCTCTACTCCCCCTCGCCCGCGTGTGTGACCATGTCTTCGCCCATGAGTCCGCGCAGCGTGTTCTTGAGCTTGATGTGCTGGATGAAGATGTCGTGCTCGGGATACAGGCCCGGAGTGGTCTGAGGCGACTTGAAGTAGAAGGACAGCCACTCCTGGATTCCGCCCATTCCGGCGCGGCTCGCCAGGTCCAGGAAGAGCGCCAGGTCCAGCACGATCGGCGCGGCCAAGATCGAATCACGACAGAGGAAGTCCACCTTGATCTGCATGGGGTAACCCATCCAGCCGAAGATGTCGATGTTGTCCCAGCCTTCCTTGTTGTCCCCGCGCGGCGGGTAGTAGTTGATCCGCACCTTGTGGTACATGTCCCCGTAGAGCTCGGGGTACATCTCCGGCTGCAGGATATGCTCCAGCACGCCGAGCTTCGAGACCTCCTTGGTCTTGAAAGACTCCGGGTCGTCGAGCACCTCGCCGTCGCGGTTCCCGAGAATGTTCGTGCTGAACCAGCCCGAGAGTCCGAGCATCCGGGTCTTGAAGCCCGGAGCCAGGATCGTCTTCATGAGCGTCTGGCCGGTCTTGAAGTCCTTCCCTCCGATCGGAACGCCCTTCTCCTTGGCGACCGACTCCAGCGCGCCGAAGTCGGCGGACAGATTGGGGGCGCCGTTGGCGTACGGGACCCCCTCCATGATGGCCGCGTACGCGTAGAGCTGGCTGGGCGCGATGTCGGGGTGGTTCTCCTCCATCCCCTTCTCGAAGGCCTCGATCGAATCGTGTACGGCGCTCGGCCGCACATAGATCTCGGTCGAGCCGCACCAGACCATGACGAGCCGGTCGCAGTCATTGTCGGCCTTGAACTTCCGGATGTCCTCACGCAGCGCCTCGGCCAGTTCGCGCTTGTTCGCCGCCTTCTTGACGTTCGGCCCTTCCAGCTTCTTCACGTACTTCGTGTCGAAGGCGGCCGGCATCGGCTTTACGCTCGACAGGAAGTCCTTCATGGGATCGAGGTGCTGCTCCTTGTGGAGCACCCCCGCCTTCACCGCGCTCTCGTAACCGTCGTCCGCAATGGGGTCCCATGCGCCGAAGACGAGGTCCTCGAGACCCGCCAGCGGCACGAAGTCCTTGATGAGCGGCGCCCTCCCGTCCGAGCGCTTGCCCAAGCGAATGGTCTGCATCTGCGTCAGCGACCCGATGGGCTTGGCGAGCCCACGACGGGCCGCCTCGACGCCCGCCACGAAGGTAGTCGCCACCGCGCCGAAGCCAGGCAGCAGGACGCCCAGCTTACCCTGGGCCGGCTTGATCTCTGAAGGCTGCTTCACGTTGTCCTCGTCTTCCATGCGTTGGGTCCGGATCCGACGGCTTCGCCGCGGTCAGGACGAGATGATGATGCGGCTCTGAGCGCCCTGCTCGATACCCTCGGCCACAGTCTGATTCACTTTGTACATCACCTTCTCGAAGTTCGTCTGGGCCGCGACGAGCCGTTGATAGCCTGGCATCGCTTGCAGCTCCTCTGTCGCCTCCGTGTACTCCTTCTTCACTTCGTCGTCCGGCTCCTGTCCGGCTCGCAGCGCCGATTCGATGCGCGCCTCGAGGCCCTCGAGCCGATTACGGATCTCGGTGAGGTCACGGTCGTCGCCCACGGCGTCCATGGCGCGCTTGAGCGCCTGGTACTCGTCCGTGCGGGCGAGCGCACCGCCGAGCTCCCTCGCCATATCGTAAATTCCAGCCATCCTCAGCCTCCCTTGATCGACTCCTCAGGTCACGAACGCCCCGCGCGGACCGCCGTAACGATCCGGCCCTTCCCGGCGAGGTCGGGATGCACCGTCATATCGGAATAGCTCTCGGCCTTCCTGACCAACTCGACAACCGCTCCCGCCTGGCCGTCACCGACCTCCAGTGCCAGCAGGCCGCCCACTCGTAGCGCCGGGGCCGCCGCAGGCACGATCTGCCGCAGCACGTCGAGGCCGTCGGCTCCCGCGAACAACGCCTCGGCCGGCTCCCAGGACACCACCTCTGGCTGGAGCGCGTCGCGCTCCGACACCGCCACGTATGGCGGGTTCGAAACCACAGTATCGAAGCGCTCGTCGTCCCCGATCGGCCCCAATAGGCTACCCTCTCTCAGCTCGAGGCGCGACGCCAGACCGGCCGCGTTCGCGTTCCGGGCCGCAAACTCGAGGGCCTCGGCAGACGCGTCGGTGCCCACGCACCGCGTGAACCCGCCTTCTTGTAGCAGCGACAGCGCGATGGCGCCCGACCCGGTGCCGATGTCGAGCGCCACCAGTTCCTCTTTCCCTTTCGCCCACGCGAGGACCGCCTCGACGAGCTGCTCGGTCTCGGGACGCGGAATCAGGACGCCCGGACCGACCTCGAGCTCGAGGTCGCGAAAGGCCTGACGGCCCAGTATGTACTGGAGCGGTTCGCGCTGGGCCCTGCGGCGCAGGAGCGGACGAAACCGCTCGAGCTCCGACTCGTCCAGGGGGCGCTCGTGCTGCAGATACATCTCCAGTCGTCCCACCCCTAGCGTGTGCGCGAGCATGTGCTCCGCGTCGAGCCGCGCGGTCTCGACCCCCCTCTCGGCCAGGTAGTCCGCGCTGCGCAGCATGACCCCGAGAATCGTCAGGGGCTCACCCTCGGCGCGCGCGACCTGAGCACCAGAGCTGCCCGCGCTCACGCGTCGCCCTCCATGCGCTCTTCTTCCTCGGCGAGACGCAGTGCCGCGATGAGCTCGTCGAGGTCGCCACCGAGCACCTCTCCGAGCTTATAGAGCGTGAGCCCGATCCGGTGATCCGTGACCCGGTTCTGTGGGAAGTTGTACGTGCGGATCTTGGCCGAGCGGTCGCCCGTACCGACCTGCGTACGTCGCTCACGGGCACGCTCGGCTTCTTGCTCGGCGATCATCCTGTCGAGGAGCCGGCTGCGGAGCACCTTGAGCGCCTTGGCCTTGTTCTTGTGCTGCGACTTCTCGTCCTGGCAGGAGACGACGAGTCCGGAAGGGATGTGCGTGATGCGCACCGCGGAGTCCGTCGTGTTCACCGACTGCCCCCCCGGCCCGGACGAACGGAAGACATCGATGCGCAGGTCCTGGGGGTCGATCTGAAGGTCCACCTCCTCCGCTTCCGGAAGCACCGCGACCGTGGCGGCCGAGGTGTGGATCCGTCCCTGGGCTTCCGTCTCCGGCACCCGTTGCACCCGGTGTACGCCCGACTCGTATCGGAGCCTTCCGTAGGCCCCCCTGCCCTTCACGGTGAAAATGACCTCCTTGATCGACCCCGGGATGCCTTCCGACATGCTCATGAGCTCCAGGGACCACCCCTGCTGCTCGGCGACCTGTCGGTACATGCGCATGAGGTCCGCGGCGAAGAGGCCCGCCTCGTCGCCGCCCGTGCCGGCCCGGATCTCGACGACCGCGGCGCGGTCGGCGAGGGGGTCGGGTGGTATGAGCAGCTCTTTGACCTGAGCCGTGAGCGTCTCGATGCGCTCGTCGAGCTCGACGATCTCCTGCTCGGCAAGCGCCCTCATCTCCGGGTCGTCGGCGTCGAGCAGCTCCCGGGCGCCACGGTGCTGCGACAGCGCGCCGCGTAGCTTGCGTCCCGCATCGACGATCGGCTCCAGATGCGCCCGCTCCTGACCGTAGTCGCGGAGCTTGGACGGATCCGACAGGACGGCCTGACTGGCGAGCGCCTCGTTGACCTCGTCGAATCGCCGCTCGGCTTCGGAGAGGCGCTCGTCCAGCTTGGGGTCGAGAGCGGGGTGCTTCATGGAAGGGCCACGACGACGGAGGCCGTCGAGCTATCCGGCCGGAACGGCCGGCGCGTTCACTTGGCGGAGGCCTTCTCGTACTTCTTCTTGAACCGATCGACCCGGCCAGCGGTATCGACCAGACGCTGCTTGCCCGTGTAGAACGGGTGACACACCGCGCAGATCTCTACGTGCACCTCGTCCACGGTCGCCATGGTCTCGAAGCGATTGCCGCACGCGCACACGACGGTCGCGGCCTTGTAGTCGGGATGGATACCCTGCTTCATGTCCTGCTCCCAAACGCCAAAGTCGAAAGGGCCGTGCGCGCCGCGCCGGCCCGGCAGCCACGTCCGCGACACACGCACCGAAGGCATGACGCTGATCCGTAGCCTGGAAAACCTAAACACGCCGCGGCACACGGTCCAGTCGCCGCCGCAGGGCTTCGGCATCGACGGGCAGATCGGAGGCGCGTCCCCAATGGATGCGCTTTAGGGGTAGCCTCAGCTCGCTAGGTTACGCCTGCGTCCGAGGCGGAACGACGCCACGAGGAGGACCAAGGCCGCGACGGCCGACCCGTTTCCGGTGAGGTCCCCGAAGCGCGTGTAGAACGTCAGTACGTCGGTGGTGAGCACGGTGTCGACGTGCAGGTCGGCCTCGAAGAGCCGGGTCTGGTTGTGGACCCGCCCCACCGGGTCGACGAAGAGCGAGATACCGGTGTTCGCCGCCCGCGCGACGCCCATTCGATTCTCGATGGCCCGCATGACCATGTGCGCCGGGTGCTGCCACAGCGCCGTGGTGCGCGCGTACAACGGCTCGCGGCCGTACCAGGCGTCGTTAGTGATGTTGAGCAACACGTCCGCACCGGCGCGCCTGAACGCGCGCGAGCCTTCCGGATACGTGGACTCGTAGCAGATGAGCACGCCGTAGTCGGTACCGTTCACCGAGGCCAGCGGCCACCCCTGACCCACGCCGAATCCACCGAAGTACTGGAGAGCGGAGAACCATTCCGTGGGCAGGAACGGAACCCGCTCCACGAAGGGCACCAGGTAGCGCTTGTCGTAGCGATAATCCGCCAGCCCGTCCGGCTCCATGAGGAAGGCGGAGTTGTAGTAGCTGTAGCGGCCGGGCCGCAGCTCTCCTTCATGGCCGAGCGCACCGAAGACGATCGGTGTTCCCTTCGCGCGCGCGTACTCTTCGATGGCCGCTAGGCGACCGCCCGAAGGCTCGGCGGCCGCGAAAAGCTGCAACGTCACCTCGGGCATGACGATCAGGTCCGTCTCGCCGGCGCCGACCGTGGGGATGAGCCGATCGAGGGACGCCAGCGTGCTGTCACGCCCGGCGATCGGGTCGAGCTTGATGTGCTCGGGGATGTTGGGCTGCACCACCGCCACGCGCCCCGCTTCTCGCATCTCCAGCGATCCCGCCCGCCAGACACCCCATGCCATGGGAAGCGTCGCCACGAGGACGGTCATCGCTGCGGCACGCGCGACACCACGCCGCTCCCTGATGGCGAGCACGAGTACGGCCACCAGGCCGTTCACGAGCGCCATCCAGAAGGTGACGCCGCGGCTGCCGACCAGCTCGGCGATCCCGACGAGCTCCGGAAACCCGGTCAAGGAAGTGCCCAGACCCAGCCACGGAAACGCGATGGTGCTGGGCAAGTGGGCCCTGAACCACTCAGCCGCGGTCCAGGCCACGGGCAACGCCAGCCACATGGGCGCGCGCACGGTGTGGAGCGACCGGTGTAGGGTCCAGCCGAAGAGGGCGGAGATCGCGATCAGGCCCACCAGCGCCGACAGGTACGCCAGAATGGCGAGGCTCGTGAACCAGATGAGCGCGACCAGGATCCAGTAGAAGACGATGCCGAAGTAAATCGCGCCGAACAGTATGGATCCGCGCACCGCGGCCCTTCTGCCCTCGGCGTCCGGCGACAGCCCATGGATCCACAGCGCAAACGGCACCAGACCGACAAACGGTGGGACGAGCAGGTGCAGGGGCGGGAACGAGAGCGCGAGCAGGACGGCCGAAGCCGCGGGCACCCATCGCTCGCCCGGGCGGGGCCAGAGCAGGTCGGCCAGCGCGAAAAGGCGACTGAACCGAGGTGCGTCGCTCGTCTGTGTAGACACGGCTACTCCCGGGCGACCCGCTAGAGCTCCACTTCCCGGCCGGTAGCCGCGGCAAGATATGCGGCCTCGACGAGGGCCATGAGCGCGACCTGCTGCGCCTGTGACTCGGCTTCCCGCTGGCCCGTGAGCACCTGGACGAAGTCGTCGAGTTGGCGACGATATGCGTTCATATACGGGTTCTCGCCGCCGCTGGGTCGCGGTTGCCGAGGCGTGACCTCGAGCGGTCGACCCCCTGCCAACTTGAAGACCTCGAGGGGCGGCAATGAACCCGAGCCCTCGGTGCCCATCACCCTCGCGAAGTAGCGGTCCTCACCGGCGAAGAGCTTGTTGCTGACCTCGAGGGTCAGCGCCACTCCGTCCACCGTCTCCGCCATGAGCGTCGCGGCGTCCTCGACCTCACCCCCCGAGGGAGACATCACACACGCGACCCGTTTCATGGACGGAAAGCCGATCAGCCAGAGGCACAGATCCAACGCGGGGACACCGAGGTCCATGAGCGCCCCGCCACCCGCGATGTCGCGGTCCTGTCGCCACGAGGGCCGCGACGTCGGTACCGGCCGCGTCATCCAGCTCCCACGCACCGCGTAGACGTCGCCGAGTTCGCCTCCCGCGATGAAGCTCTGCAGCGCCACGACTCCAGGCCTGAAGCGGTGCGGCATGCCGACGACGAGGACACGGCCGGTACGCTCCGCGACTTCGATCACGCGAGCGGCCCCCGCCGACGTGGTCGCCAGCGGGCGCTCGACGAACACGTCTTTCCCCGCCTCGAGGGCGGCGATCGCCATCTCCTCGTGGACGTCGTTGGGCGTGCAGATCACCACCGTGTTCAGCTCGTCACTGGCGATGAGGGCGTCGGCGTCCAAGACCAGCGGCACGTCGAAGCGCCGAGACAGCGCCTCCGCCTTGTGGCGGTCCACGTCGGACACCGCGACGAGGTCCACGTCCTCGCGTTCCGAGAAAATGGGTACGTGCACCACCTGGCTGATGGCGCCCGTGCCAACGATGCCGACCCTGATCTCTGGTCCGCCCTCGCTCATCGCTCCTCGCCGGGTGCGTTCGGTCCCGTCATGATCTGCCAACCCGCGCGTGTGTGGAAGTACTGCAGGTCGCTGGTCACCTCGTACTTGGCGACCGTGTAGATCCGGAAGCGCGGCGTGACCGGGTATTCGAGGCCGAAATGGAGGTTCAGGCCGGCCGTCACGGAGTCCAGCGCGTCCTCGACGAAGGTCCCCTCGATGGCGGCACCGCGGCCGTCCAACAGGTGAGCCGACACACCGATCCCGCCGTACGTCAGCACGTCGAAGAGCGAATCCCAGACGATGTGTGCGTCCACCCCGATGACGTAATTCCTCCAGTCGATGGTGCCGAGATCGAGCATCGAGGGTGGGCTTCCGGTCTGGTTCTCGATGAGCTGCGAGATGCGATCCTCCAGCTCGGTCACCTCGGAGCCCACCAGGGAGGACGACCAGTAGGTGATATGAGGAACGATTCGGAGTCCGGGACCCGCGTACCCCATGTCGACCCGCATGCCGAGGCTGTAGGTCGGGTCGACGCGAGTGGGCCACAGGTACCCACCGTCGAAGCCGAAGCCGCGGAACGACAGGTGCTCGTAGTCCAGGTCGGCCAGATCCTGGGCCCCCACTTGGGCGGGACCCAGCAGAGTCGCGAGCGTGAGTCCCGCGAGCAGCGTGCGCAGCACCGACCTCCTCCCTTTCGTCATGCGGGTGCGACCTCGGCCACCAGATCGTAATCGAGCGCGTCCACGATGCGTACCGTCACCAGTTCGCCGGCCTCCGGGGCTACAGCACCCTTCAAGTGGGTCACCCCGTCCACGTCCAGTGCCTGAGCCTGCGTGCGGGCCACGGCCACGTACTCCGAGTCTGCCTCCACCACCTCGTCGACGAGCGCGCTCACCGTGCGCCCTACCAGGGCCAAGTTCTTCTCGAACGAGATGCCGCGCTGCACTTCCATGAGCTCCTCGAGCCGGTCGGCCATGAGGTCGTCGGGAACGCGGCCCTCCATATCGGCGGCGCGGGTTCCCTCCTCGACCGAGTAGGTGAAGGCGCCCACGCGCTCGAACTCGACCTCCTCGAGCAGGTCGAGCATGTCCCGGAAGTCGTCGTCCGTCTCCCCCGGGAACCCGACGATGACGGTCGTCCGCAGCGTCAGATCGGGCACCGCCTCGCGCAGCCAGGCGACCCGCTCGCGAATCGTCTGGCGCCGCTCGGGTCGACGCATGCGCTCGAGCATTCGATCGCTTCCGTGCTGGATGGGCATGTCGAGGTACGGCACAATGCGGGACTCGCCTGCAATGAGCTCGACGAGCTCGCGGGTGATCCCGGACGGGTACATGTAGAAGAGCCTGTACCAGGGCACGTCGGTTCCCTCGAGCAGTGCACGCAGCAGGTCCGGCAGGAGCGGTGCCCCCGCGTCCTTCCGACGCAGGTCGCGCCCGTACCACGTCGTGTCCTGCGACACGATGTTGAGCTCCTTCACACCGCCCCGGGCGAGTGAGGCGGCTTCCTGGACCAACTCGTCCACCGGTTGCGACCGATGCAGTCCACGCATGAGCGGGATCGCGCAGAAGGCGCACGTGTGGTCACAACCCTCGCTGATCTTGAGGTACGACGTGTGCGGCGTCTCCGAGGAGATGATGCGCAGCGGGCGCTCCATGATCGGCACGGCGCTCTCTGCCGGGAGCAGCCCCCTGGAGCGCAGCTCCGGCACCAGTCCCGGGAGCGCCGTCAGGCCCAGGTAGAGGTCGACCTCGGGAATCTCCTCGGCCAACTCGTCGCCATGCCGCTCGACGAGACAACCCACCGCAACCACTGCCTTGACGCCCCCTGTGACCTTGAGGTCGCAGGCCTCCAGGATCGCCTCGATGGACTGTTCCTTGGCTTCCTGGATGAAGCCGCACGTGTTGATGAGCACCACCTCGGCGCCGTCGACGTCGGAGGACACGCGGGCGCCGTTGCCGACCAGGGACGCCATCATGCGCTCCGAATCGACCGTGTTCTTGTCACAGCCGAGCGTCACGAGCGCAATGCGCGGGCCGGCGCCGTCCCCCGTCAGTTCGATCTCGTGCCGAACCGGGAGAGCGTCACGAGACGCGCCTGCCCGCACCGGATCGGGCGCCACCGGAAAGACCGGCAGGTTTCGGGTCGTACCACTGACGCGCGTGCTGCTCACATGTCGATGACGATGGCCCCCGAAGGAGGCGTGAACGAGAACCAGCCCGTCGGAGGAGGTGTGTCGAACTCGATGTCGCTGAGCGTGATGGTGCGCTCGCTTCCGTTCTCTTCGGTGAAGTGGATGCGGCGCACGACGTGCGTCGCTTCGTCGATCCACACGATGTCGGGGCGCTCGCGGCTCGTCGTCATGGCACCGAGGCAGACGCGTACCGTCGCGTGCCCGTCGACCTCTTCCCTCCCGACGCACGTGGGTCGGTACTTGCTGCCCGGATCCTCGAGCAGCTCGCGGTAGAAGTCCTGGCCGCCCGTGTTCGGGCCGACCTCGGCGCGGAACACCTGCCGCGGATCCTCGCTGGGCCGGTAGATCCACTGGGCCCGGCCGTCGCTGACGATCACGTTGCCCTCAGGGTCGGTGAAGCGCATGGCAAAGAGGTTCGGGTCCGCAGAGCAGAGGCGACCCCGTTGGGTGACCTCCTGGCGAAGCATGGGCACGGCGCGCAGCTGCACGAAGTCGGCGCAGACGGACGTGGCGGCCCCGTATCGCTCCGAGGCGGCCTCGAGCACCGCCATGCCCTCGTCCTGCGCCCACGCCGGTGAGCCGATCAGTAGAGCCACGGCGGCGGCGGCCAGGACACCCATACGCCCTCTCACGACCCGACAGAGCCCGAGCCACAGATGGCGTCCAGCTCGTCCAGGTCGACCAGCACCTCGCGACCCTTGGCGCCCTCGGAGGGGCCCAAGACCCCCGCGTCCTCGAGCTGGTCGACGATGCGAGCCGCACGCCCGTACCCGATGCTGAGGCGCCTCTGGAGCAGCGATGTCGATCCGCCCTGATTCTGAATACATACCTCGGCAGCGGCACGGAACAGCTCGTCCCAATCGCCCGCGATTTCCTCGACCGCCGCCGCCGCGTCCTCCAACTCCTGCCCGCGCAGCTCCTCCAGGATGTCCGTCTCCAGCGCCTCGTGCTCCTCCGGCGTCTCCACGGGGCCGTGGCGCTCCAAGAGGTCCACGTACCAGTTCATGAGGCGCTCGGTATCCTCCGTCGGCAGGTAGGCTCCCTGCAGCCGCACCGGATCGCTCCGTCCCGGCGGCAGGAAGAGCATGTCCCCGTTGCCCAACAGGGCGTCGGCTCCGTTCTGATCCAAGATGGTGCGGGAGTCGGTCTTCGACGCCACCCGGAAGGCGATGCGCGTCGGGAAGTTCGCCTTGATCAGGCCCGTGATGACGTTCACCGACGGGCGCTGTGTGGCCACGATGAGGTGAATGCCGATCGCGCGTGCCTTCTGCGCGAGCTGGGTCAGCGGCTTCTCCACCTCGCTCTGCACGGTCATCATGAGGTCCGCCAGCTCGTCGACGACGACGACGATATAGGGCAGCACTCCGTCCGTGTAGATCCACCGGTTCTCGTCTCCCTCGGGCCCCTTGGCCTCGCTCCGCTTGACCACCGCGTCCTGGCGAACCTTGCGGTTGAACTCCTGGATAGAGCGGACGTAGTTCGCCTTCAGCAGCGCGTAGCGCCGTTCCATCTCCAGAACGGCCCACTTCAGTACACCGGCGGCGTCACGGGGGTCGGTGACGACGTTGTGGCGCAGATGGGGGAGCCGCGAGTAGACGGACAGCTCGACCATCTTGGGGTCGATCATGAGCAGGCGAAGCGTCTCCGGGGTGTGCTTGTACACGAGGCTGGTGACGATCGTGTTGAGGCAGACCGACTTACCGGCACCCGTGGCGCCCGCGATGAGCACGTGGGGCATCTTCTCGAGCGTGGCTACGTAGGGCTTGCCGCTCAGGTCCTTTCCCAGAGCCAGCGGCAGCTCGCCCTTGGCGTTGCGAAACTCCGGGCTCTCCAGGATCTCGCGAAGGTTCACGATCTCCGGTCGGGGGTTCGGGATCTCGACACCCACGGCGCCCTTCCCCGGAATCGGCGCCACGATGCGGATGGCGTGGGCTTTCATCGCCAGTGCGAGGTCGGCGTCCAGATTCGCGATGCGGTTGACCTTCACGCCGGGCGCGGGCACGACCTCGAACTGCGTGACCATGGGTCCGCTGGTGCGGCCCCCGAGCTCGCTGTCGACGTTGAACGTCTTGAGCTTCTCC
>JAHEKM010000018.1 GCA_024638325.1 Gemmatimonadota bacterium | reverse complement strand
CTATAGTTAAGCATTTATCTTAATTATTTTGTCGCCCCCTAATATGCTGATAACAAAACACTTACAGGGATGTGTTGCTATGATTAAGTATATATCTTAATTATATGTATGGCCGCTGAGCTCGTCGACAATGCGTCCGTCCGTGCCGCGATGGGGCCCAGACGGCTAGAGATCCTCCGACTCATCTGGCGCGATGAGTTGCGTGTCGGCGAGATCGCCGAGCACTTCCCCATCAGCCTGGCGGCCGTGTCCCAGCACCTGGCCACACTCCGAGAAGGGGGCCTAGTACGCGTGAGAGCGGAGGGCAGGAGTCGATTCTATCGCGCGGACACGGGCGCGATGGGTCCGCTCGCCGACGTGATCGAGGCCATGTGGGAGCCCCGGGTCCCGACTCCCCCTCCGCAGGTCGACGCCCCCTTGGCGCCGGCACCGCGGCCGCCGCCGGCCCTTCCGCAGTCGGCTCCCGCTCCCCCACGGGCACCCTCCCCCCGTCGGACAGACTCGGTCGACGACGAGATGACGTCTTGGTACGGGCAGGGACTGCGTGCGCGCCTGGTGGCCCTCGAAGCAGCTCGCAAAGCCATCGACGCGGGGGCGGATGCCGGAGTCGCCAGCGCCCGGCGGATCGCTACCTCGCTGACCCGTTCCGCGATCGCGGAGCGCTTCCCCGACCTCGGCGCGTCCGCTCACGAGGTGAGCCGCTGCGAGGAAGATGCGTTGAGGACAGGTCTCGATCGACTGATCGGCGCGCTCAAGCGGGCGGGCTCTCGAGACGACTCGCGCATCGTGAAGGTCCTCCTGATCGAAGACAGTCGGGTGGAGGCCCTGCTGCACCGGAGGTTCGTCGGCGGCCCGAACCGGGAGGTGCTCCTCGCCGGTAGTGGGAAGGACGCGGAGGCGATCCTCGATTCGACGGATGTCGACCTGGTCCTACTCGACCTTGGCCTGCCCGGCCAGGACGGATTCGATCTGCTCATCGAGCTGCGGCGGCGACCGCGCACCGCCGCGGTCCCGGTGGTCGTGCTGACGGGGCGGACGGACGCGGCCGCCCGGGCGGAGGCGCTGTCGCTGGGGGCGGACGACTACTACACGAAGCCGGTGGACGGAACCGTACTCGGAGCCGCGGTCGCCATGCTACTCGAACGGGCGGCGGAGGCACGCCACGCGGGTCGTCGCGACGCGCTGACGGGCCTGAAGAACCGGGCGGTCTTCCTCGACGACCTCCGCCAGACAGCCGCGAACTCGGCGAGGGCGGGCGCCCCGCTTACGCTCGCGATCATCGACATCCACCGGCTCGGAGCCATCAATGACTTCCACGGGAACGAGGCGGGGGACCTGGTGGTGCGCGCCATGGCGGAGTGCCTGCAGCGGACCTTCCGGACGTCGGACCCCGTCGCCCGATGGGACGGAGGGAAGTTCGCGGTAGCTCTGCCGGGTACGGACCTCGCCGGGGCGCAGACCGCGCTCGCCAAGTTGCGGGGGGTGACCGACGAGGCCGCTGTCACAGTCTCCCCTGGACGCTCGGTCGTCCCAGCGTGGGACGCCGGGGTCGCTTCGATCACGGCCCACAACAAGGTGGAGGAGGCGGTTGCGCGTGCGACCCGGCGACTGCAGGCAGCACGCCGGGCGCCGGCCCGGGCGGTCGTCGCCTCCGAGCACGCGTCCGTCGACGTGCAAAGACGGGTGCTGCTCATCGAAGACGACCAGATCCTCGCGGACCTCATCGAACATCGGCTTCGGCGGGCCGGCTTCGACGTCGATCACTTCGGCGACGGAGCCGCCGCACTGGCGGCTCTCGGCGGGGCATCCGCCTCCGCAGTCGTGCTCGACACGATGCTCCCTGGAGTCGAGGGCCTCGAGATCCTCCGCCGGCTTCGGGCGTCGCCGTCCTACGCGGGGGTACCCGTCATCGTACTCACGTTCGGAGCGCAGCAAGAGACGTCGCGGGCGTTCTCGCTCGGTGCCAGCGATGCGCTCGCGAAGCCGTTCGCGGTCGAGGAGCTGGTCGCTCGTGTCACCCGACTCGTCGCCGAGTCGGAGGGGGCTCAGAGCATATGATCCAGGACGTTCTCGGCTATTTCGGCATCGTGTGGCGGGGAGGTCTGCTCTCCGTCAGCGAGGTCCTGGTCGTGCTCCTGGTCTGCACGCTTGTCGTCCTCGCCACATCGCTGCTCCTGGCGGCGGCGGCCGTCGCGTTCCGGCGGCGGAACGCGCGGCGGCGAACCCGGATGGACGAGCGATCCGCGGCCTGGCGGGACGCCGTGCAAGAGGTCCTCTACGACGGGGCCGACGCCAGCGAGCTCTCCAACTCGGTCTCCCCTTCCGACGTCCCCTACTTCTTGAATCTCCTGCTCAAGTACGTGCGTCGACTCGACGGAGACGAACGCGACACCATCTGCCGGCTCGCCGAGCCCCACTTGCATTCGGTGCTCCACTTCATGAGCCACCGCTCGCCCACCCGGCGCATGCGCACCATCCAGATGTTGGGAGAGCTGCGCCCGGCTGACGCCCAGGAGCCCGTTGTGGCAGCGCTCGACGACCCGTCGCCCTTGGTCGCCATGGTGGCGGCGACTACGCTCGCACGACACCACGCCCCGGAGCACGCCGCCGCGATCCTGGACCGACTCGCACGGTTCGAGCACTGGAGGCGTGATTTTCTGGCGGCCATGCTCGCCTCCATGGGCGCCGATGCGCTCGCGGCGCTCCGCGAGACGCTGCGCGATGACGAGCGTACGCCCACGGTCCGAGCCGCGGCGGCGGACGCGCTTGCGGCTCTGTCCGACTCGGCAGCGGCGGACGACGCAAGGGACGTCCTGGTGACAACGGACGACGTCGAGCTCCAAGCCGCTACCCTGCGGCTCCTGGCGAGCGTGGGGAGGCTGCCCCATCTACCGGCCGTGCGCCAATGGCTCGATCCCGAACAGGCGCTGCCGGTTCGGCTGGCCGCGATCCGTGCGGTCGGCCGCTTCGGTGGCCCAGAAGACGTGGCGCCGCTCGTAGGCGCCGCGCGCGACGATCCGTCCCCTTGGGTCGCGATCGCGGCCGCCAGGGCGCTCAAGGACGCCGGCGCCTCCGCCGAGCTGGAGATCCTGGCCGGATCGGACCATCCTCGCTCGGCCTTGGGCCTCCAGGTCTTGTCCGAGGCAGGCGTATCGTGAGCGTGGCGCTGGCCCTCCTGGCGGCCCTCAACGGCCTGGTTCTGGTCTACTTCCTCGCGATCAACGCGGTGTACCTGATCACCACGGTAAAGGCACTCCAGGTCGTGTGGCAGTACCGGCAGCGGCTCAAGGCGTTCAACCTGCTCGACCCTTCACGGGCGCACGCCGCGCCGCCCATCACCGTGCTCGCGCCGGCCTACAACGAAGAGACCACCTGCGTGGAGTCGGTGCGCTCCCTGCTCACGCTGGACTACCCGAAGTTCGAGATCATCGTCATCAACGACGGGTCGTCGGACCAGACGATGGAGCGCCTCATCGGAGCGTTCGAGCTGGTTCCGCGGGCCCGCCTGCCCACCGCCGAGCTGTCCACCGCCCAGGTACGACAGATTCACCAGAGTCGATCGCACCCGAACCTCTGGGTCATCGACAAGGAGAACGGGGGCAAAGCCGATGCGTTGAACGCCGGAGTGAACCAGTGCAACACACCGCTCCTGTGCGCGGTCGACGCGGATACCCTGCTCGAGCGTGACGCTCTGACGCGAATCGTGCGTCCATTCCTCGAGGACGACGGCACCGTCGCCGTGGGCGGGAAGATCCGTGTCGTGAACAACTGCACCGTCCGCTCCGGAATCGTCACCGAGGCGAGGCTGCCCAAGAACTTCCTCGCCGCGGTCCAGACGGTGGAGTACCTGAGGGCCTTCCTCGTGGGGCGTGTCGGTTGGGCCGCCTTCAACGCGTCGCTCGTCATCTCCGGGGCATTCGGCCTATTCAACCGGGGAGCCGTCGTCGATGCGGGCGGCTATGCCAGCAAGCGGACGACCGGCGAGACGGTGGGCGAGGACATGGAGTTGGTCGTCCGTATGAAGCGGCTCTTCACCGACCAGGGTCGCCCCTGTCGCATCGAGTTCGTGCCGGACTCGGTGGCGTGGACCGAGGTGCCCGAGTCGTACAGGGTTTTGGGCCGTCAGCGAGACCGGTGGCAGCGCGGGCTCATCGAGAGCCTCACCCGGCACCATCACATGCTGTTTCGACGTCGATACGGTGCCACTGGGCTCGTCGCCTTTCCGGTGTTCTTCTTCCTCGAAGGGCTGGGGCCGATCATCGAATTGGCCGGCTACATCGGGTTCTCGATCGTGGTCATCGCAGGACGGGCGTCCGGTGCCTACGTGATCGCCTTCTTCGTACTCGCCTTCGCGATCGGCGTGGTGCTGTCGGTAGCCGCCGTGCTGATCGAGGAGGTGGCCTTCAGCCGATACGGAAAGACCAGAGACGTCTTCAGGATGTTCGCGCTGGCCGCCCTGGAGAACTTCGGCTTTCGACAGCTCAATACGTTCTGGCGAGCCCGTGGCCTGTTCAGGTTCGTGACCGGCGCGAGCGCCTGGGGGAAGATGGAACGGAAGGGCTTCCAGGTCGAAGGCGCCGCTGAGGCGGAGTCGCTTCCGTCGTAGGAACCGAGCGCGCCCGGGACCAGGTCTTCTATCCCCAGATCGCCGGGAGCCTGTCGATGAACCAGAGCGTGGCCAGGGCCCCCAGGGCGTACCCGAGTAGCGGCTGTAGCCTGGGTATGGGCGACCGCACGCTGCCTGCGGCGAGGCGCGCGAGGGCAATCAGGGCCACCACGAAGACGAGCTGGCCCGCCTCCACCCCGACGTTGAAGAAGAGCAGCGCGAGCGGAATGGCGCTCTCGGGGAGTCCGATCTCACCGAGCGCCCCGGCGAAGCCGAGCCCGTGCAGGAGGCCGAAGATGAAGGCGACCAGCCAGGGCTTGCGGTGGGTGAGGTGCACCATGCCCCGCTCCGCCACGACGATCTCGCGCGCCAGGAGAATGATCGACAGTGCGATGGCCGCCTCGATCGGCGCGCGGTCGAGCGGAACATAGCCGAGCACAGAAGCGCACAGGGTGATGCTGTGCGCGAGTGTGAAGGCGGTGATGGTCTTCACCAGCGGAACGAACCCGTGCACGAGCAAGAGTAGGCCCACGACGAAGAGCAGGTGATCGATACCGAGCAGGATGTGCTCTGCGCCGAGGATGAAGTACGTGCCGGCCACCGCGAGTCGTGAAGCGAAGCCACCCTGGAGATCCCCTACGGACACGGGCACCGTGCCCCCACCGCCCCGGAAGTACGCGGTCGCCGTAGACCCGTCGGACCATCGCGCCAGCGCAACCACGCCCGCCAGCGCCCACGGCAGGGTAAGGACGTCGCCGCCGCCGAGTGGGCTCTCGCACTCGAAGACGAAGCCGGACGTGACCTCGAACTCTACCTCCTCCGCGGGTAGCGGCTCACACCTGAGGGGAAGCACGCCGCGTGGGTCCGTGATCGGCGGCGCCTGGGCGTCGACGATGGAGAGCAGGTAGCGCCCGCCGTCGAGCTCGTCGAGGAAGACCCTGGCCACGGAGGTGACGTCTACGTCGTGGGCGCGAGCCGGCGCGGGAGGCAAGAGAACCGCCGAGCCCAGAAGAGCCGCAGTCAGGCAAGAAGTGACGATGCCGCGTCGGGCGCTCGCTCCAGCACGCCTCAAGACCCGCCCTCCCCTTCGACGCGGATCTCGTACCGGGCTCTGAGCTCCGCGACGCGCGCCAGGAGGCGCCGGTCCTCCTGTTCGGCAATCCAATCGAGCCGGGCGGCTTCCCGGACGACCTCCAAGGGAGGTACGGTCGCCTCGTGGCGCTCCCGCACCCGGAACCAGTGGTCGCCCCGCACGCTCTCATACGCGTCCACCCAGGAACCACGTTCGGTTCCGAAGACGGAGGCCGCGGGGCCCTCCCCGAAGACCTGGGTGAGGTCCTCGAGCGAGAGCCGCGGCATGAGGCGACTCGCGACGAGCGACCCCGGAGGAGCGTCGGCCGGCTCTCCCCCGTCTCTCAACTCGCGGGGGAGGGCCGCTCCGGAGGCGACCACCACCTCGTCCACTGTGACCGTCTCCTCGGTGGCATAGCGGTCGAGGTTCATCCGATAGTAGGTCGCGAGCTCGTCGTCGGTCGGCTGGATGACGTCGCCACTCAAGACGTGGAGCATCTTCTGCACGAGGATGTCGTCGATGCGCTCGTCCTCCTCGAGACCGAGGGCTCGGGCCTCACGGACCAGCACCCGCTCGTCGATGTAGCGCTCGCGAACCAGAACGCGCTCGGTGTCGTCGAGTCTTCGTCCTTCTTGAGCCTCGACTTGGAGGATGCGCCACTCGAGCTCCTCCTGCGTGATCTCGATGGCATCGTCCGAGGGACCGAGCAGGGAGCTCGCGCCGAAAAGCGCGGCCGCCAAGAGCACGAAGTGCAGGAGCGGCTCACGCATCGCGGAGCGGAGGCTGGGGCGCGGGGATTCTGACATCGCCGGGCGTCGATAGGGTCGAACTGGGCGCCCGAAGATAGGCCGCGGCGGGGGCGACAGCACCCCGCGCCCTCGAGCCCGCATTTCTTGCCGCAACCCTCCGCCAGATCTACTCTCCGGCTCTCGGGCAGTGATGACCGCGCGCCCGCTGCGCCGGAGCGAAGGTGCCGAGCGTGGAGTCCCAACCTCGGAGGTGCCGCATGGACGTACCCCGTAGCCCCTCGTCAGCGTTACGTGCCTTCTGTACCGTGGCACTCTCGGTCGCCCTCGCCGCCGGCTGCGCTCCTGCCGACGACATGGGCAACACCATGGCATCGGGCGAGCGCTGGAGCTACCACAACTGGCCGACCGGGCCTTATCAGGTCGATCCGAGCTGGCCGAGGCCGTTGCCGGACGACGAGCATTCTCACGACGGATGGACCTGGGGCTCCTTCGGGGACGCCTACGCCGAATCGCCGGACCGTATTTGGATCGCGATGCGGGGAGAGCTGCCGCTCCACCCCGGCATGGAGCCGTGGATGCCGTACGGCGCCACCGACATCGTAGGTAACGCACCGCCGACGACCGACGGATTGAGCGCGACGTGCAATCCGACCCAGAACCGTCGCGGCTACGAGCGGCGTTGGGAGCACTCGATCTTCGTCGTCGACGGCGAGGGCAACCTGGTCGAGAACTGGGACCACATGAACGACTTGTTCGCCCAACAGCCGTGCGGACGCGGGCCACACAAGATCAAGATGAGCCCGTACGACGACGATAAGCACGTGTGGATCATCGACGACCAGCTGCACATGATCTACAAGTTCACGTACGACGGTGAGCTGGTGTACTCTCACGGCGAACTCGGCGTCCGGGGCCGCGGCCCGAACAACTTCGCTCGCCCCACCGACATCGCTTGGCTACCGGACGGAACCTACTTCATCAGCGACGGCTACGACGGCAAGCGGGTCGCGAAGTTCGATCCCGACGGCAACTTCATGATGGACTGGGGCTCGGAGCCCGCGGACCCGGACAACCCCGGACCGGGCGAGTTCAACAACCCGCACAGCATTCAGATCAGCTCGGACCGTCGCCTCTACGTCGTAGACCGCGGCCACGAGCGCATGCAGGTCTTCGACGAGAACGGGAACTTCCTCGACATGTGGACGTTGCGCTCCCCGCACTGGCCGGAGAGCCAGGGCACGCTGTTCGTCAACCACCTGATCGATGTGGATGACAACATCTGGGTCGGGAACGTCACGACCGGCCGTATCGAGAAGTACGATCTCGAGGGGAACAACCTGTATGGTTGGGGCGCGACGGGAACTGAGCCGGGCAGACTCGCGTGCTCCCACGGGTTCACCACCGACCAGGAAGGCAACCTCTTCATCGCGGACTGCTTCGCCGGGCGGGTGCAGAAGTTCGTACCCATCCCCGGTGCGAATCCCGATCACCTCGTGGGGCAGATTCTCAGGGAGTACCCGGTCGACTGACGGGTGCGGTGGGGCGGGTGGGAACACGTGGCCGCCCGCCCCACACGCTCACTCGTACCTGAGCGCCTCCATCGGGTCCACTTTGGAGGCCTTGAGCGCGGGGATGTAGCCCGCGCCCAAAGCCACGGCGCCGAGAAGGACGGCCACACCGGCGAGCACCCACGGGTCCGTGCCCTCGACCTCGAAGAGGAGCGTCTGGGACAGGCGACCCAGGACATAGGCACCGCCGAGTCCAAGCACACCGCCAATGGCGGCCATGCCACCGACCTGGCCCAAGACCATGCGGCGCACGCGTGAGCCTCCCGCCCCGAGCGCCATGCGCACACCGATCTCCTTGGTACGCTGCGTCACCGTATACGCCAGCACGCCGTAGAGGCCGACCGCCGCCAGAAGCGTGGCCAGCACCGCGAAGCCCGCGGTCAGCACGCTGATCATTCGGTCGAGGAAGACGTTCTCGTTGATCCACTGCTCGAGCGTCTTCAACTCGTTCACCGGCAGGTTGGGGTCGATCCCCGCGACCAGCTCGTTGACCTGGGCCATGACGTCGGACGGATCCACAGCGGTGCGCGCGTAGAACGTCATGCTGGGCACGCCACCCGCCTGGGCGTACGGAAGGAAGAACAGAGGCGGAACCGGATCTTTGACGTCACTGTACGCGGCATCCTGAACGAGGCCGACGATCTGAATGTCCATTTCCTCGTTGGCGGGCCCGTTCACCGACATGAACTTGCCGATCGCGTTGCGTCCGTCGAGTCCGAACTTCCGGGTGAACGCCTCGTTCACGACCGCCACCTGGGGCGCGCCTTCGACGTCGGAGGAAGTGAACTCCCGGCCCGCGATCATCGGGATGCCCAGGGTCGAGAAGTACGCCGGGCCCACCGCGTTGTAGCGTGAGCCCGCATCGACGCCCGGCTCCCATTGGAAACCCTCGACCGTGACCGCGGTGCCCCAGTTGCTGCCGCCGAGGGCGGGAACCATGGCCGCGGAGGCCAGCGACACCCCAGGCAGGGCGGCGAGCGCTTCCTGCGTGCGCCGGAAGAGATCGGCCGACTCCTCCCGCTCGTATCCGTTCAGTGAGGGCGAGACGGAAAACGTCGCAACGCCCTCGGTGCGGATGCCCAGGTCGACTCGGCTGACGTTCACGAGACTCTTGATGAACAGGCCCGCACCCGCCAGGAGCGCCAAGGAGAGGGCGAACTGCAGGGTCACCAGCGTCTTGCGCCCGCGCTGCGCGCCGCGGCCGCCGGACGTCTGTCCGGTGCTCCCCCGCAATACGCCGATAAGGTCGGAGCGGGTCGCGTGGAGGGCCGGGTAGAAACCGAACACCATGCCCGTGCCCACCGCCATGAGCGCCGTGAACACCATGACGGCCGGGTCGATGCCCAGCGCGAATGCCGCGACCCCGTCCGGCGGTAGGAAGGAGCCGACCAGGCGTAGTGTCCACAGCGCGACCGGTAGGCTCGCCAGGCCCCCCAGCACGGCGAGCAGCATCGACTCGGTCATGAGCTGGGTCAGAAGCTGGCCGCGTCCCCCGCCGAGCGCGCTCCTGAGCGCCATCTCTCCCCCCCGACTCGCGCCCCGCGCGATGAGGAGGTTCGCGATGTTGGCACACGCGATCAACAGCACGAAGCCTGTCACTGAGAACAGGAGGATGAGGGGTGCGCGCGCCTCCGTGTTGATGTCGCTCTGGCCGCGGTTCCCGGGACTGCCGAGGATCTGCTTCGCACGGAATCGTTCGAGGTCCTGCGCCGTCATCGATAGCTGGAGCGGCACCTCGACTTCGTTGATGATCGACGAGTAGAGGGCGTTCGCCTGCTGGAGCGCGCGCTCCACGGTGTCCCCGGCCCTCAAGCGGCCGAAGACGTAGAATCGGTAGTCCGTGCGGCGATCGTACCGGTCCCAGCCTGGGGTCATGAGGTGCGTCATGGTGATCGGCACGAAGACCCTCGGCGTGGAACCGAACGTAGTGCCCACGAAGGCTGGCGCCGCCACGCCCACCACCGTGAACGGGTTCCCGTTGACGACGATGGTCTGGTTGAGCACGCCGGGATCCGCCCCGAGGTCGTTCGTCCAGTATCGGTGGCTCAGGACCGCGACGTAGTGCCCGCCGACCTCCTCGTCATCCCCCGGGCCGAGCAAGCGTCCGAGCGCGGGCTGCATCCCGAGCGCCTCGAAGTACTGACCCGACACCAGAACCCCTTCTCCACTCGTCGTGAGGCCGTCGACCGAGAAGTTGGCCTCGAAGAGCCGATGGGCCACCAGGTTCTCGAACCCCGCGCCGTCCCGCTCGAGGTCCCTGAACATCGCGTAGCTGAAGACCTCCTCGCAGCCGCCGGCCAGGTTGCACGAGGTCGACCCGGGCTTCGGGCCCGGAGCCGACAGGTTGACGAGCCGCTCGGGCTCGGCGACGGGGAGCCCGCGCAGCATGAGCTGGTCGAAGAGCGAGAAGATGGCCGCGTTGGCCCCGATCCCCAGTGCGAGCGACAGCACGGCAACGGCCGTGACGAACGGACTCTTCCTCAGCGTGCGGAACGCGTGGCGTAGGCGCGTCATCCACTCCCCCTGGCTCGTCTGAGGCACCGGCAGACCGGCACCCTACCGATATCTTGGAGCCCTACGGGAGCCGTGCGGTTGGAGATTCGTCGGGCGTCGGCCGGGACTTCGACGCCCCATTCCGAACAGCTGCGGCTAGAGCGGCCAGTCCCTCAGAATGCGCTCCGTCTCCTCGGAGTGGCCGCTCTCGTCTCGAACCATGTCCTCGAGCTGTACGGCGAGGCCCTTGTCGCCGAACGCGTCCGCCTCCTCGGCTCGCGCCGTATAGTCGGCGACGGCCTGCAGCTCCGCTGCCAGCACGGCTTCGAGCATCTCGCGGTTCGTCTTGGCCTTCGGAACCGGACGGGGCGTCGTGGTCGGTTCGCCTCCGAGCGCCACGATCTTATTCGCGAGGTATTGGGCGTGCAGCTGCTCGTCCGCGACCTCTGCGAGGAAGAACTCGCTCAGCTGCGGGCGGTACGGTCCGGTCGCCTTCGCCGCGTACGTGAGGTACTGGATGATCGCGCTCAGCTCTCCGGCGAGATCCTCGTTCAGATTCGCAATCAGGGTCTTCTTGTCCATGATCCCTCTCGATTCGATGTCGTTCTCCCCTTCGAACTTAGTGTCCAATGTCCCCCAGGTGGTTCCGGATCCAAGACAAGCCACAGCCCGTCACGTACGTTCATCGTACGCCGTGTTACTTCGACCCGATCCCGTGTCATGACGAACCCGCTTCCCCGGCTCTTAGCCGCCTTCGCGCTCGTGGTTCTCGGCCTCGCTCTCGGAGCCGAGGCGGTGGCCGCGCACGGGGTCGCGCAGGACGACGCCAACTTCTTCCTCACCAACGTCGGGCCCGCGATCGCGCCGTTCATGTACTTGGGCGCCAAGCACATGTTCACGGGCTACGACCACCTCCTCTTCCTGGTTGGCGTGCTCTTCTTCCTGTACCGGATGAGGGACGTCGTTGCGTACGTGAGCCTGTTCACCCTCGGTCACAGCCTGACGTTGCTCGCTGGCGTGCTGTGGGGCATCCAGGCGAACGCGTACATCGTCGACGCCATCATCGGGCTCTCGGTGGTCTACAAGGCGTTCGACAACATGGACGGCTTCCGTCGCTTCCTGGGTTTCCAGCCGAATACCAAAGCCGCCGTGCTCGTCTTCGGTCTCTTCCACGGCTTCGGCTTGGCCACCACACTCCAGGAGTACGCCATCGCCTCGGACGGCCTGGTCACCAACATGCTCAGCTTCAACGTCGGTGTGGAGCTGGGGCAGCTGATGGCGCTCACCGGCGTGCTCATCGCCCTGAACTTCTGGCGCACGCGCGAGGGCTTTCTCAGGCACGCGTTCTTGACCAACGCCCTACTCATGGCCGGAGGGTTCATCCTCATGGGGTATCAGCTGGTCGGGTACTTCACCGGGGCGGCCGGCTGAGCACATGGATACGACCCCGCTCCCGCCGGCCCCGTCCAAGGCGAAGCTCGTCCAAGCTACCCTCGTGGCGCTGCTCGTCGCGGGCGTCGTACTGGTGACGATCGTCCTGCCCGCCGAGTACGACATCGACCCGCTGGGGACCGGTGAGGCGCTCGGCCTCGTGGTGCTGTCCGGAGGAGGGGCCGAGCCGCTGATCCCGGTACGCGAGGACGGACTGATCGACCAGGAGAGCGAGTACCGCCTGGACCGGCGGACGTTCGAGCTGGGCCCGGGCGAGTTCGTCGAGTTCAAGTATCGGCTCGAGGCCGGCCAGGCGATGGTCTACGCCTGGACCGCCTCGTATTGGGTGCGCTCCGAGATGCACTCGGAGCCCGACGGCGCCGAGCCCGGTACCGCCGAGTTCTTCGAGGTCGTCGAGCGCGGGCTCTACAGGAACGGGAGCTACGTGGCTCCCTTCCCCGGCATCCACGGATGGTACTGGCTGAACGAGACCGATCGGCCGGTTACCGTGGCACTCAACACCGCGGGCTTCTTCGAGGCCGCGGGTGAGTTCCGGGAGGACGTGCCGCCGGTGAGCTACGACATCACGACGGGGCCGGAGGTGGTGCCCGCGGCGGGCCGCTGAACTCAAGCTCAGCGCCCCAGAAGCCCCTCCAACTCGTCGTGCCCGTGCTCGCGCGCGAAGTCGAGCGCGGTCTTGCCGTCGTCGTTTTCGGCCGAGGGATCGGCGCCGGCGTCGAGCAGCGCCGTTACCATCGGCTCCGAGCCGCGGGCTGCTGCTGCCATGAGCGCGGTGAAGCCCCGCTCCTGCCGGGCCTCGACGTCGGGCTTCTTGGCGAGTAGCGCCTGCACCACCGCCAGGCTTTCCCCCGCCACGGCGCTGTGCAGTGGCCGCACCTTCGACGCATTCTCGGCAGTGGCCTCGACGTAGGCGTCGGCCTGGAGCAGGAATTGTACGGTCGTCAACTGGGCGAAATACGCCGCGAGATGGAGTGCGGTGAAGCCGTCTGTGGAGCGTGAGGTGATCGCCCGCGGATCCCAGGCTACGAGCTCGCGCACGCGTCGCTCCATCCCGAGCGCGGCGGCCTCGAAGAGGTCCGCGGGCCCACGCGCCTCCAGCAGCTGGCGCGCGATCTCCGGCTGCCTGTAGTACGCCGCCACCATGGCAGCCGAGAGATCACCCTCCCGCCCCCGGGACAAGGACGGGTCGTCGGCCAGGAGGTGGGCGATCGCATCGGCGTCTCCAGCCTCGATGGCCGCCTTCAGCCTCTCGTCCACCCGGTCAGCCGTGGACCAGATCCAGCGCCGCCCCCACGATCGCGTCGGCGTCGATGTCGAAGTGTGCGTAGAGGTCCTGGATATCCCCCGACTGGCCGAAGTCGTTCACACCCAGGGGTGCGACGGGCACCGTCCGGATCGCTCCCAGGAACGCCAGCGTGTGGGGATGCCCGTCGAGGACCGAGACGATGGGCGCCACCCGGTCGGCCGGGAAGAGGCGGTCGAGCAGGGATTCGTCCCCCTTCCCCAGTCCCTGTCGCCTTCTGAGCGCTCGGAAGACGAGGGCGGGTGACGTGAGGCACACGACGTCCACATGGACTCCAGCCTGATCGAGCTCGTCCGCGGCGGCGCAGACCTCGGGCATGATCGCACCGAGCCCGACGAGGGTGACGTCGGGGCTGCCCGTCGCTTCGCGCAGGCGGTATCCGCCGGACAGAACGGCCAGTCGACGCTCCTCTCTGGACTCGGCATCGCTCGGAACTTCGGCGAGGTCCTGGTCGATGCCACGGGTGCTGAGTCGGAAGTAAGCGGAGGTACCGCCGGGCTTCCCCAACTGTGCCAACGCGTGCAGCAGCGTCCACTCGAGGTCCTGGCCGAACGCAGGCTCCCACGCGACACATCCCGGCTGCTCGAGACCGACCGACGGGGTGCTCACGGACTGGTGTGCACCTCCCTCGGGGGCCAGCGTGACGCCCGAAGGGGTTCCCACCAGGATGGACTGGCCACCGGCGTAAATGCCGAAGGACCACGGCTCGAGGGCCCGGTTCACGAATGGGTCGTACATGGTGCCGATGGGCAGAAGCGGCTGACCGTCCCGTGCCCAGGTCAGGCCGAGCTCGCCGAGCAGCCCCACGAGGTTGCCCTCGGCGATGCCGAGCTCGATGTGCTGGCCGCGCTCCCCTTCGCGCCAGTGGACTAGCGACTCGGGGTCGTCGGCGAACCAGTCACGGCGCTCGCGCATGCTCCAGATGCCCACCTTGTTGATCCAACCGCCCAGGTTGGTGGAGGAGGCGACGTCGGGGCTCACCGTCACCACGCGCTTGGCGAGCTCGGGCGCCTCGCGGGAGAGGTCGTTGAGGAAGCGCCCAAAGGCGCGCTGCGTGGACACCACGGCTCCGTGCTCGCGCCCGAGCTCGGTCGGGATCGGAGGAGTAGACACGCGCTCCACGCCCTCCCGAGTCAGCCGCTCTGCCGCCGCACGGCAGAGATCCGTCTCGGCGGACCCTTCGCCGAACTCGGCCCACGGGTCCTCGACGTCGGCCCCGAGATCGTCGGCGAGCCGCTCCCACTGGCCCTGCGTCAGCAGAGCCGAGTGGTTGCCGGGGTGCCCCTCGATGGGCAGGTGCCATCCCTTGATGGTGTAGGCGAAGATGACCGTGGGACCGTGCGTCACCTGGTCAGCGGCCCGGAAGGCAGCGGACAGGTCCTCCAGGTCGTGACCCCCCAGGTCGCGCACGGCCGCGATGAGCTCGGCATCGTTAAGCTCGGTGATGACCCTCCGCACGTCGCGCCGAACGGCACCTTCTCCCTCGAGTCGCTCCCGCAGCTCGGAGGGATCCGCGACGAGAAGGCGCTGGTACTCCTCGTTCGACATCTCGTCGATCCGCCTCTGGAAACCCTCTCCGCCAGGCCTCCCGAAGAGCTCGCGCAGCCGACGACCGTACTTCACGGTGATGGTATGCCAACCGGCCGCCTCGAACATGTCCGCGATGCGGCCGGCGGCGATGTCCGGCACCACGCGATCGAGTGACTGACGGTTGATGTCGACGATCCAGAGCACCTCGTCCAGTCGGGGGACCATCGGATCGACGACCGCTTCCCAGATGGCTCCCTCGTCCAACTCCGCGTCGCCGACCAGGGCGATATGGCGCCCGCCCTTGGGCGAGTCGAAGTGGTCCGACACGTACCGATGCGACATCGCGCTCCAGATGGTGCTCGTGGCGCCGATGCCGACCGACCCGGTCGAGAAGTCGACCGGGTCGGGGTCCTTCGCCCGGCTCGGATAGCTCTGGAGCCCCCCGAACGAGCGCAGCTCGGTCAGGTAACGCCGGTCCAGCCGGCCCAGCAGGTAGTTGATGGCGTGCAGGACGGGAGCGGCGTGCGGCTTCACCGACACGCGGTCCTCCGCGCGCAGGTGCCTGAAGTAGAGCGCCGACATGATGCTCACCATCGACGCCGAGGACGCCTGGTGCCCCCCGACCTTCAGGCCCGATTCGACTCTTCGGACGCGGTTGGCGTGGTGCACCATGGAGACGGCCAACCACAGGACGCGCTTCTGTACCGAGTCGAGGGTGGCGAGCGAGAGATCCGTGCCGTGCGTCGGCGGTGCTGGAGTCGTGACGCTCACCGATCGGTGTCGGTCGAGACGCGCGCGCCCGACTCGGGCAGGGCGCCGAGTGCCGGGTTGATGCCGAGGAACGATCTCATGGGTCCGTCTCCACCGGGGTGTCATGGGTGCCGCGCGTGAGTCTTCAGCCCTCGATGCGCCGGCGCAACCGCGCTCGTTGCCGGACGGGCCGGCACTCCGTACTCTCGCCCGAGGTCGCGCACCGCCCCTCGGCCCGGAGGCCCCATGAGCATACGCGCCATCGCCCGATTCGTCCCCGTGGTCGCCGTGCTGGCGGCCCTGGCTTCTCCGACGTCGTCCTCCGCCCAGAACACCGCGCTGATCCCGACTCCGTTCCAGCCGGAACGCCACGACGCGTTCGTCGAGGAGGCCAGAGCGGGTGGCATCGACTGCCTCCTCATGGGCGACTCCATCACGGACTGGTGGCGCCGCGCCGGGGCGGATCTCTATGCCCAGCTCTTCGGGCCACTGCGCTGCGCCAACTTCGGCATAGCCGGGGACCGCACGCAGGGCGTTCTCTGGCGGATGGAGAACGGCGAGCTCGAGGGATACACGCCGAAAGTCATGATGCTCATGATCGGAACGAACAACCTGAGCGGCCGCCGGGGTCCGGCGAACACACCCGCAGAGATCGCCATGGGCGTCGCGGCGATCGTGACCAAGTTCCGGACGACCTTCCCCTACGCGAAGGTGCTGCTCCTGGGCGTCTTCCCGCGCGGCGCCGAGCCGGACAGCCAATACCGCGAGCCGATCCGGCAGATCAATGAGCTCATCGCCAACCTCGACGACGGGGAGTACGTCCGCTTCATGGACATCGGAGACGCGTTCCTCGCGCCGGACGGCACGCTGCCGGAAGACGTCATGCCCGACGGCCTGCATCCCAACGAGCGTGGATACCAGATCTGGGCCGACGCGGTGATGCCGACGTTCAGGGAGTTGATGGGCCTCTGACTACCCACCCAGCGCGATGAACGCCACGCCTGCCAGTACACCGCCCAACGCAGGACCCACGACCGGAATCCAGGAGTAGCCCCAGTCGCTGTCCCGCTTCCCTCCCGGAATCGGGACGAGCGCGTGCACGATACGAGGGCTCAGGTCACGGGCGGGGTTGATCGCATACCCCGTCGTGCCGCCGAGCGCGAGACCAATCACGAGCACCAGCAGTCCCACGGGCAGCGCGTCGATCGCCCCGAGCCCTCCGACGGTGCCGTTCGGTCCCGCGACGCTGGGGGCGGCGAGGTGGAGGACGCCGAAGACGAGCACGAACGTGCCAATGATCTCGGACACGAGGTTGGGGCCGGTCTTACGAATCGCCGGACCGGTACAGAAGACGGCCAGCTTGGCGTCGACGTCGTCCGTCACGGCGAAGTGAGGATGGTAGTGCAGCCAGACCAGAAACGCTCCCAGGCCTCCACCGATGAACTGGGCGGCCAGATACGTAGGCACGAGATCCCAGGAGAACGTGCCGGCCACGGCCAACCCGAGCGTCACCGCCGGATTGATGTGGGCTCCGCTGAACGCTGCGACACTGAAGACGGCCACGAAGACGGCCATGCCCCAGCCCCAGGTGATCACGATCCATCCGGCGTCCGAACCCTTGGTCTCCTTGAGTACCACGTTGGCGACCACGCCGTCGCCGAGGAGAAGGAGGAGCGCGGTGCCGACCAACTCTGCCATGAAGGGTGACATGGATATCCTCTCGTAGTGTTGGTTCCGGTACCTAGGCGTCCGTCGATGTGAGCGTGCTCGAAACGAGATAGCCCCGGGCGAGGGTCCGATACGCTTCCACCTGGTCCGCCTGCCAAGGGTCGTCGCGGCCCAGCTCCTCGGCCAGGATCGCGGCGACGGCCGGCGCTACCTCCATGCTGGCCCGGGCGTCGAGGATCAGCAGACGCGTACGACGTGCGAGCACGTCCTCGACCGTGCGAGCGGACTCGTAGCGGGCCGCCCACGCCACCTGGGCACCCACGACGTCGTAGTCCGGATGCAGCCGCTCACCCAGGGCCGGCTCGTCGCGCACGAGCGCCTCGATCGCTGGCGCGTCCGATCCATACTCGGCGAGCGAGCCGAACTGGTCGGCGTGCTGGTGGTAGCCGTGGATCTGCAGGGTCTTGGTGACCGAGTCGCGGTCCTCCAGATCGCCCAGTAGCATCGCCTGGTCGATCGTGTCCTCGGCCATCTTCCGGTACGTGGTCCATTTGCCACCGGCGATCGTGACCAGGCCGGACGGTGCGATGTGCAGTGTGTGGTCGCGCGAGATGGAGGCGGTCTCGTCGTCGTCGGAGGTAACGCCCACGAGTGGACGGATGCCCGCGAAGGTGCTCAGCACATCCTCCGGACCCGGGTCCCGCGTCAGATATCGCGCGCAGTGCACGAGCAGGAACTCGATCTCCTCGTCGAGCGGAACCGGTTCCAGGGAGGCGGACGGGATGGGCGTGTCCGTCGTGCCCACCAGAACCCGGTCGTACCAGGGGATGGCGAACAGAATGCGACCGTCGTCCGTCTTCGGAACCATGATCGCGGAGTCGCCGGGCAGGAAGGACCGGTCCAGCACGATGTGCACGCCCTGGCTCGGCACGATCATGGGACGGGCGCCGGGGTCGTCCATAAGCCGGAGCCCGTCCGTGAAGGGTCCAGTCGCGTTGATGACCACCTTGGCCCGCACCTCGTGCTCCCGCCCGGTCTCCTCGTCGATAGCGCGGACCCCTGCGACTTCGTCCCCGTTCTTGAGCAGGTCCACGACCCGGAAGTAGTTGAGGAGCACGCCGCCCTGCTCCGCCGCGGTCTGCGCCATGTTCACGGCCAGGCGGGCGTCGTCGAACTGGCCGTCGTAGTAGATGACGCCGCCGTCGAGTCCGTCCGGCTCGATGGTCGGGATATGCTCGATGGTCTCCTCTTTCGAGAGGTTCCTGGAGCGACCGAACCCCGAGCGGCCCGCGAGCAGGTCGTACATCTTCAGGCCGATGCCGTAGTACGGACCCTCCCACCACGTATAGTTCGGCACCACGAACGGCAGGTCGTGCACCAGGTGCGGCGCGTTCTTCAGAAGGATGCCGCGCTCCTTCAGCGCCTCCAGCACCAGTGAGACGTTGCCCTGCTTCAGATACCGCACGCCGCCGTGTACGAGCTTGGTAGACCGGCCCGAGGTCCCTTTGGCGAAGTCGTGCTGCTCCAACAGCAGGGTGGCATAGCCGCGAGACGCCGCGTCGATCGCGCACCCGAGGCCCGTAGCCCCACCGCCCACGATGACGATGTCCCACGGACCCTCACGATCTTCGAGGGCGCCGACCATCGCGTCTCGCTGCATCACGGGCGCGCTATTGCTCCCAGGCCTTGGAGCGCTCGAGCGCCCGCTGCCAGTTGGCTCGCAAGGCCCCGATGGCCTCCGCGGACATGGCGGGCTCGAAACGCTTGTCGGCCTCCCACTGCTTGGTGACCTCGGCCTGGTCCTTCCAGTACCCGACCGCGAGACCCGCCAGGTATGCGGCGCCCAGGGCCGTCGTCTCGAAGATCTTGGGACGTACGGTCGGTGCCTGCAGCACATCCGACTGGAACTGCATGAGGAGGTCGTTCTGAGCCGCACCGCCGTCGACGCGCAGCTCCTTGATCTGGATTCCCGAGTCGGCCTCCATCGCCTCGAGCACGTCGCCGACCTGGTAGGCGATGCTCTCGACCGCCGCCCGCGCGAAGTGGCCTGCGGTCGTCCCGCGTGTGATGCCCACGATGGTCCCGCGTGCGTACTGGTCCCAGTGCGGCGCGCCGAGCCCCGCGAAGGCGGGCACGAGATAGACGCCGCCGTTGTCCTCCACGGTCTGGCTCAGTGCCTCCACCTCCGGCGCCGAGCGGATCAGCTTGAGGCCGTCCCGAAGCCACTGCACCACCGCGCCCGCGATGAAGACGCTCCCCTCAAGGGCGTACTCGGTCCGGTCCCCGATCTTCCAGGCCACCGTCGTGAGCAGGTTGTTCTTGGACGGGACCGCTTCCGTGCCGGTGTTCAGTAGCATGAAGCACCCGGTGCCGTAGGTGTTCTTGACCATCCCGGGCTCGATGCACCGCTGTCCGAACAGCGCGGCCTGCTGATCGCCCGCGATGCCCGCGACCGGTATCGGGTGCGGGAAGACGTCCTTCGACGTCTCGGCGTACACCTCGCTCGAGGACCGCGCTTGGGGGAGCATCGCGCGCGGCACCTGCAGGATCTCCAGGAGCTCGTCGTCCCAGTCTCCGGTGTGGATGTTGAAGAGCAGCGTGCGACTCGCGTTGCTCGGATCCGTGATGTGGAGGTCACCACCGGTGAGCTTCCACACGAGCCAGCTGTCCACCGTGCCGAAGCACAACTCCCCGGCCTCGGCGCGGGCCCTAGCGCCGTCGACGTTGTCGAGGATCCAGCGGACCTTGGTACCGGAGAAGTAGGCGTCGAGCACGAGGCCCGTCTTGTCACGGAACAGGTCCGTGTGCCCGTCGGCACGGAGCCGGTCGCAGAGCTCCGCGGTCCGCCGATCCTGCCACACGATGGCGTTGTGGACGGGCTTTCCGGTGGAGCGGTCCCACACCACCGTGGTCTCACGCTGGTTCGTGATGCCGATGGCGCTGATATCGGAGGACTTGAGCCCCGCGGTCGACAGAGCCTCGGTCGCGACACCGATCTGGGTGGACCAGATCTCGGTCGGGTCGTGCTCGACCCACCCGGGCCGCGGGAAGATCTGCTCGAACTCCTTCTGCGCGACCGACACGATGTGGCCGTGCTCGTCGAAGACGATGGCGCGCGAGCTGGTGGTCCCTTGGTCGAGCGATAGGATGTGGCTCATCGGGAGAGCATCTCCTCGGTGATATGTCCGGCGTTCGTGCGCCGGGAAACCGTGTCGAAGAACAGGAAGACCCTCTCGAGGTTCTCGGCGCCCCTCCGGATCCAGAACTCGTGGTCCTCACCCGGGAACTCGAGGTAGAGGTGGGGAGCGCCGACGCGCTGAAGCCAGAGCGCCGACCGCCGGGAGGCCGTGGCGGGGACGATCGAGTCGAGGTCGCCATGCATGAGCAGTGTCGGCAAGGAGCGGAAGCGCTCGGCCGACTCGACGTCCGAGATGCCGCCCGCGCCGGCCAGGGGCGCGAGGCCCGCCCAGATGTCGTTGTACGTGCCACCGAGGTGGTACGTCCCGGCACCACCCATGGAGTGTCCCATGAGGTAGATGCGGTCCTCGTCGACGTTGTACCGCTCGCGCATCGTGGCGAGCACACGCATCGCGTCGATCTCCGAGAGTTCGCCCACGGCGTAGCGTTCACCGGTCGTCGGATTCAGGGCCGCGGTCTCAACGGGGTTACCCCGGCGGGCGCCCCACCAGCCAGCAAGGCTGTAGCCCATGGGCGCAACGACGATGAATCCGTGGCGTTCGGCGAAGTCCGTGGTCCCGTCGAAGAGCATCTGCTGCAGCGGTGTGATGTTCAGCCCGTGCAGGTCGACCACGAGGGGCGTCGGCGTCGCCGGGTCATACGTCGTCGGCACGAACAGCGTGTAGGGCATGTCGGCGTTCGCCTCCTCGAGTCGGTACGAGCACTCGAGAACGCGTCGCTGAGAGGCCGTGAGCGGCGGCTGGGCAGACCGCGGGATCCCACGGAAGCCCTGCGAGATGTCGGGTGCCGGTACGCCGGGCAGCGGCGTCCCGTCGTGCCCGATGTTCGCGTCACCGGCGCTGGCATCGGCGTGGGACAACCTCACGAAGGAACAGCGCTGCCCTGGAGCGACATCCGAGGCCCGTTCCTGTGCCACGGCTGCGACCGGTAGCAGGAGGGCCACGACGGCGTGGAGGAGCCAGGGTCGTGTCATGCCGAAATCGTCCGTGGTCGGGGGTGGGTGGGCACGCCGGCGCACTCGTGACTGAATCGAGCGGGGCGCACCATAGATGTGCCGCGACGCCCATGGCAAGCGGCCGCGCCCTGTCCTCCTCGCGGCTGCGCTGGTAACGTCTTGTTCCCCTTCGAGATTCCGCTGTACCCCGGGAGAGGACTATCCATGCTTTGCGCCCCGAGTCGGCGATTTGGCCCGCTGGTAGCGATTGCGGCCGCCCTGATCATCGCCCCGTCCATGCTCGCAGCCCAAGGACCCGGGACCGAGAACGGTCTCTGGACCTATCTGGGCGGAGACGCCTGGCACACGCGTTACACGCCCGCGGACGAGATCACCGCGGACAACTTCGACGAGCTCACTATGCTGTGGCGCTTCAACGCCGCCAGCTTCGGGCCCAGCACGCCGCGGGCGACGCCCTCGTATGTCGATGGTAAACTCATCACCGTGACCGGCGAACGTCGTCACGTCATCGCCCTCGACCCGACGACGGGTGAGCTGCTCTGGAGCTTCAGGGAGCCGAACACGCACCGGCACGAGTACTCCATGCGAAAGGGCTACGGAAAAGGCGTCGGCTATGCCGAAGTACCGGGCCGTGGCGGGGTGGTTTTCGTCAGCTCGCCTGCGTTCTTCCTGTGGGCGCTGGACGCGGACACGGGCGAGCCTCTGGAGGACTGGGGCGAGCCGATCGACATTCCCGGCTTCAGCCAGACGGGTGGCGTCGACATGGTCGCCGACCTCATCGAGGGCTGGGGCCCGTGGGAGAACTGGAACGAGCCGTACGACCCGTATATGGGGATCCCGCTCGAGCTCGGCTACATCACGGCCTCGTCACCACCGATCGTGGTGAACGGCACCGTCGTCGTGAACAACTCGGCCGAGCAGGGCTACCTGCAGACGCGCGTTGAGAACGTCCCGGGCGACATCCTCGCCTACGACGCGGCGACAGGCGAAATGAAGTGGAAGTTCCACGTGATTCCGCGGCCGGGCGAGTTCGGTCATGACACGTGGGAGAACGACGCGTGGGAGTGGACGGGTGACGTGAGCTCGTGGGCGCCGATGGCAGCCGATCCGGAGCTGGGCCTCGTCTACGTGGTGACCAACGGCGTCACCATCGACTACTACGGCGGCTTCCACCCGGGCGACAACCTCTTCAGCTCCACGATCATCGCGCTCAACGCCGACACGGGCGAGCGCGAGTGGCACTACCAGACGGTGCACCACGACATCTGGAACTACGACATCCCGACCGCGCCCATTCTGATGGACGTGAACGTCGACGGCCGCGAGGTGAAGGGCATCTACCAAGCGACCAAGCAGGCGTTCGTGTACGCGCTCGACCGCGAGACGGGCGAGCCGATCTGGCCCATCGAAGAGCGGCCGGTGCCGCAGTCGCAGGTTCCCGGTGAGCAGCTGTCACCCACGCAGCCCTTCCCGAGCCGGCCCGCGCCGTTCGACCTGCAGGGCCGCACGCCGGAGCACCTGATCGACTACACGCCCGAGATCTACGAGGCGGCGTACCAGGTCGCGGAGGAGAACAACCTCTTCAACGCGCTCTTCGATCCGCCGCGGCACCGGGACGATCCGCGTGGTGCGGCGTGGAACTGCCCCGGCGGCGCGGGCGGCGCGAACATCACGGGTCCGGCCGTCGCCGATCCGGTGAACGGCATCATGTTCATCACGTCGCAGAGCAACTGCTTCCGTCTGCTCGTGGTGCCGGGCCCCGAGGCCCCGACCGACGGGCCGAACCAGTCCGGGACGACGTACTCGGAGTGGGCTGCTCAGGGCACGACCGTGTTCGGCCGGGTCACCCAGGACCTGGAGGGCCTTCCGATCTGGAAGGGGCCCGACGGTCGCATCGTGGCCATCGACATGAACACGGGCGAGCACCTGTGGACGATCCCGAACGGGGACGCGCCGCAGCGCCAACAGGACGCGATCCGCAATCACCCGCTCCTCCAGAACATCGAGATGACGGAGGAGATCTATAACCGCGGTCGCGGTGGGCACGCGGCGATGACCGTGACGCCGAACTTGCTGCTCGCGTCGGGCATGACGGCCGACAACCAGGCGGTGCTGTACGGCATCGACAAGATGACGGGTCAGCGGTTGGGCGAGATCGAGATCCCGACGCCGACCCGATACGGCATGTCGAGCTGGGAGCACAACGGTCACCAGTACATCATCGTGCAGCTCGTCGATGGGCTCGCCGCGTTCGGACTGCCGGCGGCAATCCCGCAGGCCGGGGACGATCACTAACATCGCAACCGATTGAGGCCGACCGGGAGGGCCATCGAGCCCTCCCGGTCGTCGCCCCCTGAGGACTTGCCCATGCGGATCCTATCGTACGCCGTGCTGGGAGTCCTCCACGAAAGGCACTCGAGTTCACGGGGGAGTCCTTCGACTTCATCCTCCCCTTCGAGCCCGATCTCGAGAGCGCGATTCGGGCGTTCGTGGGTGACGAAGGGCTCACGGTCGGGGAAGTCCGGGGTCTCGGCACCCAACGGAAGGACGGGGCGTACTCGGCGGTCGCACACCTGTGCTGGTGATCCCCCGGGGTCTGTCGCGCCAGCTGGACCGCTGGTAGTGTGCAGGATTCATCTCAGCTGGACACCTCCGGTGACCTCCTATCTGGAGAGAAGGACATGAAGAAGCACACCTCGCGACTCGCCGTTATGGCCATGCTCGCGGCCCTGGCCGGCGCGCCGGCTCTGCTGTCGGCACAGGGTCCTGGCGTAGAGAACGGCCAGTGGACGTACCTGGGCGGAGACGCCTGGCACACGCGCTACACTCCGGCCGACGAGATCACGGCCGACAACTTCGAAGAGCTCACCATGCTGTGGCGCTTCAACGCGTCCAGCTTCGGGCCCAGCACCCCGAGGGCGACCCCTTCGTACATCGACGGTAAGCTCATCACCGTCACCGGCGAGCGTCGTCACGTGATCGCGCTAGATCCGACGACGGGTGAGCTGCTGTGGAGCTTCACGGAGCCGAACACGCATCGCTACGAGTATTCGATGCGGAAGGGCTACGGTAAGGGCGTGGCGTATGCCGAGGTCCCCGGTCGCGGAGGAGTGGTCTTCATCACCACGCCGGGCTTCTTCCTATGGGCGTTGGACGCCGACACCGGCCAGCCGCTGGAGGACTGGGGCGAGCCAATCGAGATCCCCGGCTTCAGCCAGACGGGCGGCGTCGACCTCGTGGCCGACCTCATCGACGGCTGGGGTCCGTGGGAGAACTGGACGGAGCCCTACGATCCGTACATGGGTATCCCGCTCGAGCTCGGCTACATCACGTCCTCGTCACCGCCGATCGTGGTGAACGGCACCGTCGTCGTGAACAACTCCGCCGAGCAGGGCTACAACCAGACCCGTATCGAGATGGTCCCGGGCGACATCCTCGCCTACGACGCGGCGACGGGAGACTTCAAGTGGAAGTTCCACGTGATTCCGCGGCCCGGCGAGTTCGGTCACGACACGTGGGAGAACGACGCGTGGGAGTGGACCGGCGACGTGAGCTCGTGGGCGCCGATGGCGGCCGACCCGGAGCTCGGTCTCGTCTACATCGTCACCAACGGCGTGACGATCGACTTCTACGGCGGACACCACCCCGGCGACAACCTCTTCAGCACGAGCATGATCGCCCTCGACGCGGAGACGGGTGAGCGCCGCTGGCACTACCAGTTCGTCCACCACGACATCTGGAACTACGACACGCCCACGGCGCCGGTCATCATGGACGTCAATGTCGATGGCCGTGAGGTGAAGGGCATCTATCAGGCGACCAAGCAGGTCTTCCTGTACGCGCTCGACCGCGAGACCGGTGAGCCGATCTGGCCCATCGAGGAGCGGCCGGTGCCGCAATCGACCGCGCCGGGTGAGCAGCTCGCCCCGACGCAGCCGTTCCCGACGCGTCCGGCGGCGTACGACCTCCAGGGTCGCCAGCCGGAGCACCTCATCGACTACACGCCCGAGATCCGGGAGATGGCGTACCAGGTCGCTGAGGAGAACGACCTCTTCGCGCCGCTCTTCAACCCGCCGATCGTGCCCGGTGTGTCCACCGGAAACGGCCGTATCTGCCCTGGCGGCGCGGGCGGCTCGAACATCACCGGACCCGCCGTGGGCGACCCGATCAACGGCATCGTCTTCGTCACGTCGCACACCGCGGGATGCGGCGTGACCACTCTCATGCCGGCGTCGGAGTCACCGCTGGACAGCCCGCAGCAGTCGGGTGTCACCTATTCGCAGTACTCGCGCGGTCAGGGTGGCGGCCGTGGCGGCAACCCGACGCTCGAGGGCCTCGACCTGTGGAAGGGCCCCGAGGGCCGCATCGTGGCCATCGACATGAACACGGGCGACCACCTCTGGACCATCCCGCACGGGGACGCGCCGCAGGAAGATCAGGACTTCATCCGCAACCACCCGCTCCTCCAGGACATCGAGATGACCGAGGAGATCTACAACCGTGGGCGGGGTGGCCACTCGGCGATGACGGTGACGCCGAATCTGCTGTTCTCGTCAGGGATCGATGCGGAGGGTCAGCCGAAGTTGTTCGCCATCGACAAGATGACGGGTGAGCGCCTGGGCGAGATCGAGATCCCGGGCGTCACGCGGTACGGCTTGTCCAGCTGGGAGCACAACGGGCACCAGTACATCATCGTCCAGCTGCAGGACGGGCTGGCGGCGTTCGGACTACCCGCCGCGATGCCGCAGGCCGGCGACGACCACTAGGGTCGTCCATCTGAGGACATCGAGGCCGGGGGCTCCGCTTGGGGCTCCCGGCCTCGATCGTTTCGGCCTACCTCAGCCCATCCCCTGGATGTACTGGCGGAGGTGTGAGTTCTCCTCTTCGGCCGACGCGCGGAACGCGTTGACGACGTCGCCGATCGAGATCATGCCGGTGAGCCCTTCCCCGTCCACGACGGGCAGGTGCCGGACCTTGTTCTCGGTCATGAGGTCCATGACGTGCCTGAGGTCGGCGTCGGCCTGTACCGTGATGGGATCCTTCGTCATCACCTCGCCCACCCTCGTCGCGTCCAGCTCTCGGGGGCGCGTCGCGGTGAGACGCAGAATGTCCCGCTCGGTGAAGATCCCGATCGGGCGTTCACCATCGAGGACCACGAGCGACCCGATGTTACGCTCGACGAGGAGCCGCACCGCGTCGAGCACCGTGGCAGACTCGGTCACGGTGACCACGTTCCTCCCCTTCCGCCCGAGAATCGCGTCGACGTTCATAGGCTACCTCCGGTCAGGGTGCGATCCCATCCAACATGGAGGCATCGGCCGCGTCGGGCCATCGCTGGCCGGTGGCCCCTACTCCTCGGCCATGCGGCTGTAGAGGATGATGTCAGGCCGATACTCGAAGTGGATCGCGTCGAAGTGGGCCCACTTCCCGCCCCAAACGAAGCCCTGTGCCTCGAACAGCTCGATCACCCGCTGGGGTGGGCTCCATCGCTCGTCCATGGGGATCTGGTGCCACCCCTCCCGGTCCAGCGCCCTGCTCCAGCGCCAGTACGCCGCGCGGCCCTCGTACGAGCTGGGCACGAAGTCGACGGCGAGCCCCCAAGAGTGCTGGCTTCGCCCCTCGGACCCGGCGATCTCCCGGTAGTCGAACGAGTAGGTGATCTCCAGATCGTCCATCCACGCCGTCACCTCGTCGTCGACGACCGCTGTCGCCCTGATCGCCCGCTCCAACCGTGCGAGCGGGTCGAGGAGGATCTCGTTGACGAACAGCCTGTGGTCGAGGAAGCGCACCGAGCGCGAGTGATTCCTGACCTCGCGCTCCGTCGAACCCCACAGGCTCTCGAGGAAGTCCGAGCAGTAGGTCGGCATCGCCCCCGGCTCGGGATACGGTTCCACGAGCGGCTCCAACGGATACTCGTAAAAGAGAGGATCGCACTCGTCTTCGCGGCCAAGCCGGTGCTCCGCGACCATCCGCCCGTCCCGAAAGTGGATGGGCCCGCCGTGGAGCCAGAAGACCACGTCCCCATCGACGGCGGTGACCGAATCGATGAGGGGGGCATACGCCTGAACGAACGCCCGCACGCGCAGGTCGTCCTCCTTGGCAGCCACCGGCAGTATCGCCGTGGCGCCCACGCCCATACCGAGCGCCAGGGCGATGCCCCTCGTCCATAGCCACATGGTGTCCGTAGCCCTCCGGTCCGCTCTTCCTACCACCTCTACACGTAACCACCCGTCGTGCGCCATCCGCAATCATTGGATCACGGCGGGCCCTTTGGGGGGCGAAGAAGCTACGGCGTCCCTACGAAATCGCCACCCCTGGACCGGACGGAATCAGGCCGCAGCGACTTGGTAGGCACTATCGACCCACCACCTCCCGGCAGCTACCGAGCCCCGCTTCGGCCACCCGCCGCTCGATGGTCGCGCGGGCTCGGGACAGGTAGTCCCGATACAGCACGCCCTCGACGAAGGCCGTAGCATCACCCGACGCCCGACGGGCCGCCTTATCGTCGGCGCCGAACCAATCCGCGTGCGGGGCGAGAAACACGTCTGGCTCCAGGCTCTCCAGGTGCGCCACGCTCGTGCAGTAGTCTCGCGCCTGGCCGCGGTATGTCGGCCGGTCACCCCCGAGCTCGTAGTTCCCGAGGACCGACAGAGAGCATACAGAGATGAACTCGTACGGCTCACCCCCGATCTCGACGACTCCGCCCCAACTGGTGCAGCCGGGCGTGTGACCGGGCGTCAGATGCGCCGTCAGCGCGATCGGCCCCACGCGCACCGTCCCGAGGTGGCTCACGGTGCGCGACACAGGAGCCGCAGGGTAACCGCCCCTTCGAAGGCCGAAGTCTCGGCCCTCACGGA
>JAHEKM010000146.1 GCA_024638325.1 Gemmatimonadota bacterium | reverse complement strand
TTCGCGCTCTTCGGCTTTCTGGACCACCAGCAGGACGTCGTCGGCGCCAAAGGGTTTGGGAACGTAGTCGTAGGCGCCCTTCTTCATCGCCTCCATGGCGAGGTCGAGGCTCCCATACGCCGTCATCACCAGTACGAGCGCGCCGCCGCCGGCCTCCCGATACGCCTCGAGGAACTCGATACCCCCGAGCTTGGGCATGCGCACATCGCACAGGATGAGGTCGGGATCCTCCTCCGCCGCGACGCGCAGACCCATCTCCCCGTCTTCGGCTTGGATGACCTCGTAGCCCGCGTCGTCCAGAATGAGCGAGAGGGACTTCCTGAGCCCCGCGTCGTCGTCGATGATCAGAACCTTCAAGGCACCTCCACGGCTTCCGATGCTGAGGTCACGACTGTAGCCCCACTCGACTCCTCGATGCCAGGAAGTCGTATCTCGAAGCGGGCGCCTCCCTCGGGTCCGGTGCTCGCCTCGATCTGCCCGCCCATGCCCTCGACGAGCCTCGCGCAGATCGACAGACCCAGACCTGTGCCCTTACCTGGCTCCTTGGTCGTGAAGAAGGGGTCGAACACCCGCTCGACCGCGTCCGGGTCGATACCAGGACCGTTGTCCGAGACCTCGATCACGGTCACTCGCGTCGCCCTGGCTACGGGGTCGATCCCAACCTCGTCGTCGGCGATGCGACGTCGGTGCATGTAGTTCACGCCAGGTGGGTCGTCTTCGCGCCTGGGTCGAAGGCGCGTGAGCTCGCCTTCTTCATCGGCGAGCCGGACGCGGATCTTCGGCGACGCGGTCTCCTCGAGCGCGTCGATCGCGTTGAGCAGCAGGTTGACGACGACCTGCTGAAGACGGTGCGGCTCGGTGACGAGGCCAGGCGCGTCGGGCGATACGTCCCAGTCGACCTCGACACCATCGAGCTTCCCCTGATTGGTGAGGAGCTCCCGCACGTCCGCCAAGACCTGGGCGGCCGGTGCCAGGCGAGCGCTGTCGTCCGGTACGCGGGCGTAGTCGAGCAGGCCTCGAACGATGCGGTCGATGCGCGTCGCCTCCGCGCGGATCGAGTCCAGGATTTCCGTGTCCGCACCGGCCTTCTCGGCACGGGACCGCGCCACGTCCACGAACCCTACGATGGCCCCGAGAGGGTTGCCGACCTCGTGCGCGATACCGGCGGCCAGCGTGCCGACGGAAGCGAGCCGAGCCGAGTGCACCATCTGGTCCCTGAGCGCGACGAGCTCACGATTGGTCTCTTCGAGCGACTGGATGTTTTCCGCGAGCCGCCTCTGGTCCGCGATCAGTCGGTCCGCCAAGCGGTTGACGCTGGCGCCGATCTCGCGGAGGTCGGCGCGGTGGGAGTCGCCGACCCGGTGGTGATAGTCGCCGTCGGCGATGCGCTGCACGTCACCCGCGAGTCGATCCGTGCCCACCGTGGCTGCGTCTCGGATCAACCAGCTCGCGAAGAGGGCGAGGAGCACGAGATCGGCGACCCCGAGACCCAAGAGCACCCACGTGCCGAGCCCCTGAGTACGTAGCGCAGGCGTCGTGAGGAGCGCGCCTCCGACCGCGATGACCTGCAGCACCGCGAATAGGAGGGCGAGCCGGACAAGCAGCCTTCTCGAGCGAAGCGAGGTCGACGTCACGGGCTCAAGTTGGAAGGGGCGGCGCGGGCGAGGCAACCCGGGCGGGGGCGCCACCCTGCCCTAAAGCGACCCGGGCAGCCCGGGCGCGGAGGCCCGGACTGCCCTTGGTGCTTCAGGTCACACCCGCATCTCGATGCGGGTCCTGCGTTGCCGAGCTTAGCTCGTGCAGGCGATCTCGCCGGGGCTCGTCGCGGCCCCAGGACCACCGGGGTTCGGGGCGGACCCGTAGAAGATCTCGCAGCCCTCGGTCGCCGTAAGAGCGTCGTGCGTGGCGGTGGCGTTCCAACCCGTGGTGCCCTCGCCGGCGATCGTGACGTTCACGCCATTGGACTCGACGAAGCCGAGGTCCGCGACGACGCTGCTATAGGTGTAGTTGTCGGAGTAGTAGATCTCCTGCTGGCTAGCCAGGTTCTTCAGATCCGACTTCATGGCCGCAAAGTAGGCCTTCTCACGCGTGGCGGAGAACTTCGGAATGGCGATGGCCGCCAGGATTCCGATGATCACGACCACGATGAGGAGCTCGATCAGGGTAAAGCCCTTGTTGTCCCGCATGGTGATGCTCCAGGTGTGATGTGAAACAGGGCACAACGCGGCTCTTGTTTCGCAAGAGCAGGTCCAAACCGTGCCAACTAGGGTCAAGTATATAAAGCTCAGTCACTTACAGGGCAACAACTTTGTTTGGACACCCCCGAAAAGGGGGTAAATGGTCTGGGATTCTGCAAATGCTCCGCGATTTGCAAGAGGCCGGTGGCACAGCGCAGGGCACGCTTCCACCCCGCTCAGGCGCCGTCGGACGCCGCGACCAGTAGAGGTTCGAGGCCGAAGTCGGACACTCTGACCGAATCGAGCGCGGCGCGGCCCACCTCGGTGGCGACGGCGGCCCAAGCCGAATCGATGGCCGCGAGGGCCCCGACCCGGTCCCCGTCCCGTTGCCTCAGGTACGCCTGGTACATCCGAGCCTGCCAGAAGCCCGTGTCGATCAGGGCTTCTGCGCGCGCGCGCGCCGGGATCGCCTCGTCCCACTTGCCCTGCGCTGCGAGCGCATAGGCCAGCAGATGCCAGCGCACCCCATCGTCCTCGAGTATGCGGACTGCCATGCGAGCGTACCGTTCCGTGCCGGTGGCATCCGCCTGCTCCGCCCGCAGCACGGCCACGAGAGCCGGGCCGAGAGCGAACGTCGAATCCACGTCGATCGCCTGACGGAGGAGAAACTCGGACAGCCTGTAGCGCTCGGTGCCGATGATGCGCATGGAGATCTCCGTCAGCAGCTGGTAGTCCTGACCCAGGATGCCGATGGCCGAGGCGTAGGCCCGGAGAGCCTCCGACTCGGCGTCGATGCGCAGGAACTCGTCTCCCAGAATCCACTGCGAGCGGCCCGAATAGGGGTGGTCGCCGATGAGATTGGCGAAGACCGACGCGTTGCTGTGCCAGGTCGGGGTGCGCGTCCAGGTCCGCGCCGAGAAGGCGATCAGGGCCGCCGCGAGCAAGGCTCCCGCTGCCAGCCGTCGCTCGCGCCAGAGCCGCACGATGAGCCAGCCCGACGCCGCGGCCAGTCCGACCGAGGGGAGGTACAGCGTCCGCTCGGCGAGAAGCACCCCCGAGAGGAAGACCGTATTCGAGACCGGGGAGATCGCGATGACGAACCAGACGACGCCGAAGGCAGCGGCGCGCGTGGCCAGGGCGTCGCGCGTCATGTCTCCACGCCGCCAGGCGATGAGCGCGGTCATCAGCACCAGGACTGCGAGCGCGGCGCCGAGGGCGCTGGTGAGATGCCAGCCGATGGAGACCGGGATGACGTCTGGGGAGTAGTCCGCCGACAGGTCGAGCGGAAACGCCCAGAGGCGGACGTAGTGCGTCCAGATCTCGCCCAGCGTCCAGATGCGCGGGAGCTCCTCGAGCTGGCTCGCCCCCAACGGCGCGAACGGTCTTGCCACGCTCCCGAGCACTGCAAAGCGCCCGGCGAGCATGCCGGCCGCCACGACTGCCATAACCGCGTAGCCGCGCCACCGCTGTCGTACGTATGCTCCCAGCTCGCCCCAGCCGATACGTCGGCGGGCCGCGTCCAGCAGGAAGATCAGCGCCGGCAACGTCACCGCGCTCTCCTTCGCGCCGAAGCCCACCGCGTAGAGCGCACCGATTGCCAGGGCCGCACCCCAGCCCGTGCGCTCAGGACCGCGCACGTGGATCAGGCAGGCGGCCAGAATCGCGACGGTCGAAAAGACCTCCGAGAAGCCCACCACGTTGGCGACGGCCTCCACATGGATCGGGTGCACCGCGAAGAGCAGCCCGGCCACCCATGCAGCCGCCAACGGCATCAGCTGTGCGAGCAGGAGCACGACCAGCACCGACGACGCGACGTGCGCGAGGACGTTCACCGCGTGGTACACGAGGGGCGAGCCACCGCCCAACGCCCACTGTAGCCCGAAAGCACCCGTGGTCACCGGCCGCCAGAGGCCGAGCTCGCGACCGTAGTCGTTCGGCCAATAGGGGGTGATCAGCGCCCCGGGCAGCGTCTCCAGGCTGTGAATGGCCGTGTTCTGGAAGACGATGTGGTGATCGTCGTACGCGAACTGGTTACCCAGGGAGTTCGCGAAGACCGCGGCCGCCAGCACACCCACCAGTAGAGCGGCCGAGCGTGGGTCGCGTGTTGGGCTGCCGAGCCTCTCCACGTCAGGTGGCGCTACCGGACGAGCTCACTTCGGCGATGCGCTCCGGGCGGTCCCACAGCGCGACTTCGGGTGGGGACCAGTGCGGCGCCCGCGGTCCGAACACGTTGTACTTCCAGATGCTCCAGAGCGCTGACACACCGTCCTTCCAGCCGATCTTCTTACCCTCGTCGTACGAGCGCCCGTCGTAGCTGATCGGGAGTTCGTAGATGCGCGCGCCCGCCTGCGCGAGCCGGGCCGTGAGCTCCGGCTCGATCCCGAAACGGTTGGCTGAGAGCGGCAGCGTCTCCAGCAGCTCCCGGCGGACCATTTTGTAGCAGGTCTCCATGTCCGTCAGGTTCACGTCGGTGAACATGTTGGACAGCAGCGTGAGGAAGCGGTTGCCCACGGAGTGCCAGAAGAAGAGAACCCTGTGCGGCCCACCCAGGAAACGCGAGCCGTATACCGCGTCCGCCTTGTCGAGCAAGATCGGCTTGAGCAGCATCGGGATCTCGAGCGGGTCGTACTCGAGGTCCGCATCCTGAACCACCACGACGTCACCCGTCGCCGCCTTGAAGCCGGTACGGAGCGCAGCCCCCTTCCCGCGGTTCACATCGTGCATCTCCAGCCGGTCGATCAAGGAACCGTCGAGCTTGGGTAGCAGGTCGCGCGTGCCGTCGGTCGAGCCGTCGTCGACTACGATGACCTCGAGATGGCGCACCGGGATCTCGCGCACTCTCCGGAGTAGGGACTCGACTGTACGCACCTCGTTGAAGACCGGGATCACGACCGACAGCTTCACCCGGTCGTACGGGAGTTCCTCGCCCATGGCCCGGCGTTCGGCCAGCCCGGTCTCGGGAACGATGGCGTGGCGGATGATAGGCTGTTCGCGGCTCTGGTCTTGGCTCATCACTCCTCGATCCCGTAGCGGTTGAGCTTGCGGTACAGTGTGGAGGGGTCGATGCCGAGCACCTCGGCGGCGCGCGTCTTGTTGCCGCCTTCGGCCTGCAGCACCCACTGGATGTACGCCCGTTCCACGACCTCCATGGTCGGGTTCGGCGGAGTCGGGTCGGCCACGACGCGAGGCCGCGGCGCCTCACGCACGCGCTCGGGAAGCGCCTCGGGCCCGATGACGTCGCCGCCGCACAGGACGGCGGCCCGCTCCAGGGCGTTCTCGAGCTCGCGGACGTTGCCCGGCCAGTCGTACCTGGACAGGACCTCGAGCGCCTCGTCGGTAAGGCTCACGGTCCTTCCTCCATCGGTTCTCGCCAGCCGATCGAGGAAGTGCGTGACCAGCAGCGGGACGTCCTCGGGGCGCTCACGCAGCGGCGGTAGATGCAGCTGGATCACGTTCAGCCGGTAGTACAGGTCGCTCCGGAACGCCCCGCGGGTAATCTCCTCTTCGAGGTCCCGGTTGGTTGCGGCGATAATGCGCACTTCGACCGGCACCGCCTTCGTCGCACCGACCGGGATGACCTCGCGCTCCTGGATCGCGCGCAATAGACGCACCTGAGTCGACGGGCTCATCTCCCCGATCTCGTCGAGAAAGAACGTCCCACCGGCTGCCGCCACGAGGAGTCCGTCCTTGTCCTTCACCGCCCCCGTGAACGAGCCCTTCACATGCCCGAAGAGCTCGCTCTCCAGGAGGCTCTCCGGAAGCGCGCCACAGTTGATGGACAGGAAGGGACCCTCGGCGCGGTCGGAAAGCCCGTGGATGTACTTGGCCACGACCTCCTTACCCGTCCCGCTCTCACCCGAGATGAGCACGGTCGAGTCGGTCGCGGCGACGGTCTCGGCGAGCTCCAGCACGTCGGTGAAACGTGACGCGGCGCCGATGGGCCGCGTCGCGTCCCCGAGGGTTCGCTTGCTGATCTCCTTCTTCAGACGCTTGTTTTCGACCTTGAGCTCACGGGCCTCAGCGGCCCGTTTGCAGATGGCCAGCAACTCGTCGTTGGCGAACGGCTTCTGCAGGTAGTAGTAAGCGCCCTCGTTGACCGCGCGAACGGCCGACTGCAAGGACGCCTGGGCCGTCATGAGGATCACGGGCATCTCGGGATCGACTTCGCGCGCCTGCGTCAGGACGTCCAGTCCTCCCGCCCCGGGCATACGGATGTCTGTCAGCACGATGTCGGGCTTCTCGTCCTCGAGCGCCGCCAGCGCCTTTGGGCCAGAGTCTGCCACGGTCACGTCGTAGCCCTCCCCCCGGAAGAGGATGGCCAGCGTCTCGAGGATCGCGGTCTCGTCGTCGACGACCAGAATCTTCATCTCAGTTGGCCTCCACGGCGGCGCCCATGGGCACGCCCGGCAGGTAGATCACGAACTGGGCTCCACCCTCCGGTCCCTTCTCCACGAAGGTCGCCCCGGCGTGGGCCTCGACGGCCCGGTGCACGACCGCCAGGCCGAGTCCGCTACCCCCGGCCTTGGTGGTGAAGAAGGGATCGAAGACGCGCGTGCGTGCCTCTGACTCGATGCCTTCGCCGCTGTCCGAGACCGTGAGCCGAACCGGGTACTCGATATCGGTGCCGCGGGGTCGCGGCCGGTCCCGCTCATCCTCGAGCGTCACGAGCACGCGCCCTCCCTTGCCCGCGGCCTGGGCGCCATTGAGCACGAGGTTGAACAAGGCCCGGTGAATGAGATCCGCGTCGCCCAAGATCGGCACGGGCCCGTCGGCGACCTCCGACCTGATCTCCACGCCCTTGGTCTCGGGGTGCTGCTTCACCACCACGAGGCACCCGCGCACGAGCTCCTGAAGGTCGATCTCCTCGCGGGCGCTCATCTGCAGGCCGGAATAGTCGAGGAACTCCGAGAGGAGGCGGCTGAGTCGGTCCGATTCGGTCAGGACGAGTCTCTCCAAGATGGCGCGGTCGTCTCCGTCGATGCGTCCGTGCGCGAGCTGCTCCACCGCGCTTCGTATCGAAGCGAGCGGGTTCTTGATCTCGTGGGCGAGCGACGCCGACAGCGCGGCCACGGCCTAGAGTCGCTCGGCCCGCACGTTGAGCTCGTCCATTCTCTCCTGGTCGGTGATGTCCTGGAAGAGCGCGGTGACCGAGCGCGGCTCCCCTTCCGCCCGGTCCAGAATCGCCGTGCTCACGCC
>JAHEKM010000145.1 GCA_024638325.1 Gemmatimonadota bacterium | reverse complement strand
CGGCGCCGACCGCGGAACGGAGGACGATGGCCTCCTCGCCGGTACGCGACTCGCGGATCTCCAGCGCGGCGCGCACCGCACGCAACGCATCGTCTTCGTGGGCGACAGGCACGCCGAAGAGCGCAACGAAGTGGTCGTCCGAGAATTGGTTGAGAACGCCGCCGTAGTCTTCGACGACGCCCTGCACCCTGCCGCGCAGCGTCGCGAGCTTCTGGTCCGCCGCTTCGGGCTCCATGGTGTCGACCAGTGCCTCGAAACCGCTGATGGAGCACGACAGCACCGTGATGAGGCGCCGCTCGCCATCCGCTGGCAAACTCGGTACCGAGTCCCCCGGTCCTCGGCTGTCCGGATCGGCGAGCAGCCGTTCGAGCTCCCGGAGCAGGCTCGCGGCGTCGGGATACCGTCGCGCGGGGTCCTTGTGGAGGGCACGCTCGACCACGGCGACGATGCTCGGTGGCAGGTCCGGTACGAGCACATCGAGTGCCGGCGGGTCCTCGTTGAGGATCGCGTGGACGACGGCCTGGTCGGACCCCCCGCGGAAAGGGCGTTTCCCGGACAGCATCTCGTAGAGGACGACACCGACCGACCAGATGTCGGTGCGCTGATCCACCGCGTCGCTGCGCGTCTGCTCGGGACTCATGTACGCGACGGTCCCCATACGCGCCCCGGTCCGCGTCAACTCTCCTCCGGACACCTTCGCGAGGCCAAAGTCGACGATCTTCACGGTACCGTCGGCCGTGAGCATGACGTTGCCCGGCTTCACGTCACGGTGGATGACGCCTCCGTCCGCGGCACACGCCAGGCCACGGCAGATCTGCGCCCCGATGTCCAGCGCCTCCGTGATCTCCATGCGTCCGCGCCCGATCCGGCGCCGCAGCGTCTCACCGTCGTAGTAGGCCATCGCGATGAAGAGTCGACCGTCGTCCATCTCGGCGATTTCATGGATCGTGCAGAGGTTGCGATGATCCAGGGACGCCGCGGCACGCGCTTCGACGAGGAAGCGATCCTTGGCTTCGGGATCCGAGAGGAGGTGGGCGGACAGGAACTTGAGCGTGACGATCCGCCCCAGTCGGGTGTCACGGGCCATGTAAACGACGCCCATCCCCCCGCCGCCGAGCTTCTCGAGGATCTCGTAGTGGAGCACGGTCCCCCCCTCCAACTCCTCCACGGAGCGGGAGGACTCCAGCATGGGTCCGACGACGCGGTCCCGGAGGCCATCGAGCACACCCGGGCCTTCGTGGGCCTCGAGAAGGGAAAGCACTTCACCGCGCAGGGACGGATCGGATCTCGTGGCGCCGGTGAGGAACGCTTGGCGCTCGGCTTCGGAGAGGTCGAGCGCCTGCCCGAACAGCTCCTGGACCAGCGTCCAGCGCGCCGCCGGGTCCTTGGCGGCGACTGCTGGCTCGGACCGCGTGGCGGGGCCGGGCGGAGCCGCGCTCGACTCGGCGGCGCGGCCTCGGTCCGGAACCACGTCGAACGTCCACGTCAGCACCACCGCGATCGGGAATCCCAGGACGACGAGGACGGCGACGAGGTCGGGTGTCCAGGCCGGAAAGCCCAGGGACGGGAAGAAGATGTCGGCTCCCTCGGCCACCGCCAGCCCGACGATCGCGTACCCCGCGAGGCCGCGGAACACCCGTCGGCGCTTCAGTTCGGCGATGGCCCGGCCGACGCGCCCGCGCTTCTCGTCAGCCATCGGACAGCTCCCGGTTGAGCCAGGCACGGGCCAGCACCCAATCCCGCTTCACGGTCGCCTTCGAAACATCGAGAGCAGCCGACGTCTCTTCGATACTCATACCGCCGAAGAAGCGACACTCCACGACTCGGACCTGTCGGGGTTCCAATTGCTCGAGCCGGTCGAGCGCCTGGTTCAGGGCGAGTACCGCGTCGGTGTCCTCGTCCGCGAAGAGCGCGATGTCGCCCAGGTCGATCCGCTGCCGGTCGCCGCCACGCTTCTGCGCGCTCCGCCGCACGGCGTGGTCCACGAGGACCCGTCGGATGGCGCGCGACGCGATGGCGAAGAAGTGTGCCCGGTCCTGCCACTCGATCCGGTTGAGCTGCGCGATTCGCAGATACGCTTCGTGGACGACCGCGGTGGCATCGAGCGTATGACCCTCGGCCTCTCCAGCCATCTGGCGGCGAGCGATGGCCCGGAGCTGCTCGTAGACCATGGGCACGAGCGCCTCGAGCGCCTCCCGGTTTCCTCCGGAAAGCTCCCTCAGCAACACCGTGACCTCGCCCTCGTCGCTCAGCTTCTCTTTCCTCCGTTCGATCGGTCGGTCGCGCTTCACACATAGTAAGGCATGAAGAGGGGCTGGAATGGCTCACCCGCTCATCGGGATTCACCCGATGAGCCTTTTTCCCAGCGCTTTGTGCCTTATTCACTGAGGCGGCCGGTGCCTTCGGCCAGCCATTCTTCATCCTGGAGCATCCCGTGTCCGACTTCACGACCCTCGATGGCGGCATCGTCACCCTCGACGACGCGACGGTCATCTCACTTTCGGAATCGCTCGACGGTGAACTGCTCACACCGTCGACTGCCGGATACGACGAGGCGCGCTCGATCTGGAACGACATGATCGATCGTCGCCCCGGCCTGATCGTCATGTGCGAGAGCGCGGAGGACGTCGCTGGCGCGGTTCGCTTCGCGGGCGAGCATCGCCTTCTCCTGTCGATCCACGGCGCTGGCCACAACATCGCCGGCAACGCGGTCTGCGACGGCGGCGTCATGATCTCCTTCGCACGGATGAAGGCGGTGTCCGTCGATCCGGGGTCGGGCAAGGTCCGTGTTCAGCCTGGCGCGACCCTCGGCGACCTCGACGCGGCGACCCAGGCACACGGCCTTGCCGTGCCGACCGGAATCAACTCGACGACGGGCATCGCGGGACTGACACTCGGTGGGGGCTTCGGATGGCTGAGCCGCAAGCACGGCATGACCGTGGACAACCTGCTCTCCGCCGACGTCGTCCTCGCGGACGGCTCCATGGTGGTCGCGAGTGAGTCGGAGCACGCGGATCTGTTCTGGGGGCTCCGGGGCGGGGGTGGCAACTTCGGCGTCGTGACGTCGTTCGAGTTTCAGGCGCATGCCGTTGGACCCGAGGTTCTGTCCGGACTCATCGTGCACCCGTTCTCGGACGCTCCCGAGTTGCTCCGCGCCTACCGCGACTATCTCCAGGGCGTGCCCGACGAGGTCACGGTGTGGGTCGTGATGCGGAAGGCACCGCCGCTGCCGTTCCTGCCGGAGGAGGTCCACGGAACGGAGGTCGTCGTCCTGGCGGCGATGTACGCCGGCGACATGGCGGAGGGCGAGGTAGCGCTCGCGCCGCTGCGCGCCATCGGCAACCCGATCGCCGACGTCATCGGGCCACACCCGTTCGCCGGCTGGCAACAGGCGTTCGATCCGCTGCTGGAGCCGGGTGCTCGGAACTACTGGAAGACGCACGATTTCGCGGAGATGAGCGACGATGTGATCGACGCCGTCCTTGAGTTCGTCCCGACGCTACCCGACCCGCAGTCCGAAGTCTTCTTCGCTCAGCTGGGCGGAGCTCAGGGGCGGGTGCCCGACGACGCCACTGCATACCAGGGGCGCAGCGCAGCCTTCTTGATGAACGTGCACGGGCGGTGGAGTGACCCGGAGGCCGATGACCGATGCATCGCATGGTGCCGGGAGCTCTACGACCGATTGACTCCCCTCGCGACCGGCGAAGCGTACGTGAACTTCATGACCGAGGAGGAGGGCGACAGGGTCGAGACGGCCTACGGGACCAGCTACGCGCGCCTGGTCGAGGTAAAGAACGCGTACGATCCGACGAATCTCTTCCGGGTGAACCAGAATGTGGTGCCGACCGCTGGGTAGGCGGTGAAGACGCTCTGGCTGGGCGCTCCTTCGCGGGGCGCCCAGCCAGGAAGTCGATCGCGGGGTCCGGCGCGGTGGGTGCGGCGCCGGCTGCCGACCGGCACGCGTCTCAACCCTCCAGCTCCACCGTCGCCCGATCGAGCACGTCCACCAGCCGCTCGATGGCGCGGATGTACTTCGCCTCCCATTCCGGGACCTCGGCGGGGTCGTCCGTCTCGATCTCGTAGCGCACGCCGGGCAGCATCCACGACGCGTACCCACTGAACGGGTCCGGCGAGACGTAGAGGTTGCGGCTCCAGGGCCGATCCTGGAGCCCTTCGTCGTCGAGCCAGGCGTCCTCCAACTGCCGAAGCAGTCTGTTGGTCCGGTCGGCCACGGGCGTCGAGAGCGCTGCGGCCTCGCCTTCCAGGCTGCGGTCCCGGGCGGCTGAGAACCGAGACGCGGCGGCCTCGAGCCCTCTGGTGGCATCGACCAGCCGGCTGAGATCGACGTCGACGTCTCTCTGTTCGGCGACCTCGAGGAGGGTCTCCACGTGGACCCGGGTGTCGGTGGCGTAGCGGACGACGTCGTACGGGATCAGGTCGGCGTTGGCCAGGCGAAGCGCGACGAGGCCGTCGACCCGGGCAAGCATGGGCCCGAAGACGAACTCGGTGTCACCGAAGCGCTCGAACCACGCGAAGTTGTCGTAGTTGGAGTGGTACACACCGCTTCGCCCGCCAGTGGAGAGGCCAGCCGACGGCACACCGGCGTGGGTATAGAACCCCACGTGGTCCGAGCCCCCGCCGAGGTTGCCCAGCTCGGTCTCGCCTCTCTCGGTGCGCCACCAATCCAGCACGGTGAGGTCCGTGCCGGGATACGCCACGTCGTCGAGGGCGTCGACAATGGTGCCCTTCAGGGAGGGCGAGGACGAACCGCCGAAGTTGGGCCCGGAGACGGCGCCGTCGGCGTTGATGTAGGCGACCGCATCGACGGTCAACGGATCCATGAACTCCTCGACCCACTCGGTGGAGCCGATGATTCCCGCCTCCTCGGCGTCCCAGTGGGCGATGAGGATGGAGCGACGGGGGCGGCACCCCTCGTCGGCGAGTTGACCGAGGGCCTCGGCCAACGTCAAGAGCATCGCCGTGCCACCGTTGGGATCGATGGCTCCGAAGCCCCACGGATCGTAGTGCGCCCCGAGGATGATCCACTCGTTGGGATACTCGGACCCGGTCACAGTGCCCACGACGTTCACGGCGCGTGTCAGGGCACGTGGCTGATTCACACGTACCCGGACGGTGAGCCCCGGACCTCCGGTGAGGCGGTACGAACCCTCGATGGCGCCCCGCCACTCCTCCGGCGCTTCGCGTCCAGCCATGCGGTTCAGAATCTCCTCTGCGGCCAGATACCCGAGGGGGAGGACGGGAATCGTGGGCATGGGCACGTCATCGGGATCCAGGCGCTCGACATGACCCCGCTCCCCGCTGACAGGCAGCGCGGGCTCGAAGGGCGTGAGGGGATCGCCGGTCCATGGGAGCGTCAGGACCGAGCCTCGCTGGATCGTCTCCCCGTTCATCATCGGTCCCTCGGGGTACGCGTCTTCGCCTCGGCTGGCACCGGGATCGTTGAACATGATCACGCCTGCCGCGCCGCGATCCTCGGCGAACTTGACCTTGAAGCCGCGGAAGTTGCCCCCGTATCGCGCGACGACGATGCGCCCGGTGAGGTCGACGCCCATGGAGTCGAGGGCCTCGTAGTCCTCGCGGCGTCCGAAGTTGGCGTAGACGACTTCACCCGTGACGTCGCCCGAGCCCGAGAAGGCGTTCCACCCGTTCAGAAGGCCCGGATCATGAGAGAAGCGATCGCCGTCCACGGCCGGCTCCCGGTTCGAGAGGCGGATCCGCTCGGGCGTGATGACCCACGCCTCGACGTCGTCGGTTAGCTGCGGGAGGTAGACGTCGTATGTGTGCCCTTCCACGCTGAGCCCGGCCGCCTTCATGACGCGCGTCAGGTAGTTGCCGACCTCCACCTGTGCCGCCGATCCCGCGGGGTGCGGTGCGGACGTGATCAGACGGAGGTGCTCCCGGAACGCCTCACTCGACGGAAGCTCCAGGAATCGCGCTTCGCAAACGGCCTGCTCAGCGGCACGTGCGGCGGTGAAGCCGACGTAGGGGTCCTGGGTGTTCTGGGCAGTGGCCAGGCTCGGCATGGCGAGGGCCAGGCAGAGGACGGCGGTCGAGGCGCGTCGGGCGAGACGGGTCATGGAAAAAGTCGGCACGGGCATGGATCTCTGACGTGAAAACGTGGGGGCGGAGGTTACCTCAGACGGGGCCGAACCAGCAAGGCGCACGAGAAGGCCGGCGACGAAGTCGAGCTGGAGCGGTGGCGTGAGGTGCTGGCCGAGCTGGAGGGGGGGTAGGGCGCTCGAGGGCTCCCAGTTTCCGGCGCTGTAGAACTCCTCCCCGGGATCTCGTCCTTCCTACCTCGCAACGACGTGCAAGGACGCGATCGTCTCGATCATCTCCGGTGACTCCTCTCGTCCGAGCAGCCCACCGAGAGCCATCGCCGACGCGCTGGCCGTCAATCCCACGACCACGGGTGCGAGGCCGATGTCGACGATGCCCAACGGATCATCGAGGCCGCGTCGGCGTCGCCGCCGGGCGATCGTCCGGCACGCACCCCGTACGGCGACGGCCGTGCCAGCCAGGCCATCGTGTCGGCCATGCTGGCGCACGCTGGTGCAGCGAACTGATCGCCAGCCCTGAGCGTGCCGGCGCGCGTCGGATCCTGATGCTGACGACCGATCGGGACATCGACCGCCGCATCACGCTCGGCGCGGACAGCCTCGAAGACGCCGGCTGGCAGGTGCAGATCGTGGCCATGCCGCGAGATGACGGCGTCGACCAGGATCGCCGCGTGCACCGCCTGCGTGCCGGGCGCGGCGGGCAGCGCCGTGAACGGCTGGTGGTTGACGGCTACCGCGTGCTGCGCGGGCTGATCGGCACCAACCGGCAGCCCATGCGGGCGGTGAAACGCCTGGTACTCGGGCACCTGATGGACCCGGAGCGTTTTTACGATCGTCTGTTCTGGCCGGAGATAGCGCCCGAGATCGGGCCCGACACCGGCAACCTGCACCCCGACGTGGTGGTGGCCCACGACCTGCCGGTGCTGGCGGTTGCCGCGCGCTGCGCCGAGGCCGCCGGGGCGGCGCTGGTGTACGACAGCCACGAGTTGTACGTCGAGCAGGAGCTGTCACCGGCCGAGCAACGCAAGTGGGCGGCGATCGAACGGCGTTACATCACCCGCGCGGACGCGGTCACGACGGTCAACGCTTCGATCGCCGCGGAACTGTGCAGCCGCTACGGGCTGGCCGGCGTACACGTGATCAGCAACGCCGTACCGCGGGCAGAACTGGCACCGGGCTCGCGGTATTTCCACCGGCATTTTGCCCTGGCGGATACGCAACACGTGCTGCTCTACCAGGGTGCGCTGTCAGCCGGCCGCAGCCTGGATGTGCTGGTACGGGCGATGGCCGAGGTGCGCACGCCCGTGGTGCTGGTACTGCTCGGTGACGGTGAAATGGACAGCCGGCTGCGCAGGCTCGTGCGCAGGCTGCGGTTGCAGGGTCGTGTCCATCTGCACCCG
>JAHEKM010000144.1:7094-7538 GCA_024638325.1 Gemmatimonadota bacterium | reverse complement strand
CGATCGGCTTCGATCCGGTCGGCAGGTCGGTGGGGTTCGAGTTCACGAACGACGCGGAGGTCAACGTCCAGATCGTCAACGCCCTCCGGACCCCGGCGATGATCATGCTGGAGGCGACGCTCAAAGAGGCGGTCGAGACCGGAGTAGGGGCGCTGATCGACGGCGTGGGAGCGTATCTGGAGCTCCCAGAGCTCCAGTTGGGCGAACTCGCAGTCCCGGGGATTCCCCCTGGGCTGACGTGGGTGCTGGACGACGGTGTGTTGGATCAGGCGGCGGGGTACCTGCGCATCCTCGGCTCGGTCGGTGTCGTGAACTGACCGGTCTTGCGGCGGCGAAGCGGGGTACCGGGCGCTGAGCGTCGAGGGGCGGCGCTCAGCGCGCTGGTGCTGGCGAATCTCCTCGCGTCGGGGGCGCACTTCGCTCACGAACGCCCTGATCGTGGGG
>JAHEKM010000144.1:3885-7084 GCA_024638325.1 Gemmatimonadota bacterium | reverse complement strand
TGTGTTGGATCAGGCGGCGGGGTACCTGCGCATCCTCGGCTCGGTCGGTGTCGTGAACTGACCGTAGTCCGGGGATCCTCCGTACTGCGGGGGCCGGGGCCCCCTTCGAGTGCGGACCCCGTCGGCTCTGGCCCGAAACTTCCCTATTCATAGGGCAGAACAGGGCGAAGCTGCCGAAATGGCAGCCTTGGGTCGCCCGGACCGCCAAGATCGGAGTCAGAGATGCTGAGCGCAGAGCGATTGACCGTCAAAGCGGCGGAAGCCCTCCAGATGGCAGCCGCCGACGCCAGGAAGCGTGGCAACCCGGAGATCCACGGGGTCCACCTCCTGAACGCCCTCCTGCAGCAGCAGGAAGGAATCGTCGTGCCCATCCTCCAGAAGCTCGAGGTCAACGTCGGGCTGGTGCAGCAGCGCGCGAACGAGGCGGTGGAGCGCATGGCCAAGGTAGAGGGTGGCTCCGAGCCGAATCTCGCTCGTGACCTGCGCACGGCGCTCGACCAGGCGCAGGACGTCTCCAAGGAGCTCGGCGACGACTACGTCTCCACCGAGCACCTCCTGCTCGCCCTGACCGGAGAGAAGGACGACGCCGGCCGGATCCTCAGGGACGCGGGAGCGACCCTGTCCGAGGTGCGAGAGGCACTGGAGGCCGTACGTGGATCACACCGCGTGACCGATCAATCGCCCGAGGACAGCTACCAGGCGTTGGCCCGTTACTCGCGCGACCTGACGGAGCTGGCCCGGCAGGGCAAGCTGGACCCGGTCATCGGGAGGGACGAGGAGATCCGCCGGGTGATCAAGGTCCTGGCACGTCGCACGAAGAACAATCCGGTACTCATCGGCGAGCCGGGGGTCGGCAAGACCGCGATCGTCGAGGGGCTCGCGCAGCGCATGGTCGAGGGCGACATCCCGACTTCGCTGGCCGACAAGAAGCTGATGCAGCTCGACATCTCCTCGATGCTCGCGGGCGCGAAGTATCGGGGCGAGTTCGAGGAGCGGATGAAGGCGGTGCTGAAGGAGATCACCGAGGCGGACGGCCGCTACGTGATCTTCATCGACGAGATGCACACCATCGTCGGCGCGGGGGCGGCCGAGGGCGCCGTCGACGCAGGTAACATGCTCAAGCCACCGCTGGCGCGCGGCGAGCTCCGCGTGGTGGGCGCGACTACGCTCGACGAGTACCGCAAGCATATCGAGAAGGACCCGGCGCTGGAGCGTCGTTTCCAGCCCGTGTACGTGGCTCCGCCCTCGGTCGAGGACGCAGTCGCGATCCTTCGCGGGCTCAAGGAGCGCTACGAGCTTCACCACGGCGTGCGCATCACGGACGACGCCGTCATCGCGGCGGCCAAGCTGTCGGACCGCTACATCGGCGGGCGCTTCCTGCCGGACAAGGCGATCGACCTCATCGACGAGGCCGCGAGCAGGCTGCGTATCGAGATCGATTCGTTGCCGCAGGAGATCGACGTGGTCGAGCGTCGCATCGTCCAGCTCGAGATCGAGCGTCAGGCTCTGCAGAAGGAACCAGACGGCGCAGCCAAGGAACGCCGCAAGGCGATCGAGGCCGAGCTGGCCGAGCTGCGCGAGCAAAGCCAGGGCATGAAGGCCAAGTGGCAGGCCGAGAAGGACGTGATCGAGGAGATCCAGACGCTCCGCACGAGGGTGGAGGAGCTGCGCGTCGAAGCCGACCGCGCCACCCGGACCGGCGACCTGAACCGGGCCGCCGAGATCAACTACGGGGAGGTGCCCAAGGCCGAGGCCGAGATCGAAGCGCTCGCGGGCAGGCTCGACGAGCTGCAGAAGGAGCAGAAGTTCCTCAAGGAGGAAGTCGAGACCGACGACATCGCCGCGGTGGTGGCGGAATGGACCGGTATTCCGGTCACGCGGCTCATGGAGTCCGAGCGAAAGCGCTTGACCCACCTCGAGCAGCACCTGGGCGAGCGCGTCATCGGCCAAGGCGAGGCGGTGGTGGCTGTTTCGAACGCGGTGCGCCGAGCCAGGGCCGGGCTACAGGACCCGGACCGGCCCGTGGGCTCCTTCATCTTCCTGGGACCCACCGGAGTGGGGAAGACCGAGACGGCCCGGGCGCTCGCGGAGTTCATCTTCGACGACGAGCGGGCGATGGTCCGCATCGACATGTCGGAGTACATGGAGAAGCACGCCGTCGCGAGGCTCATCGGCGCGCCTCCCGGCTACGTCGGTTACGAGGAGGGCGGTCAGCTCACCGAGGCCGTGCGGCGGCGCCCGCACGCGGTCGTGCTCTTCGACGAGATCGAGAAGGCGCACCCGGAGGTGTTCAACGTCCTGCTCCAGATCCTGGACGATGGACGGCTGACCGACGCGCAGGGACGTACGGTGGACTTTCGGAACGTCGTCATCCTCATGACCTCCAACATCGGCAGCCAATACATCCTCGAGCGGGCGAGGGAGGGCGACTGGAGCGAGGTCGAGACGACCGTGCGGCAGCAGCTGCACACGCACTTCCGGCCCGAGTTCTTGAACCGCGTGGACGACGTGGTGGTGTTCAGGCCCCTCGGTGAAGCCGAGCTGAGGAAGATCGTGGACCTGCAGCTGGGCCGGGTCGAGCAGTTGGCCGAAGGCGTAGGCATCGGCCTGGAAGTGACCGAGGCGGCCAAGGCGTTCCTCGCAGCAGAGGGTTATGACCCGGTCTTCGGTGCGCGGCCGCTCAAGCGGGCGATTCAGCGTTCGATTCAAGACCCGCTGGCCCTCTACCTGCTGGACGAAGAGGTCGCGCAGGGCACGGTGATTCGGGTGGACGTCGCGCACGGCGGCAGCGGCCTCGATTTCGAGCCCGTCGCGGCTGCGCCCGTCGATGTGGAGACGCCGAAGGAGACGGCCAACGCCTGAGGGTTCCCACGCCCCTTCCAGGGCCGGGACCTTTTGCAGAGATTCCAAAAACCTCCACCTGGAATGGCGAGGCGCCCATGATCCGACCCCGGCTGCTCGGTCTCCTCTTGATCCTGGGACTCGCGTCGACAGCGTGTGCCTCGAACACGCGCTACGTCCCGGTAGCGCCTGTCGCTGCTCAACTCTCGGTCGAGCGCTTCTTGCAGGCCTCCAACGCGCGGGACTTCGAGGCCATGGGCCGGCTGTTCGGGACGTCCGAAGGCTCTTCGTGGGACACGGGTAGCTCGTTCGGGTGCTTCTTCAAGAAGATCGGCTCGTGGTTCGGTGGCTCGGCGTG
>JAHEKM010000144.1:0-3875 GCA_024638325.1 Gemmatimonadota bacterium | reverse complement strand
CCGGAGTAAATCGGGCCCCCGAGCGCTTGACGAAATGAAGGCACTCGTGGAGCGGTACGGCGTGCACGCAGAAGATCGAGGTCGAGCTACGCATGGACGCCATCGCGTCCATCATCCAGCACCAGGACTACCGCATCGTGCGCGAGGAGGCCGTGGCCGGTCGTACGCGACCCGCGCGTCGCGTCGTGGTCGATCTCACCATCGAGGGCTCGGCGGTTCGCGGGATGCCGTTCGTCGTGGTCCAGACAGGTGAGGGGCGGTGGCTGGTCGAGCAGGTGCCCCTCGAGCGGATCATGGCGGCCCGGTAGGAGCCCGCCGGAACCGTCGCGGATTAGGGGGGTGAGTGGAGGAGGCCGGGCGAGAGGTCAGTCGCGTCGCTCGACCAGCTCGATGAGCACGCCTCCGCCGGCGGACGGATGCAGAAAGGCCACTCGGTGGCCTCTGGCGCCGGTCCGTGGTGTACGGTCGATCAGCTCGACGCCAGCCGCGTCGAGCCGAGCGAGATCGGCCTCGAGGTCTTCGGAGCGGTAGGCGATGTGATGAAGGGAAGGCCCTCGTCGGTCGAGGAATCGGCCGACGGTCGTGTCGGAAGCGAGCGGCTCGAGCAGCTCGACGGCTCCGACGAAGGCGACTTTGACGCCTTGGGCCTCGAGGGTCTCGGGGTGGGAACAGGTCTCACCCGAGAGGAGTTCGAACAGACCGCGGCTGTCTTCAATGGAATGGACGGCGACCGCAATGTGGTCGATGGCGCGGTTCGCGTCCGACACGTGAATCATCGCCGGATGCTACATTCGGTACAGTACGGCGACAAGGAGATATGGAATGCCAACGAGTGAAGCCATCACTGAAATCACCGATGCGAACTTCGCCCAGGAAGTCGAGCAGGGCGAAGGTCTGTATATGATCGATTTCTGGGCCGCCTGGTGCGGTCCATGCCGTTTGATCGCCCCGATCGTCAACGAGCTGGCCGACGAGTACAAGGACAAGGGCGTTCACGTGGGCAAGCTGGACGTCGACGCCAACCCTCAGGTCACCACGCGCTTCCGGGTGATGTCGATCCCGAGCGTCCTGTTCTTCAAGGGCGGGGAGCAGATCGACCAGGTGGTGGGTGCCGTGCCGCGTACGGTGCTGGAGGAGAAGATCCAGCAGCACCTGTAGGCGCGCGGTCAACACCCGGTGGGCACGCTCTACGTGGTCAGCACGCCGATCGGGAACCTGAGCGACCTGTCTCCCCGAGCGGAGGAGACGCTCAGAGGAGTGCGTCGGATTCTCGCCGAAGACACGAGGCGTAGCCGTATCTTGGCGGAGCGCGTGGATTCGCCGGCCCGATTGGTCTCACTCCACGCGCACAATGAGCGCGAGCGCACCAACGCGGTACTCGGGTGGCTCGCGGATCAGGAGGACTTGGCGCTCGTGTCGGACGCGGGGACACCTCTCGTATCCGACCCGGGCGCCAAGCTCGTGTCGGCCGTCCTCTCGGCCGGCTACCCGGTCGTGCCCATTCCGGGGCCGAGCGCCGTAATCGCCGCGCTCGTGGCCTCGGGACTTCCCAGCGAGCGCTTCACGTTCTTGGGGTTTCCCGAAAGGAAAGGACGGGCCAGGAAGGAGCTCCTGGAAAGGGTGGCGGGCTCTCAAGAAACGGTCGTGCTGTTCGAGTCGCCCAAGCGGCTGGTCGAGCTCCTGGATGCCTTGGCGGAGGCCTGCGGCCCCGAGCGACTCGTGGCCGTGGCGAGGGAGCTCACAAAGGTCCACGAGGAGGTCCGCCGCGGAAGCCTGAGCGAGGTTTCGGCGTACTACGCCTCGAATCCGCCGCTCGGGGAGGTCACGCTCGTGGTGGCACCGGCTCCGCAGCCGGCGCACGACGCCGGCTCGGCCGAGCTGGCCCGTGCGCTCGCGCAGGAACTCTTGGCCGAAGGCATGAAGCCGTCGAGCGCCGCCAAGGAAGTGGCCGCACGGCTCGACCTGGCGCGCAACGACGCGTACCGTATCGTGCACGACCTCCAAGGGCCTCAGCGGGGTACAGCAACCACAGAATGAACTGGATCCTACTCGCGCTCGCCACCGTTGCATCGGCGGCGGGTCCGGTCCCGGCCGACCCCGTCGGCATCGCCCGTCTGCAGTACGACGGCGGTGGGGACTGGTATGCGAACCCCTCGTCGCTCCCGAACCTGCTGGCTGCCGTTCGTGAACGGGCGGGAATCCCAGTCGCTGAGCGCGAGGTGAACGTGACGCCGCTCGATCCGGCGCTCTCCGACTACCCCTACCTGTACATGACGGGGCACGGCAACGTCAGCTTCACGCCCGCCGAGCGAACCGCGCTGCGTCGTTATCTGACCGGCGGCGGCTTCCTGCACGCCGATGACAACTACGGACTCGACGAGTCATTTCGCCGCGAGATCGCCGAGATCTTCCCGGATGCGGAGCTCACGCAGATACCCCCGGACCACCCCGTCTTCCACGTCTTCTACGACTTCCCCGACGGGTTGCCCAAGGTCCACGAGCACGACGGCGCGGCGCCGGAGGCGTACGGGGTCTTCTACGGGGGGCGGCTGGTCGTGTTCTATTCCTTCGAGTCCGATCTCGGGGACGGGTGGGAAGACGAGGGTGTGCACGACGACCCGGTCGACGTCCGCGAGCAAGCGCTCCGCATGGGCGTCAACCTCTTCCTCTATGTTCTTGGGCAGTCCGCGTCGTGAGTCCTTCCGCACGTCAGCTCGGCGAACGCATCGCCTCGGTCCGCGACCACCTTGGGCGCCGTGCAGCCCTGGCTGTCACGCCCTGGGTGGTCACCGGCATCGTTGCGCTGCTCATCGTCGCGTGGGTCGTCGTCGGCAACGAAGGATGGCGACCGGGTAGCAACGTCCCTGCGCTGCTCGACGCGCTCATCGTGCTATGTATCGCCCTGGGCGTCGGGGTGGTGTGGGTGGGTGCGCGTCGGTGGTTCGGCGAGGTTCCGCTCGCTCGGTCCATCGAGCAGGCTGCCGGGCTCAAAGCGGGTACGGTGAGGGGCTCGCTCGAGTTGTCACGCGGGCTCCCGACGGGGGTGTCGGGATCGCTCGCCGCACGTGCCGTCGCCCGGACCGCAAATGATCTGGAGGGCCGGGAGGCCGAGGATCTGGCGGGGGACCTCGGCCGCTCCGTTGCCTCGTGGACCCGCCGGGGGCTCATCGCGGCGTCGGTCTCCTTTCTGGCGCTCGTGGCCTTGGGCGTGACCACGCCCGAGCGAACCGCGCACGTATGGGCCGGCGTGACCGCGCCACTCCGCATCGCGGCCGACCCGGTGCTGCCGGCTGTGGCCGTCACGCCGGGCGACATCGAGGTGATGCGCGGCACGGACGTGTCCGTCATGGTGGCCGCCGAGGGACGCTCCGAGGTGGCCCTCGCTTGGCAGGCCGCCGGCGACGTCGCCCGGTCTCGCCTGATTCCGGTGGACCGCGGTCGGGCCATGCACGTGTTCGAGGCGGTCTCCGAGCGGATCGAGTACCGGGTCGACCTGCCGGACGGCTCGCGCACCGAGACGTTCACCATCGTCCCCATCGACCCGCTCTTCGTCAGCGACCTCGTCATCGATGTGACGTATCCGCCGCACACGGGCATCCCCGCGGATCAGTTCCGTGGCGACGCGCCGCCGCTCCGTCTCCCCGAGGGCTCTCGCGTCGACATCGAGGGGGCGGCCAGCCGACCCTTGTCGTCCGTGCAGCTCGTCGACTCGACGGGCACGGCCGCGCTGGCGATGCAGGTCGACGGCTCGGACTTCACCGCGACCTGGACTCCCTCTGCCGGGGGGATCTACGACTGGGCGTTCCGGGACCTGGCGGGTGCCGCTGCGGAGCTGCAGCCCGAGCCCCTCGAAATCGAAGTGATCGCCGACCTCG
>JAHEKM010000143.1 GCA_024638325.1 Gemmatimonadota bacterium | reverse complement strand
CCGAGTCGCGCGACGCACCTCGATATCCTCCGGGACCCCGTGGCGATCCGGGCACTCGCCAAGGAGCTGTCTGGAACCCGTGGAGGCTCGGATGAGACCGTCGGTCGACCGGCGGTTGCCATCGAGGGCGACCTTCCGCGCTCGCTCGTGTCGAGGAGCGGGCACCGGCTACGGCTCCAGTTGCACAACATGGGCGACGCCCCGTGGCCCGCGGGCACGGGGCTCTTCACGCGCTGGGGACGCCCCGGAGGAGGGAGCCTCTACTTCGACGCCGTGGTCGAGCTCGACGAGCCGCTCCAGCCCGGCGACCGAACCTCGGTGGAGCTCGACGTCCGGGCGCCCCTCGCTCCGGGTCCCTGGCGTCTCGGGGTCCAGATCGTGTGCGGGGGCGACTGGAACGGCGGAGTCCGCACGACCGCCCTCGAGCGCACCGTCGTGGTCTTGCCGGGACGGGCGGTTTGGTCGTATCTCCGAGAACGGCTCCCCCGACCCGCCGCGCTGTCCGTCGCCCTCCGCCGCCTGACCGGCAGGACCGCATGACGCGAAGCACGCCCTCGACTCCATTCTACCGGCGCCTCGAGCGGGCGATCGCCGAACTGGGCGGGATGTTCAACGCCCATCTGCACTTGGATCGTTACGGTACCCTCGACGACCGATACCTCGAGACCGCCGACCATCGGGTGCTGCCCAACTCGCACGTGTCGCTGAAGCAGAAGCACGGCCTCATCGGGGCGCTCCACGAGGGGCCGGCGTACGAACCGGCCGATCTCCGGCGTCGCGTCAGTGAAGCCCTCGACACGATGGTGGCGTGCAACACCCGACGGGCGGACACGCTGGTGGACGTGACGCCGGACCGGGTAGGGCTGTCGGCGCTCGAGACCCTCACCGAGCTGGCCGATGCCCGCCGAACCGAGATCGAGCTCCGGTTGGGTGCGTACACACCGCTCGGATTCAGGGACTGCCAGCCCGAACGCTGGGAGATCTACGAAGAGGGCGCCCGCCGCGCCGACTTCCTCGCCGCGCTGCCGGAGGCCGACGACGTCGACGACTACCCAGAGCACATCGGGTTCGAGGAAAGCTGCCGTAGGGTGCTCGCGCTGGCTTCCGAGCTCGGTAAGCCCCTGCATGTCCACACCGACCAGCGGGTGGAGCCCTCGGAGCGAGGGACCGAGCGCCTCCTGGAGGTGATGCGCGCACATGGCGGACCCGGTGCGGTCGAGGGCGAGCCCTCCGTTTGGGTCGTGCACATGGTGTCGCCGACCACGTACGACCAGGGGCGCTTCGACGCGCTCGTCGCCGGCCTGGTGGAGCAGGGGGTCGGCGTGATCGTCTGCCCGTCGGCCGCGCTCGGCATGCGACAGTTGCGGCCGCTCGCGACACCGCGGGACAACAGCATTCCACGTGTGCTGGAGCTCCTCGCTGGTGGAGTTCACGTGCGGCTCGCGTGCGACAACGTGGCCGATATCTGCTCTCCCAGCACGACCGCGGACCTCGTCGACGAGGTGTTCGTTCTGTCCGCGGCCATCCGCTACTACGACGTGCAGCTGCTTGCACGCCTCGCGGCGGGCGAGCGCCCGAGCGAGGACGAGCTTCGTGCGGTACGTGCCCATCTAGCAAAGAACGAGGCCGAGATCGCCAAGGCGCTCGATGCTACGCTGGCTCAGGCGTAGCTCAGCGGCCGGGGAGCAAGACACGCGCGAATCGGAGGCCTGGAGCTTCGATCCGCGCGATCCGGACTTCGTACGGGATCCCTATCCCTTCTTCGGCCGGCTTCGCCGGAGCGAGCCGGTGCATCGCACGCCAGCGGGTCCCTGGCTGCTTACACGCTACGAGGACGTCGCCGCCGCGCTCGACGACGACCGACTGGGGAACGCCCCGGCACGATACGCGGTGGTCCACGAAAGGAATCGAGAGCGATACGTCTGTGCCGACGTGGCTGCGAACATCCTTCCGTTCATGGATCCGCCAGGGCACTCCGGCCCGAGGCTGCTGATCGGTCGGGCCTTCGCGGAGCAGCTTCGAGTGCGCCCGCCCGATGTGTCCACGATCGCCCGGACGCTTCTCGAACCGTGGCGTAGGGGGGGGACACACCACGTGCTCCGCGACTTCGCGTCGCCGCTCTCTGTCCGACTCATTGCCGACGTGCTCGGTACCATGCCTGGTGACGAGACACGCCTCGAGCGCTGGAGCGAGTCGTTCTTCTACCTATTCAATGCGATCCCCTCGCACGAGGTGAGAGAGGAGCTGGATCAGGCCCTCACGGAGTTCAGGGCGTACCTGAGGCCCCTCGTCGCCGAGCGGACGGCTCGCCCGAGGGATGATCTTGTCTCGAGGCTGGCCGCTCAGGCGTCAGGCGGTGGTGGCCTCACGGAGGCGCAGGTCGTGGACAACTGCATGCTCCTGTTCGCCGACGGGCTCGAGAATGTCGACCGAGCCATCGGCAACGCGATCTACGCGCTTCTCGAGCACCCGGGCGAGCTGCGGAAGCTGCGCGCGAACCCCGCATCGATGAGCGCTGCCGTCGACGAGTGCCTGCGCTTCGAGTCACCGGCCCAGTACATCGGTCGCATCGCCGGAGAGGATGTCGACCTGTCGGGCGTCACCATTTCCGCCGGCTCGGCCGTGCTGCTCGCGCTCGGCTCGGCGAACCGGGATCCGGAGGCCTTCGAGCGGCCCGACAGCCTCGACATCATGCGGAGTCCGAACCCGCACCTCGCCTTCGGGCGCGGCCGCCACTCGTGTATCGGGGGTCCCCTGGTCGAGCTGCAGATGCGTGAGGCGTTGGACTGCCTGCTACGGGCCGTCCCGGACATGGAGCTGGTCGATGAGAGAGTGAGCTTCGCCGTCCGCCCCGGTCACCGCTGGGTAGAAGACTTCAGCGTGAAGTGCCGTCCCCCGGCGGGTTAGCCGACCGGCACCGAGACCCGTGGCGCGTTGTCCTGCTCCACAGCCTCGCGAAGCTTCTTGTCGAAACCGGGGATCGCCGCGCGGACCCGTGCCCAGGAACCCAGCATCGGGATGCCGATCGGGTCTTCCAGGAAGCGCTCCTGCGCTAGGCGGAGCGCCTCCGCGAACGTCTCGATCGCGTCGATCTCGAGGTGTCGGTCGTACGCGAGCCCATTGAGCAGCGCCAGCGAGCTGTACTGGTCGATGGCCAGCCGGGCGTGCCTCATGTAGTTGGCCAGGACGGAACCGAACGTGGACGGTGCGAGAATGACGCCGCCCTGGGCGACCGCAGCGAAGAGCGTCACCGCGATCTCGAACGCCATCCGTCCGAGCCCTTCCTCCGTGGTGCCCGCGACCAAGGTCTGGTGCTTGTGGTCGTAGGTGTCGGCGATCTCCACCTGACAGACACGCTGTACGGTCGTCTTCTCGAAGACCTCCCCGAGTAGGGAGATCTCGAGGCCCCAGGTGGGCGAGATGCGAATGCCGCTCGCGAGGCTCCGCACCATGGCGAACTCGCCGGCGAGCGCGTAGCGGAAGCTGTCCAGGTAGTCGAAGAACTCTAGTGGACCGCAGATCCTGTTCAGCGACCGCACGAGCGGCGTGAAGAAGAGCCTCGTCACTCGCCCGTGCAGGCGCGCGTTCGCGCGGGCGTAGTAGCCCTTGGCATACTCGAAGTCGGTGCCAGGATGGGCGATCGGGTAGACGAGCCGCGTCAGCATCTCCCGGTCGTAATTCACGATGTCGCAGTCGTGCAGCGCAAACGTCCTCGTTTCCTTGTACGTCAGCGCATAGCCCAGCGAGAGCCAGACGCCTCGTCCCTTGCCCGATTCGGACGCATCGAAGTTGGCGTCGACGAGCTCCCCGAGCAGGCTGCCCACGCGCGGCCCGTCGTTCCAGATGACGTCCACGTGCTGGGGCAGCACGCGCATGATGTCCTTCACGCGCTCGAACTCGGATTCGTGAGCTCGATCGAGTGACAGCACGATGCGATCGACGTAGGTCGCGCCTTTCAGCTGCTCCACGATGCCCGGCATGGCGGGCCCGTCGAACTCCGAGTACAGGGCGGGGAGGATCAGGGCGATCTTCTGCCGCTCCGTGACGGAGACGAGCTCTGCTTCCAGCTCGTCGGCAGGCCGGTCGCCGAGGTTCTGAAGCGTCGTGATCACGCCGTTTTGAAAGAAGTCGGCCATGGTTCTTGTCGTTGACGGCTCGTCGGCAGGGAGAAGCTAAGGTAGCAGTCTCCGTCGTGGGTGCCGACGGTACGGAGGGGCGCCCTAGGGCGAGAGCGTGTCGAAGAGAGTCTCGAGCGCGGCGGACCATCCCTCCGGGCCCGGCCCCGGAGCGAACTGGACTCGGGGGTGGTCGACGGCCGGAGGCGCCCGACCGGGGGCCGGCACCACGATGGGGTAGTCGACGGCCTCGAGCATCGGTACGTCGTTCGGTCCGTCTCCGAGTCCGATCGTCTGGACGTCGTCACCCCAGGCGTCTGCGAAAGCCCCCCGAACAGCCAGCACGGCCGTGCCCTTGCCCTGATCGGCTCCGATCAGGTGTTGGAACCGTCCCCCGGTCGTCAGTGCGAAGCCGGCTCGCGCTGCCTCGACAGATAGCGCGGGAAGAACGCTCGCGTCGTCCACCAGGAAAGGCTCAGTGAACTCCCGTCGTGCGGCGAGGGCGGCCGCCTCCGGCGAGAGGCCCGTCGTCTCCTGAATTCGGCCGAGCTCCATGTCGCCGAAGCCCTCGATGCCGAACTTGTCCCGGATCGGAGTGAGGAAGGCGCGCACCTCGCCGTAGGGCCGCCCGAAGACGAGGACGCGATACGAGCCCATGCGGGTCGCTGTGGGAAGCGGCACATGGTCGAAGCGGGAAGGGAAGAAGGCCGCGGCGCCGTTTTCCACCACGAACGGTTGGTCGAGTTCCATATCCAGGCGTATGCGCTCGACTTCAGCCCGGGTCTTGCTCGTCACGAACACGAGAGGCCACCCTTGTGCGCGGATGCGGTCGAGCATCCGCTGCGCCGGTTCCCAGTCGTACGTGTCGTGGTCGAGCAGCGTGGCGTCCAGGTCGGTGAAGATGATGAGTCTCATGGGCGCAGAAGCCGGAGGGCGAGGCACGTGAAGATCGTCGTGGCGACCGACTCCTTCAAAGGAAGCGTGACGGCGCTGGACGCTTGCGAGGCCGTGCGTCGCGGAATCCTGTCCGTGCTTCCGGAAGCCGAGGTGGTCGTGCGACCCATGGCGGATGGGGGCGAGGGCACCGCAGAGACGCTGCGCGCAGCCCAGGGCGGGGAGTGGATCCCCCAGCGAGCCTGCGGTCCCCTTACGGGAACCACGGTGGATGCCGGCTTCCTCTGGCTACCGGCGAGCGGTCCGGGCGCGCTCGTGGAGATGGCGACAGCGAGCGGGCTGGAGCTTCTACGCGCCGACGAGTTGGACCCGCTCGAGGCCACGACGCTCGGCACGGGAGAGCTCCTGAAGGCGGCGAGGCTCCGCGGTGCTCGACGGATCTGGCTGGCCATCGGAGGGAGCGCGACGGTGGACGGTGGGACGGGGGCGGCCATCGCCCTCGGGTGGCGTTTCCTGGACGGGTCCGGTGAGGAAGTCGGCCTGGGAGGAAAGGCGTTGGAGCGCATCGCTCGGATCGAGCCCGGAGCGCCACTGGGCGCTAGGGTGCACGTCCTCTGTGACGTCGACAACCCGCTCTTGGGCCCGAGGGGGGCGGCGCGGGTCTTCGGACCGCAGAAGGGAGCGACGCCCGCGGTCGTCGAGCGCTTGGAGGGGGGGCTCGCCAATCTCGCCGATGTCGTTGAACGGGACCTGCGAGTCGACGTGCGACACGTGCCGGGCGCCGGTGCCGCAGGCGGCCTGGGCGCAGGGGCCATCGCCTTCCTGGGCGCGGAGCTCGTCTCCGGCGTGGAGGCGGTGATGGAGGCCACGGGCCTGGACGCCGCGCTCGACGGTGCCGACTGGGTGGTGACCGGGGAGGGGCGGTACGACCAGCAGTCGCTGGAAGGCAAGGTGGTGTCGGGTGTGGTCGCGCGGGCGCGGCGCTCAGGCACCCGTATCGCCGTGATCGCCGGCAGTTCGGCGCTCGATGCCCAAGCCGGTGGGGTGGATGCGCTGGAGGTGACGGCACCGGCCTCGATGGAGTTGCCCGAGGCGCTCGCTCGCGGGGCAGAGCTCATCGAGAGCGCCGCGGCACGCCTGGCGCAGCGCACGCTGAGTTCGGGCTGACGTCGTCGGTCACGCCGCTCAGGCGGGAGTGAGCCAGAGGACCTGATAGGGCGCGAGGGATACGGAAAGAGCCCCATCGCAGACGACGTACTCGGCTCCATCCACGAGATCCTTCACCTGTCCGTCGAAGCCCATGCTCCGCACGTCGGTGCGCACACTCGTTGGTGCGGCACGCACGTTGATCAGACAGAGCACCGGCGGGCCGGCGTCCGGCGTCCGCACCAGTGCGAACATCCCGTGGCCGAGGTCGAGAACGTCCTGGGCGCTGTTCGGGTGGAACGCGGGCTGCCCTCGCCGCACGCGCAGGAGGCCCAGAAAGCGTTCGGACACCCGACGCGTTGCCGTTCTCGGGCTCTCCAAGAGCCGTCGGAGCACGGACTCACGGATCGCAGATCGGTTGATGTCCCGATAGGAGTGCGTCCGCTCCACCGCCTTGGTGTCGTTGCGTGAGCCAATGAGGGCCGGCAGGTAGACGCCTGGCACACCACGAAGCACGAGGGCGAGCGCACGCGACGCGATGTAGCGGTCCACCTGTAGGTCAGTGGACTCCTCCGAGCCCGGCCGGTTGAGTGCGCTGTACCAGGTGATGTTCAGCTCATAGGGGCTCTCTCCCCGTTCGGGATCCGTGCGCATGGAGACGAGCCCGCCGTGGGCCTCGGTCCTACGACACATGTCGAGGATCTCCTGCTCGCTCAGAATACCGCGTGCCCCCATGAGCCCGATGCCATCGTGTGAGGACAGGAAGTTCAAGAAGTGGGTCGAGGCCGACGGCGGCTCGAGGGTGCGCGCCCACTGGCTGAGCTTTGCCGCGTCACCGGTCTGGAACGTGTGCAGCACGAGGGGCGGTAGCGAGAAGTTGTAGACCATCTGGGCCTCGTCCTCGCCCGACCCGAAGTACGAGACGTTGTCGGCGTGTGGGACGTTCGTTTCGGTCACGAAGGCGACATGGGGGGCGACCACGTCGAAGGCGGCGCGCAGGAGCTTGATGGACGCGTGGGTTTGGTCCAGGTGCGCGCACGACGTGCCCAACTCCTTCCACAGGTAGGTCACCGCGTCGAGCCTGACGACGTCGGCGCCACGCCGCACGTAGTAGAGCAGCAAGCTCAGGATCTCGAGCAGGACCCGGGGACTGGAGAAGTTGAGATCGACCTGGTCCGCGGAAAACGTGGTCCACACCCACCGTGGCCCGTGCACAGTGGAGATCTCCGAGAGCAGCGGACTCGTGCGGGGACGCAGGATCATCTGCAGGTCGTCGCCCGCGATCGCGTCGGGCGATTCGAACGCGATGAAGAAGTCCTCGTACTCGGGGTGGCCCGCCCGCCACTCCTCGAACCAACGACTCTGGCGTGACACGTGGTTCACGACTCCGTCGAACATCAGGCGAAAGCGA
>JAHEKM010000142.1 GCA_024638325.1 Gemmatimonadota bacterium | reverse complement strand
CCACCCCGAGGCCTACATCGCCGACCTGGTCGACGGGCGGAGCTTCACGAGCAAGAAGGGCATCCCGGGGTACGTCAACAAAATGCCCCGGCCCACGCAGCTGGCTCTGGAAATGGCGTTGCACGAGGAGCAGGAACGGCGGGCGCTCGAGGGGGAGCTGTGGAGGCTGGAGCAGGCCTGGAAGTCGGCCGAGGAGATCGCCGAGATCTCCGACAACCTGCTCCTGCCGGAGGGGGCGGACGACTTCGTCGAGGAGCACCGGGGCGGCTGAGGAGCCTGCCGGCGAGCTCCTAGGAGTCGGCCGGCATCCTTCGGAAGCTCATGGTACCCGGGAGCGGATCGCCACAGTCGTCGATCGTGATGGGGCCGTCCACGACGCCCCCGCCGCGGCTGATGCTCAGGATGCCCTCCACTCGGCCTCGACACGCCTGTCCAGCGTCTTGTTGGTCGCCTTCGTAGGTGAGGGTGACCCGCAGCAGGTCGTCGATGATCCTGCCGTCGAAGTTGCCGTCGATCTCCAGCGGCGCGCGTACGCTGTACGTGCCGCGGACCCTTCCGCCGCGCCCCGTACGCAGATCGAACGTGGCATCGAACGGCTGACCCTCGATCATCAAACGGCCTGCGTACCGGCCTTCGACATTGTACGCGTATCCACGGTCGCCGGGCCCCGGCCCCCCGGCGCAGCCGGCCACAAGCAGTATGCCCGCAACCATCGCTATGAGCCTCACCCGATACCTCACCTCGCTCCCTCTCTCTCGACGTTCGATTGGGCCGGCCCGCTGCACCGCGACACCTCTGGATCTTGCAAGGACGATTCACCGTATAGGAGGAGGTGAAGACGTTCCGCCTCCTCCGCTCCCGCGTCGGCCTCGCGCTCGTCCTTGTGGCCGACCTCCTGGTATACGCGAGTACCCCCGGTCCTCATGACTACACTCAGGCGAGCCTGGAGGTCGCGCTCGCCGCGCAGGAGCTCTTCACGGACGACTGGCTGGCGCTGGACGAGGTGGTCGGCACGGCGATCGGGGTCGATGGGAACGGCCACGCGGTTCTGAAGGTCTATCTCGTGGCGCCCGCCACCCTCGACTTCCCGCGCTACATGGCCGGCGTCGAGATCGTCACCGAGGTCACCGGACCCTTCCGCGCGCTGCCGGTCGCCGCGGCGGAGGAGGACCCCACGATGACCTATCCGAGGCCGGTCCCCATCGGGGTGAGCACAGGGCACCCCACCGTGACTGCCGGTACGATCGGGGCCCGGGTCACGGACGGCGAACGCGTCTTCGCGCTGAGCAACAACCACGTCTTCGCCGCGAACAACGGCGGACGGGAGGGTGACAACCTTCTGCAGCCGGGCGTCGCCGACGGAGGCCGAGATCCCGATGACGCGTTCGGTACGCTGCACGACTTCGAGCCGCTCTCGTTCTGCCGTGTGGGCGTCTGTGAGGCGAACCGCATCGACGCCGCCGTCGCGCTGACCACGGAGGAGGATCTCGCGAACGAGACGCCGGAAGGGGGCTACGGAAGCCCCAGGCCGTGGACCGTCGAGCCCGAGCTCGGCATGACGGTTCAGAAGTATGGCCGGACGACCGGCTACACCGTGGGTGAGATCTCCGGAATCCACGCCACACTGGACGTGAACTACCGCACGGGGATCGCGCGCTTCGAGGACCAGATCGTCATCACGGGTCAGGGTTTCAGTGGGCCAGGCGACTCGGGCTCGTTGATCGTCAGCAAGGGCGTGCTCCTCGGCGACCGTCGACCGGTGGGTCTCCTCTTCGCCGGCTCCGGAAACTCGACCATCGCCAACCCCATCGATTTCGTGCTCGGTCGGTTCGGCGTAGGCGTGGACGGCGGCTGAGGTGGCCGACGACCTCAAAGAAGCCTATCGCCGGCTCACGGCCGAGGTGATGGGGCGCAAGGGCGTGTCAGGGACGGCGATCGGGCGGGACGGCGGACGTCCCTGCCTGAAGGTCTATGTCAGCGACCCTGCCGCGGAGCGTACGGTGCCGAAGAAGATGGGCGGCTACCCAGTGGTCGTCGAGCGAACCGGGGCCTTCAAGCGTCTGTAGGGCGATCGGAGGACGAGGCCTCCGACCGCCCCGACGGGCCTACTGGACCGTGAAGACGACCGTGTCCACCACCAGAGGCTGCAGCGGCACGTGCGCGCCGTCCGCGACCACGGCGATCAGGCGGTGCTGACCCGGGGAGACGTTCTCGAACGTGTAGCTGCTCGAGCCGTCACCCATATGGACAATGCTCCCCGGCACCGTCGGAACCGGCACCGTGTCGGCCGAGATATCGGCGTCCAGGAACAGGTGATGATGCCCGGTGCCGGGCGTCATGTCCCCAGCTACGACGATGGGGAAGCCGGCGACGGAGAGCTGCACCGTGACGGTGCTGCCCATGACGGTGGAGCCGGCGGCGGGCTGCGTGATGGTCACGGTGCCGATGGGCGCATCCATGGCCATGTCGTCACCCATCATGTCGGCTTCGGGCGCATCGCCGCCGCAAGCGGCGATCAGGGCGCAAAGGAAGAGCGTGGGGTATGAAGTCTTCTTCATGGTATTCGAGGAGGGTCGGAAGGCACTGGATCTCGGGCCACTGAAGGAACCTAAACAGCGAGAGGGCCGCAAGATTACCGGGGTCGACTCACCGTGCTGGCTAGCCCCCGGCGAAGTCCAGCGCCACGTCGAGCGACGGCGCCGAGTGCGTGATGGACCCCACAGAGATGAAGTCGACCCCCGTTTCGGCCACGGCACGGACGCTCTCCAGCGTGATTCCGCCGGAGGCCTCGAGCAGGCACCGGCCGCCGGCCATTTCGACCGCGCGACGCATGTCGGCCGGAGCCATGTTGTCGAGCATGACGACGTCGGCGCCGGCCTCGATGACGGACTCCAGTTCGTCGACCCGTTCGATCTCGACCTCGACCTTCATGTCGTCACCGACGTGCTCGCGGGCCCGGCGGACCGCCTCGGCCGGGGAACCGACCGCCTCGATGTGGTTGTCCTTGATCAGGACCGCGTCGTACAGCCCCATGCGGTGGTTTCCGCCGCCGCCGGCCGCCACCGCGGCCTTCTCGAGTCGCCTCCACAGCGGGGTCGTCTTGCGGGTGTCGAGGACGGTGGCCTGGGTACCCTCGACCCGGTCCACGAGCGCGCGCGTGGCGGTGGCCACGCCGGAGAGGTGCCCGAGCAGATTCAGCGCGATCCTCTCGGCCGCCAGGATCGACCGCGCGGGACCGGTGACCGAGGCCAGCACCGTGCCAGCCTCGACCGTGTCGCCGTCCGACACCAGCGCGCCCACCTCGACCTCGTCGTCGAGGAGCGTGAAGACCCGGAGGGCGACTCCCAGACCGGCGATGCAGCCCGCCTCCCGAGCCACGAGGTGGGCGCGAGCCCCCGCGTCCTCTGGGATCGTGGCGTCGGACGTGACGTCGCCGGCCTCGCCGAGGTCTTCGGCGAGCGCCGCGCTCAGCAGGCCATCGATGTCGAGGTCCGCCGTGGTCAGACCTCTACCTCCAGCATCCGTTCGACAGCCTTGCGCGCCCGGGCTGCGATCTCGGGATCGACCACGACCTCGTGCTTCATGTCGCGCAGGCTGTCGCGGATGTTCTCGACCGTGATCCGCTTCATGTGCGGGCAGAGGTTGCAGGGCCTCACGAAGTCCGTCTCGGGGACCTCGGAGGCGACGTTGTCGCTCATCGAGCACTCGGTGACCATCACCACCTGCCGCGGCCGCTTCGTCTTGACCCAGTTGATCATGCCCGAGGTGGAGCCCACGAAGTCGGCCTCGGCGAGCACGTCCGGCGGGCACTCGGGGTGGGCGATGATCTGGATGCCGGGATTCATCTCCCGGTAGCCGCGCAGCTCCTCTCCCGTGAAGCGCTCGTGCACCTCGCAGGAGCCTTCCCAAAGGATGATCTCGACGTCGGTCTGCGTCGCCACCCAGCGGCCGAGGTACTGGTCCGGGAGGAAGAGCACACGATCGACTCCCAGAGACTCCACGACCTGGACGGCGTTGCTCGACGTGCAGCAGATGTCCGACTCCGCCTTCACTTCGGCGGACGTGTTCACGTACGTGACGACCGGAGCGTCCGGATACCGCTCGCGCAGGAGGCGGATGTCGGCTCCGGTGATCGACTCGGCGAGCGAGCATCCGGCCCTGAGGTCGGGGATGAGGACTGTCTTGGCCTCGTTCACGATCTTGGCCGTCTCGGCCATGAAATGGACACCGGCCATGACAATGACGTCGGCGTCCGACTCGACGGCCATACGAGCGAGGGCCAGCGAGTCACCCTTGAGATCCGCCACGCCGTGGTAGATGTCGGGCGTCATGTAGTTGTGGGCCAGCACCACCGCGTTGCGCTCGCGCTTGAGCGCCTCGATCTCCTCGAGAAGCGGCCCGATTGCGGCGATCTCCGCGTCTGGGAGCACGCCGTCGAGACGCGCCCGAACGTCGGTGTCTGTGAGAGTGACGCTCACGTCGGCTCCTTGGCTTCAGCCAGGGGTGACAACCCTGGCAGGTGTCCGTCACGAACGAATACACGTGTGGGCAGGTGGTGTTCTGTGCACCCCCAACGGCCTCTGGTTAGCTTCGGGCTCCCTCGGATTCAAGGAATGGATGATGAAGCACAGGATAATCGGAGTCGCTCTCGCCGCTGCGGTGGCTACGGCTGCCTGCTCGGGAGAGGGTGCGTCCCCCTCCGGTGAGGCCGCTCTGGACACGGATGATCAGAAGGCCAGCTACGGCATCGGCCTGAACATGGGTGGCCAGTTGGCGCCTGCCGAGGGACGGATCGACCGCGCGGCGCTGCTGCGGGGCATCGAGGACGCCCTGCAGGGGAACGACCCCGTCATCTCCGAGGAGGAGCTCCAGGGAATCCTGGCCACGTTCGGCCAGGAGATCGAGCAGGCGATGGCCGCCGAGCGCGACGCCGAGGCTCAGGAGAACGCGGTCGCCGGTGAGGCCTATCTGGCCGAGAACGGTCGCCGCGAGGGCGTGTCGACGACCACGAGCGGACTCCAATACGAGGTGCTTCGCGAGGGTGCGGGGGAGCGGCCCAGGCGCGACCAGAGTGTCCGGGTCCACTACAGAGGTTCGCTGATCGACGACACGGAATTCGACTCCTCATACGGTGGCGAGCCGGCGGTCTTTCCGGCCAACGGACTCATCCCGGGCTTCACGGAGGCCCTGCTGATGATGCAGGTCGGTAGCCACTATCGCGTCGTCATCCCGTCCGACCTCGCCTACGGCCCCACTGGAAGCGGACCGATCGGCCCCAATGAAACGCTCATCTTCGAGATCGAGCTCATCGAGATCGTTGACGGGGAGTAGCGGCGAGCGGTAGCGTCGAAATCGCCCCCCCGGTGGTGTTCCCTCGATCGAGATCATGTCGTTCCTCTCACGGATCTTCGGCTCCAAAGAACAAGCCCCGCAGCCGGCTGACGGCCGGCTGACCCAGCGGCTCCAGAAGCTGGAAGCGGAGGCCGAGACCGCCGCGCCCGGGTACGTCGGCACCTCGTACAACCGTGCTGGAGATGTCGCGCTCCGCTCGGGCGACAAGGATCGGGCCATCGGCTACTACGGGCGCGCGATCGACGCTTTCCTCGAGGATGGTCAGCGAGAGGCCGCCCGGGGGGTGGCCAACAAGATCATTCGCGTCCGCCCGAGTGCGGTGCGCACGCTGTGCACGCTCACGTGGCTGGACCTCGCCGCCAAGCACTCGGCCACGGCGCTCCTTCACCTACGCGACTACGTGGATGCGGCCAAGGATGTGGACGAGCGGGCATTGGCGGCGAAGCAGATCTACGAGATGGCGCGGGTCGTGCCCGACTCTGAGTTCCTGGGCGCGGTCGCGGACGCGCTCGACGCGTTGGACTTTCCGCAAAAAGCGAAGTCCGTGCGCGAGTGGGCCGGCGCCGAAGGATCGCCCGACGCGCTGAGCGACCCCGACGATCTGAGCGGCGCCTGCCTGCGAGGAGCCGTCAACTCCAACGTGCGGGGCGAGTAGGCTACCGCTGAACCGATCCGGTCAGGAGGCCGTCCCGTATCCGCATGGCCTTCTCCGAAGCGCCCACCGCCTCGACGATGCGCGCCGTCGCCACGCCCTGGAACTCCAGCCGCGCCGGCAGCGTGAGCCTCCGTCCAGCCCGGTCGACCACGATGTCGTAGGTGGTTCCGGCGACGGCGTCCGCGTACATCGCTCGGAAAAGCGCGCCGAACCCGTTGTCTTCCACCTGCACGCGACCGACCGAGATCAGGCGATCGCCTGAGCGCACACCGGCCGATGCGGCCGATCCGTTCGGGACGACGTCGGCCACCACGACGCCCTCCGCGCCGGCGTTGGTCGTCACGCCCATGCGGGCCACCGGCTGGCTCTCCTCCTCGAGCACGAGTCCGGCGAGCGGTAGTACCTGGTCCCAGGGGTAGGGCTCGCGCCCGTCGATATAGGCGTCGTGGAAGTCCTGGAACGACCTGCCACCGGCGGCTTCCGTCACGGCCGCCCACCACTGTTCTTCGGTGAAGCCTCGACCCGTGAGGTAGACGTCCTCGTACATGGCCCGTAGCACGTCATCCAGGGAGCGGCGGTTGTCGGAGGCGTCGCGAATGAGGATGTCCAGCATGAGCCCGGCGAGTGAGCCCTTGTCGTAGTAGATGCTCGACGTGCCGTCACGCGGACCGATCCACGCGGAAAGCGAGGCGTCCTCCAGAGACACGGGGGGCAGGTTCCTCACACCGGTGATCTTGTCGAGGGTCTGCTGGTAGAAGTCGTCGGCGGAGGTGATCCCCCCACGCACGAGGGCCAGGTCCGCGTAGTAGTCGGTGATGCCCTCGCTGACCCAGAGCAGCTCGGTTGGCTGGGGCCGACCGTAGTCGTACGGCCAGAGGTCCGCCGGCCGGACCCGCTTGACGTTCCAGGCGTGGAAGATCTCGTGGGCCGTGATGCTCGCCAGCACCGGCGATCCGAGGAAGGCTGGGTGGTAAATGCCGAGGTGTGAGTTCGAATGCTCGAGCGCCGAGCCACCTCCGAACTCCTGCTCGAAGACCAGCAGGGTGGTGTAGTCGTCCCAGGGCACGTCGTCGAAGACCGCCTCCATCGGCGGCATCATGCGTCGCGTCTGCTCCCAGAGCGTCGCACGCGAAGCGCCTGCCATGACGCCTTCGGGGTAGGTCCCCAGGCGGTACCAACGCCCCTCGATCTGAAGGCTGTCCAGGTCGAAGCGCCCAACGAAGGTCGGGTGGTCGACGAGCGAGTGATAGTCGCGGGCGGTGAATTCGGTGGCCGACAGGGCGGTGAGTCCGGTCGCGATCTTCCAGTCGGATTCGGTCCGGAACGTGACGATCGGCTCGAACGAGAGGTCCCCGCCGTCCGGGAAGAGGAACAGGTTCGTCCCGTTGAAGAACACGAATTCCTCGCGTGCCCAGGATCCACCGGTGTCGAGTGCGTCCGCGAGGTAGTCGAAGCCGACCGTGACCTGACCCGACCCGGCCGGATGAACGCGCCAGGTGTCATAGTCGGTCTTGTCCCATCGGATCTCGCTTCCATCGTGCCGGGCCCAGAAGCCCCGCACGTTGCGCGCATAGTCGTCGAGCTCATAGGAGCCGGGCGTC
>JAHEKM010000141.1 GCA_024638325.1 Gemmatimonadota bacterium | reverse complement strand
TGTAGCCCTGCCGCAGGTGGTACCCCTCCCCGAGCCTCAGCCACATGGCGTCGGCCACCCGTACCAGAAATCGTCTCTCGATCTCCCAGCCCATGGCCCTCTCGATGGCGAATCGTATCCGCGAACGCAACCTCTTCGTTCCGGCTCCGGGTCTGCTCGTGCGGGCCGGGACTCAGAGGCGGCCGAGGATGTCCTGGATCTTCAACCACCAGACGCGCCAGATCGCCTCCCTGACGATGGCACGTGACATCTTGGACTCGCCCGTATCCCGCTCCGTGAACAGGATCGGAATCTCGAGCATGGAGAAGCCCTTTCGGAACGCCCTGAACTTGAGCTCGATCTGGAAGGCGTACCCGTTGGCTCGAATGCGATCGAGTCCCACAGATTCGAGCACCTCGCGGCGCCAGCAGTTGAAGCCACCCGTAGCGTCCCGCACGGGCATGCGGGTGATGGCACGGGCGTACCAGCACCCGAAGGTGCTTACCAGCAGCCGCCGAATGGGCCAGTTCGAGACCGTGGCCCGTCCCCCCACGTAGCGGGACCCGATGACCACGTCGTGGGTCTTGGCCGCCTCGATCATCTTCGGTAGCGCACTCGGCGGGTGGGAGATGTCGGCGTCCATCTCGAAGAGGAGGTCGTATCCTCGCTCCAGGCCCCACCGGAATCCGGCCAGGTACGCCTGCCCCAGCCCGTCCTTGGCCTCTCGGCGGAGTACGTGGACCCGAGGATCGTCGCGAGACATCTGCTCGGCCAGCTCGCCTGTTCCGTCTGGAGAGCCGTCGTCGACCACCAGGATGTCGATCCGCTCATCCTGCTCGAGGATGCGCGGCACCTTCCTGGGAAGGTTCTCGCGCTCGTTGTACGTGGGCACGATGACCAGGAAACGTCCCGCGCTCATTCCACACCCCCCTCTTCTCCACTCCGCGCCACGTGGCGGACCCAGAAAGCTCCCGCCGGAACGACCTCGACGAGCGTCATCCAGATTCTCGCGACGACGGCGACCAGCCCCGAAGCCGTGGCCCCGATGTGGGGCGTCAGAAACATGATGAGGAAGCCCTCTCGTGGGCCCAGCCCCGCAGGCGCGAAGACCATCAGGTACCCCAGCACGTACGCGGCCGCGAATCCGGACGCCAGCGGTACCATGTCTCCGTCGATCCCCAGGCTCATACAAAGAACCCAGAAGGACGCGACGTAGATCCCCCAGTTGAAGAGATAGAGCATCAGCCACCGCAGACCGTGCAACGAGCCGAAGGATTCGGGAGCCTGCGTACGGGTCACGGCGAACCAAGCGCCGGCCAGCTTCGTGAACACGCGGGGGACCGCGGCGAGGACGATCACGGCCGCCATCAGTGCCGACCCGACCATGCCCCACGTGCGGTACGGCTCAGGACCGCTGAGGAGCGCCCCCAAGCCAAGCGTCGATGCCGCCACCAGGGCGATGCCGTGACCCAGCACGGCCGCCCCCGTAGCGGTTGCCGCCGGCACTCCCCTGCCCTTGGCGAGCGCCGCCAGCCCGGCGATCTGCCAGAGCTTGCCCGGGATGTAGCGCCCCAGGTTGGCGATCATGAAGAGAGGGACCGCGGCCAACAGGGGGATCTCGGGTCCGCCGAGGTCTCCTACCATGCGCCCCCAGATTGCGGCCGACATGAAGTACGCCGCCAGCAGCAGCGTCGACGCGAGGAGCAGGAGCCCGGGCTGCGGCAGCCAGTCGTCCGCCTCGAGCTCGCCCAGGGCGTCCAGGCTGAGCCCGACCCGGTCGACGATGAACCAGGTGACCGCCACCGTCAGGACGAGCTGCGCCGCGAGGACGAGCCCCTTCTTCAGGGAGCCCTCCTTCGTGACCGCTCGTGCCACCACTGGAACCCGGTGGCGCCCGTCAGGCCGAAGAGGACGATCAAGCTCAGCCAGAGACTTCGCGTGACGGCGTCCGACCGGTAGTACATACGCACGGTGTGCTCGCCGGCCGCCACGGGCACCGCGCGCAGGGTGTGGTACGCCCTCAGCACGGGGGCCTCGGCGCCGTCGACTTCTGCATGCCAGGCCGGGAACCAGTTGTCCGCGATTACGAGGAGCGCGTCCCGCTCGGTCGCGACCGAAAGCACCAACTCGTTCGGCGAGCGGCTGACCCACGAGACGCTGCCGGACGCGGGCGCTCCGTCCAGCGCGATGGGTGGCGCCTGCGAAAGCACCACCTCGAGCTCCGGATCGAACTCCGGACTGAGCATGTACGCAACGGCGCTCTCGTCCGGCTGGACCACCGCCCCACCCACGAGCCTGGCCCTGGGCAGGCCCGGCTCGGCGTACATGGTCTCGAACGGACGTCCGTCCGGGAGCGCGGTCTGCGAGAGCGCGCTCCCCTGGATGTCGCCGAGCACGGCCGTGGGCCACAGGATGTAGCGTACGTTCAGGAGCCGTCGGATCTCACCGCTCTGGAGCAGGTTCATGGGAAGCCCCGAGCCGGCCATGCCGATGAGCTCCCTGTAGCGGCCGAGGTCGTTGGGGTGGTGCCCTGCGGCCAGCTCGATGCCATGCAAGGCGGGACGCGTGTCCTGACCGTTGTCGCGCATGGAGAGCATACGATACGGCTCCGGCGAGCCCTGCTCCCGCTCCAGCACCGCCCTCGTATTCGGATCCGGCGCGGACCACTGCTCGAAGTCGATGACCTGCACGAACGCGTCGCTCACCCTGAACTCGTCGATGGCCACCAGGAGGCAGACGACGGCCACCGCCCCTGCCGGTGCCAGATAGTTGGCCCTGAGGGCCCAGGCCGACCCCGTCGTCCCGAGCGCCAGCATGAACGAGATCCAGGCGCCGCGCACGATGAAGGGCTCGAGCGTAGCGAGTCGCTCCAGACGGGCGGTGTCGCCCGGGTTCAGGGCGGACGTCCAGAACGAAGTGAGGACGCCGCTCGACGCGAGAAGAGCAAGTACGCCCAGCGCGGCGGTTCCGCCCCAGAGCACGCGCATGGCCGCCCGCCCCCGTTCCTGGTCCTCGTCGCCGAGAGAGAGCAACCGATCGAGTCCGAACGCCGCCAGCGTCGCCGCGCTGAAGGCGAACAGGAACATCACCTGCCCTGGTGCCCGGAAGAGCCGGATGCCCGGTACCACCTCGTAGAAGATTCGCCACACCGGCGTGTGTGCGCCGAGCGCGAACAGAAACGCCACCCCGGCCAGGCCACTGAAGAAGAGACGCAGGCTCCGCTTGCGCCCGCCGACGAACGCCAGGGCGGCCAGGAGCAGCGTCACGAGTCCCGCGGACTCGTGATTATCCTTGAACACGTTGCGGCCCCAGTACGTGCCTTGGGTCCAATCAGGGCCACGCGCGTCGTTCCCCGCGAACTCTGGCACGACGATCCCGAGCGCCTCCTCGGGGTGCATGGACCACGAGCTCGACCATGCCACACCGCTCTCGCCGGCCGCCTCGCCGGTCGTCTGCGTCCGGCGTGAGTGCTCGGTCACGTAGTCGATGGCCGGCAGCAGCTGCACGCCGCCTATTGCGGCCCCCGCCACCGACGCGGCCAGGAAGAGACCGAACCGGCTCGCGGCCGTGCGCCCGGATGGAACCGGTTCGTCCGCGCCGTCCTCGTCCGGCACCTCTCGCCACAGCTGAACGGAGCGAAAGATGGCGTACAGGCCGACGCCCCCGAAGAGGAAGTAGGCCATCTGGAAATGCGTGGTGAGGATGATCCCTCCCACGACGAGCGCCACGGCCGTGAAGGACCGGAGCCCGGGCCGCACGAAGTGACGCTCGACGGCCCAGAAGAGAAGCGGCGTCAGCGCGGTTACGAACAGGCGGCCGTCGTGCCCCGGATGGACCAGGCTGATCATGTAGGGCGCGAGCATGTAGGCCGTTCCGCTCACCAAAGCCGCGGCCCGTGAGACGCCGAGCGCCCGTACCCACCCGAACATGAAGAAGCCGGCGAGTCCGACGTGGATGACGAGCTTCCATCCCAGGGCCCGGTACGGCTCCGTCAGGAGAAGCAGCACTACCGAGACGGGATAGAGGGAGTCCCCCCCCGACAGAGCCTCTAGGAATGGCGTGCCCCCGAGGATCTCCGGATTCCACCGGGGAAAGATGCCGAGCCCCGTGAGCGTCTTGGCGTAGAAGGCCCGGGCCACATAGCCGAGACCGAGCGTGTCCCCACCGTAGAGCATCTGCCGGGAGAAGACGAAGTCGCGGAAGAGGAGCAGCGTAAGGCCGACGAACACCGCCGCCGGCACCCATCCGGGCAATGTGGCTACGCCGCCTCCGGCCCCCGAAGGTTGGCCGCGCGCGTTCCCCTCCGTCGAGCGTCTTCGCTTCGCACGCCTCGCCATCAGGCTGCCCGCCTTCTGTCGATCAGCGCTTCGTAGATGGCGATATGGCGGTCCGCGAGGCGGTCGTTGCTCCAGCGCTCGACCACGCGAGCCCGGGCGTCGGCTCCCATGGCGCGTAGTCCGTCCGATCGTAGGAGCGCCACGACGGTGCGGGCCAGGTCTTCGGGGGAGGCGGGCTCGAACAGACCACCCACCCCTGCGTCGACGATCTCTGGAAGGCCCCCGACCCGGGACGCCGCGACCGGCAGCTCGCACGCCATGCACTCGAGCGCCGCGACCGACGTGGCCTCCATGAGCGACGGGAAGACCGCCAGGTCGCACGACGAGAGAAGGCCCGGCATCTGGCCATGCGGGCGGCTCCCGAGAAAGTCGACGTGGTCCGAGACGCCCAGCTCGCCTGCCAGCCGCTCCAGTTCGACGCGCTCGGGACCGTCACCGATCAAAACGATCTGCACGTCCTCCTCGGCCAGGATCAGTGGCGCTGCACGAATCAGGTGCTCGATGCCGTTCTTCTCGAACAGCCTACGGGGAGCCACCAGTCGGGCGCGACCCTCAGCCGGCGGCAACGACGGATCGGTCCGTTGGAAGAACGAGGTGTCGACCCCGTTCGTGACGGCCTCGACATCGACGTCGGGAGCGATGGTCCGAGCCACTTGGGCGATCTCGGTGCTGGCCGCGAGGTTGCAGTCCGCCGCGCGCAGGAACCGTCGAAAGACGGGCCGCCAGAAGCGTGACTCGGCGCGCATCAGGAAGTGGCTCGAGTGATAGGTCGTCACGACGGGGGCGTTGCGGACGCGTCGTGCGAACACGCAGGGCAAGACGGCCGCGATGTCCTGCGCGTGCAGCACGTCGGCCGACTCGGCGAGCGCCCTGAACCGCGGAAGCGACCCGAGTGCGTGTGCTGCCCAACCCGGCGTGTTACGGCCCGGCATCCACGTGCGCCAGACGCGGATGCCGTCCATCACCTCATGACCCGGGAGATCCGGTCGGGACCGCGAGGTGACCGCGTCGACCTCGTGACCCCGGGCGACAAGCGCACGACAGAGGAAGTGGATGTGGCTTTCGAGCCCACCCACTTCGGGCGGGAAGTAGACGCAGTGCATGAGGACCCTCACGGGCTCCAGTCCTCGAGTCTGCGTGGGCGGCCGAGAAGCGCCGAGGCGACGATGTCGGCGATGCGCTCCCCTGCTCTTCCGTCCCCGTACGGGTTGAGCATCTCCGCCGGGCGCCCTTCGGCCAGCTTCGCACTCGCTCGCTCGAGGATCCGTGCATGGTCTGTTCCCACCAGCTCGGCTACGCCTGCATCGATTCCCTCAGGCCGCTCGGTGACCCCGCGCAGCACCAGAACCGGGGTCCCGAAGGTTGGCGCTTCTTCCTGGATGCCTCCCGAATCGGTGAGCACAAGGCTCGCGTGTCGGAGCGCGGCGACCAGGTCCAGATAGTCGAGCGGCTCGACGAGGTGGATCCGCTGGTGACCCGAGAGCAGGACTTCGGCCGGCTCGGTGACGTTCGGATTCGGGTGCACAGGGTAGACCACGTGCACATCGGGGTGGGCGTCTGTGAGCGTCCGGACGGCCTCGAAGACCTCGCGCAGCGGCTGTCCGAACGATTCGCGTCGATGCGCGGTGAGCAGAACGAGGCGGGCTGCTTCGTCGGCGACGACGGTGGCCAGGCGCTCGTTTCGGATCGGGCGCGCCTGCTCGGCGATCGAGAGCAACGCGTCCACGACGGTGTTGCCGGTCACGTAGACACGATCGGGCCGGGTGTTTTCGGCGAGAAGCTCGGAGGCGGCCCACTGCGTCGGCGCGAAGCAGAAGTCCGCGACCACGTCGGTCACCCGCCGGAAGACCTCCTCCGGGAACGGGGCCCACTTGTCGTGGCTGCGCAGCCCTGACTCGACGTGTCCGACCAGGATGCGCTCGAAGAAACCGACCAGGCCGCCCGCGAGGACGGTCGCGGTGTCGCCCTGCACGAGGAGCATGTCGGGCTCCAGCTCGCGCACGACGTCCCTCAGCCCGTCCAGAGCCCCGTGCATGACGTCGTAGAGGGTCTGGCCCTCGCGCATGATATCCAGGTCGTACGTGGGCTCGATGCCGAAGACCTCGAGCGCTTGATCCACCAGCGTCGTGTGCTGGCCCGTGAGCGCCACACGCGTCTCGATTTCGGGCGCGAAGGCGGCTAAGGCCGAGACGACCGGAGCCATCTTGATGGCCTCCGGTCGAGTGCCGATCACCACCAGGACGCGATGTGCCAACCGCTACATGCCCTTCCGACGGAGGGCCTCGATCTCGTCCCTGACCTGCGCGACCTGCTCCGAGACGAGGCCGAATCCCACCAGGAGGAATCCGAGCGTCTCGAGCAGCATGATCAGGTAGAGGAGCGGCCGATACCCCATCGGCGGGATGTAGGGATCGAACCCGAGCATCGGATGCACGAACCGCAGATACAGGGTCACGACTGCGACCACGACACCGAGCGCGGCGAGCGCCAGCCCCGTCCCTCCGAAGAGCAGGAGCGGCTTGCGCGAGAAGAGGAGCAGGAACCAGACCGAAACCAGGTCGATGAGACCCACCAAGATGCGAAACGGGCCCGTGTACTTCGACGCGCCGGCCCTCCTGGGCAGCAGCTCGATGTCGATCTCGGTGACGCTCGCCCCCTTCGCGTGCGCCAGCACCACGAAGAAGCGATGCCAGTCGTGCCTCAGCAGGATGCCGTCGAGCACGGACCTCTTGAACGCCTTCATGGAATTCAGGTCCGAGACCGGGACGTCGAAGATGCGACGCGACAGCCGGTTGTAGACGGACGAAACCGCGCGCTTGCCGTACTTGCCGACCTTGCGACCGGTCACGATGTCCCAGCCCTCGTCGAGCTTGTCGAGGAAGCGCGGGATCTCGTTTGGAGAATGCTGGAGGTCGGCGTCGAAGAGCACGAGCCGGCTGCCGTTGCTCACCGCGGCTGCGGTCACCATCGCCTCGGTCTTGCCGAGGTTCGTGGCGTGGCGCAGCACCCGGAGTCGATCCCAGCCGGCCGCGGCTTGCTCGGCGATCTCGGCGGTGCGGTCCGTGGAGCCGTCGTCGACCAGGATGACCTCGCCGTCCATGCCGTGCTCCTGGAACGCCTGGCGGAGCTCGTCCACCAGGGCGGGCACGACGTCGGCCTCGTTGAAGGCCGGAACAATGACCGTGAAGTCGCGGCGGGTGCTCACGTCACCGGCTCGCTGTCGTGTGTCACACCCGCTTCCGCATACGCGCGGGCAGGATACCCATCTGGTCGCGGTACTTCGCCACGGTGCGCCGCGCGATCTTGACCCCGTCCGCCTTGAGCAGCTTCACGATCGCCTGGTCCGTGAGCGGCTTCTTCTCGTCTTCGTCCGAGACCATGTTCT
>JAHEKM010000017.1 GCA_024638325.1 Gemmatimonadota bacterium | reverse complement strand
CGTCATCCCTTTCCGGCGGCTCGGGGATCACCGTCGACGGATGCCGCTCGAACGCGACCATGCTGCCGATCGGACCCTGGTGCTTACTCCATTGCACGCGGAGCTCGGTCCCCTGGTTCACGCGGAAATCGGTCGGATCGTTGATCGATACGTCCTCGACGTACATGTCGATCGTCAGAGGCTGTCCGACGGCAACCGTGAGCACGCGCTGCGACATGATCCCAGGGGGGCCACGCCCCGTGTCGTCATTGCCGTCATCGAACGAAACCAGCGGCGTCAACGTCCCATGGGGTCGCGGGTTGAAGTCGAGCTGGTACGCGCTCCAGATGTGCCGGCCAGGAACCCTGGTCACCCGGCCGTTGGGGTTCGTGATGTTCCACCAGAGATCGACGTCGGCCATAGAGGCCGGCACGGTGATCGCGAAGACACCCCGCCTCTTGCCGCTGTAGAACACCGTCGGCTGCATGCCGTCGAACTGACTCGGCTCGATGAAGTTGGCTTCACCCAGAGGCAGCTCGATGTCCTCGTCGTTGAGGTTGTTGTACCCGAACGAGTAGGTGAACGTCCCGTCCCCGTTGTCGTACCACCCGTCTAGGAAAGGCGCGATGACGCGGCCAGCGCCCGTGGTGGGCTGCAGCGGCCACCGCCCATAGGGGCCCTGGGCGTCCACCTGCGCGGGAGCGGCGAGCTCCGCGCCCAGGAACAGCCCGAGAGCCATCCCGATCACGGTCAAGCGAACCTTCATCGTGACTCCTTTTCGACCTCTGATTCGTTCCGGGCCCGTGGCCCACAGAGCCGACGGGGACCGAAGGAGCTGCGGTGTGTCCGAAGCGTCCTTCGATCCCCGTCAGCTACTACGTAGTCCTACTGCTTCGAGGGGAATGCAGGTTCCCTAGTCGTCCGTGATCCTGCGCTCCTCGTTGGCCTCACGCTCGGCGAGAAGCTCCTCGTAGCCTTCCTCGTCGAGGTGCGTCACGGCGATCCACGCGTGTGACATCTCGTCGGCCGTCCGGCTACCGCCATCGACCCACATATCCGGGTCCACGACGTTCGGATTGCTACCCGTGTTGTCGTACCACTGCTTGAGGATGAGCACATGACCCGCCGGAACCAGCGGAGCTGCGTCCTCGGCGTAGATGTGGCTCTGGTGCCAGGTGGCGCTCCAGTTCGAGATCATGCTGATGATCTCGCTCCGGCCATTCGACGGATCCATGATCTCCAGCGAAGCCGAGCGCATGCGCAGGTGGCCATGCGGCTGGAAGCTGTCGATCCGGACCGGGTGGTCGAACGTGTGGAAGCCCTGAGTCATGGCGGTGCCGTTCGGCTCCATGATCAGCTCGCCCTGGCGGATGCCGTAGAGCGCGAGGTCCTGCTTGTACTCGTACTCGTAGCCCTCGGGGTGCAGCCAGATACCCAGCTCCACCACGTTGTCCTCGAGCACGGCGTTCGGCGCAGCTGCACCGAGCCCACCGGGGTACAGGTGGATGTCCCAGGCCACGTAGGTGTCGGCGGGGAGCACACGGCACACGCCGTCGGGGATCAGCTCACCGAGCTTACCCATGGCGTACTCCGTGGCGCGGTCGCCCGTGCTCTCGAAGGCGCCGTCGTCGGTCTCACGCTGGAACGTCGAGTTCGCGTGGTGCACCACTGCCTTGGCGTCGCCGCGGGGCTTCACCTGGAGCGCCTTGATGCAGCGATCCTGAGGCATGCCGACCGGGACGATCGGGCGATGCCACATGTCGTTTCCGGATGCGGGCACGTCGATCGGGGACGACGGTACAACGAGGTCAGGCTCACCCAGCGTCGGGGCGAGCGACCAGCCCTCGACGTCGACGAGGTCGGCGGTCGGCATGTCGGCCGGGTCGCCCTGCGCCGCGCCCTGGTCTACCCAGGCCACGATCGTAGCGATCTGCTCGTCGTCGAGGCGCCAGTCCTCCTGGAGGTCCTGGATGCCGATGTCGTGATCGTAGTAGTACGGCGGCATCAGGCGGTTCGCGACCTGCTCCCTGATACGACGCGCATACCGACGCGCGTCATCGTAGGTCACCAGGTCCATGGGGCCGATACCACCCGGCCGGTGGCACACCTGGCAGTTCTGCTGGATGATGGGCGCCACGTCCCGGGTGTACGTCAGGTCGTCGGCGACATCCGACGAGAACGCGACCTGGGCCTCGGCGGCACCCTGGAACGCGAATAGGGCGACGAGCGCGCCCAACGCGCCCACAAGCGCTGACTTCTTCAGCTCCATGGGTTCCTCTCCCTCGAGCGAGTGGACTACTGACTGCTACAACGTCTTCCGTTGCACATGGTAAGACACGTAGGTGAATCTACGTGTTGAGCGGAACTCCAGGCAATAGGCCACTTGTCCGTCGACAAGTTGGCCGAAATGGGCGCTGCTGGACTCGAACCAGCGACCCCCTGCTTGTAAGGCAGGTGCTCTAACCAGGCTGAGCTAAGCGCCCGAAGGGACCGCGGGATGCTGATCCTAGCGGATGATCGCCATGGGTATGAGGACCACATACCCCAAGACCAGGAGCAGGGGCGCCGCGGTGATCGAGCCCTGTGCGAGCAGCCAGTAGCCGAGCGCTAGGCAAAACACCCCCGCCGCGCCGAGGATTCCGTTCTCACGGGTGAACTGCAATGCCGCCGGCTCGGTCTTCTTCTTGGCCATGGTCAGAACTAAGTGGAGACGGCCGGCGCGGTCAACGAAAGGTGCTTGTTCAGCTCCTTCTTGGAGATACCCAGCAGCTTCGCGGCCGCCGCTTCGTCCCCACCGGCCCGGTCGAGCACCATGCGGACGTGACGACCCAACGCGGTCGCGAGCGACAGGTCTTCGTCGCCGCCCCCGTCCACCTCGTCCAGGATCAGGTGGTCGACCCCGATGACGGTGCCCCGCGCCACGATCGCCGCCCTCATGAGCGTGTTCTCGAGCTCGCGGACGTTGCCCGGCCAGTCGTAGGTCATGAGCCGAGCCATCGCGTCGTCCGAAATACGGCGAATGTCCCGGCCGGTCTCGTCGCGGATGCGCCCCAGAAGGGCATGGGCAACGAGGGCCACGTCTCGGCGGCGCTCGCGCAACGGCGGCACCGTCACCTCGACCACCTTGAGCCGGAAATACAGGTCCTCGCGGAACCGGCCCTCGTCGATGAGCTCCTCGACCGGCTGGTGCGTGGCCGCGATCACGCGCGCCTTGGTCGTGCGCGGCTCTTCGCCCCCCACCGGGTAGAAGCGCCGTTCCTGCAGCACGCGGAGAAGCTTCGTCTGGAACTCGGGGCTCGTATCCCCGATCTCGTCGAGAAAGATCGTCCCCTTCCCGGCCAGCTCGAAGTATCCCTTTCGGGACCCCGTGGCGCCTGTGAACGCTCCCTTGACGTGCCCGAACAGCTCGGATTCCAGCAGGGTGTCGGTGAGCGCGGTGCAGTTGACCGCGATGAACGGCTCGCCCGAGTGCCCGGAGTGCTCATGGATCGCCCGCGCGATGACCTCCTTGCCCGTCCCGGTCTCCCCCCGGACGAGGACCGTGGCGCGGTTGCCGGACAAGACGCCGATCGTCTTGTAGATGTCGATCATCCGTGGATCGCGGCCGATCAGCCGCCCCCTGGGCAGCGCGTCCACCGCGTCGGGCGCGTCGGCCTCGCCCGCGAGCTGCTGCTCCCGGAAGCACCGCTCAGCCAGGCCTTGCACGGCTTTCGGGTCGACCGGCTTTACGAGGAAGTCGAACGCTCCGGCCTTCATCGCCGACACGGCTGTCTGCATGTCGTCGTGAGCCGTCATCACCACGACCTCGACCGAGTCCATGGACGCCCGGATCTTCTCCAGCAGCTCCAGGCCCGTCATGCCCGACATGCGCACGTCGGTGACGATCAGGCCCGGGTCGAACGCGCTCACCTTCGACAACGCCTTTTCGGCGCTCTCGGCCGTCTCGACCTCGTAGCCCGCATGAACCAGTCGGGTCCGCAAGACCTCCAGACCGTCGACGTCGTCGTCTACGACCAGGATTCTCGGTGTGCTCTCTGGGCTCATGCTGTGCTATACCCCTGGAGGACCGGGCGTAGGTCCGCCCTCCGTGCCGACGTCCCAGTACGCCGGCTGATCGGGCGGCTCGGTGGCCCGCAACCGCGCCAGCTTCTCACGATTTCGGGTACGCCGTATGCGCAACATCAGGAGCAAGACGAGTGCCAGGACGCCCCAGAACACCGTGGAATGGCTCAGGACGAAGAGCCACCCGTACCGCGCCCGAACGTGGCGCTTCCACTGCTCCTCGAAGCCCTCCTGCGTGACGCCGAACGTCTCTCGCATGGCGCTCTCGAACGACCGCTGGGCCCGCCACCGCTCCAGAAACAGCTCCAGTCCCCGCTCGCCGCCTGGCTCGAGGAGGTACGTGACCGCGCTGGCGGACAGCAGATAGGCGATGCGCGCCTCCTCACGGTTCGTCGGCCAGCGCAGCGCGAGCGAGTCCATCGGAGGCGCTCGGCCGAACGCGAGGAGGACACGGAGCCTCCAGGCATCCAACACCTCGAAGCCACCGGACGCCCATTGGGCGTAGCCCTCGTCGAACCAGCGGGGGGCCCGCAGCGCCCCCAGGTACGCGTGCAGCCCTAGGTGTGCCCACTCGTGGCGCAGCGTACGGACGCCCTCGACGCCGACCATGCTGCGGCCCTCCGCGGCAGGCATCACCAGCATGTTCGCCGACGGAATCGCGACACCTGCCCGCCATTCGGGCACCACTCCGCCGGTCAGCTCGTCGAAGGCCTCGGGCCCGTGCGTGAGCACGGCGGTCACGCCAGACGGCAACGTATCTGGGAGCCCCGGCAACGGGGGCTGCGCGTCGAGAAAGCCGAGCACGCGAACCGCCAGAAGGGAGTCGGCGCGCACGAAATGGATCGAGGCACGGGCACCGTCGAGGTTGAAGTAGGCCTCGCCGGCCAGGGAGTCCGGTATCTGGGACTCGAGTTGGCGCGCGCCCCCACCGAGGGCGAAGGTCACGATGAGCCCCGCTACCGCAGCACGGATCACTCCCCCGCGAACATCTCCAGGTTCGCCTTCACGGCCTCGTTGTGCGGGTTGAGACCCGCCGCGCGCTGCCAGAGGAGCTTGGCCATGTCACGGTCGTTGCCCTTGTAGGCCAACGTGCCGAGTCGCAGATACACGTCGTCGCCGAGCCGAGGCGATAGCTTCACGGCCTTCTCGTACTGGGCCTGCGCCCCCTGCATGTCGCCGTGCGCGTACGCCTGGTCCCCGAGGTTCTTGTGCGCCTGCGGCACGGGGGGGTTGAGCCCGATGGCGCGCTTGTACAGCGCGGCAGCCGCGTCGACCTCGCCTCGGCGCTCGAGCACAGCCCCGGTGTTCACCAGGATCGGCCCCGAGTCGGGGTAATGTGTCATTCCCTCACGACCGACCGCGACGGCATAGTCGAGATCCCCGCTGACGGCAGACGCCAGGACCGTATAGGCGTAGTAGCGCGGCGCGGGCTTCTTCACCTTCGACGACGTGCGATAGTGGCGTAGCGCCTCAAGAGCCTTGGTCACATCCCGTGCTTTGAGGTGGACCGCTGCCCGCGCGAGGTGGACCTCGTGGTCGTCCGGCTTCGCGACGAGCGCGGCGTCCAACTCGCGAAGGGCGTCCTTGTACTGGCCCATGAGCTCGAGCGCGAGGGCGGTGTTGCGATGGATCGAGTAGTCGCCGGAGCCAGGCGGCATCGCGCCGAAGTGCTTGAGCGACTCCTCGAGCTTCCCGCGACGGAAGGCGATCAGGCCCATCATGAAGTTCGCCCGCGCCTGCTTGGGATCGATCTTCAGCGCGTGTTGGAACTCCCGCTCGGCATCCTCCATCATGCCGGACCTGTAGAATGCGGTTCCGACGTTGAGGTGCTGCTGCAGGGCCTCGTCTCCGCCCGTCTCTTCCTGCGTGGATCGCTCGCCCGCCCGCGAGACGAAGCCCGCCTGGATCAGTCCGTAGAGGGCCTTGCCCGTGTCGAACTCGACGAGGCCGGCCTCGTTCATGATCTCCGTCACCGTCCGTACACCGTCGATATACGGCAGGACCTTCTTCTGGTCCTTGGTGAGCTCGAAGTCGTCGCCCGACTCCTCGGGGTTCTTGTCCAGCTGGAACACCACGTCGAACGACGGGATCTTCTTCTCGACCTGGCTCCACTCGTCGACGCGCCTTGCGCCCTCCATGAGGAGCGCTTCGGCTGGGATGCTGACGAGGTACAGTCCCTCCTCGTCCGGCATCTGGTCGGTGTCGAAGTGAAACGAGCCCTGCTGCCAGGTGAAGAGATGGTAGACGGCCTCCTCGATCTGCATCTGGATATACCGCTGCAGGTCCTCCTGGCTGATGGACCCTTTCTCGACCAACACCTCGCCGAGTCGCTTGCCCTTGGCCTGGCCCTGCACCTCGATGGCGTCGGAGAGCGCCTTGCGCGTGATCACGTGGTTGCGCACGAGCAGCTCGCCGAGCCGATCACGGCGGTTCAGGACCGACGCGTAGATGATGCGTCCCTTCTCGAAGTAGATGTAGCCGAAGTTCGACCGGTCCGTGATGCTCAAGCACCCGGTCTTCATCCCCATGCCGAGCAGCTGGCAGATGTCGGCCAGGCTGACGTCCTGAAGTGCGCCTTCGATCGCCATTAGTCAGTCGCCATCAGTCGATTTCCTCTATGAGCAGCTCTTCGATACGGGGCCAATGGATGACCACGTTCTCCGGCCCGGGGAACCACGCTCCGCCCTTCGTGGGGGGCTCCGGGAGCGCAGCCGGAACCGGCTCGATGGTGCGGGTGTCCTGGCGTTCCGACTGCCCGGCCTTGAGGTCTGGGACGAAGATGCCTTCGCTGCCCTCGGCGGCCGCGTGTTCGACCAGCTCCAGATCGGCCGCGTCTCCCTCGGTCAGCTCCAGGACCAAGCCCCCCTCGAACCGCGACCGCAGCCGGTCGTCGATCGACTCCACGTTCGAGGGCGCCCGATCCGCCACGAGCATCATACGCGCTCCTCGTCGCTTCAGGGCCTCGAACAGATGGAAGAACTCGTCCTGGGCGCGCTCGGTCTCGGAAAGGTCCTGAATCCCGTGCACGAGGAGTAGATCCACCGTCCACCAACGCTCGCGCCAAGCCCCGGCTACACCGTCGGCGAGCGCACGGATGAAGTCCTCGGCGAAGTGGGAGATCGACGCCACCGCCATGCGCTGGTCGGCGAACGTCTCCTTGTAGGTGCGCCCCACCGCGGCGAGCAGCGTGCGTCCTAGCGACTCGTCGGACGACCATACGAAGAGAGGGTTGTACTCGGGCTTTTCCTCACCGACGAGCTGAGCGGCGGCCTTGAGCGCCATCGCGTCGAAGCCCGACAGGTCGTGCAGCAGCGGCCCGTCGCCCAACTGCGGAAACGGGCGCTGCCGCTCTCGGACCGACGCCAGAAGCGCCTCGGCCTCCTCGAGCCGATCCGGATCGACGAGCACGCCCTGGGCGGCCTCGGGCCACGGGTTCCCGAGACGCTCCAGCTCGTTGTCGATTTCCCTGAGCCTCCGGATATCCGCCTTGAAGCCTTCGACGAGCTGCTCCCAACCCTTGGGCTCCTTGTCGCCCTTCACCACTTCCAGTCGATGGACCACGTACCCTTGTCGGTCCGCCGACTCCAGCGCCTCGCGGATCTCCTTGCGCCACGGCTCTTCGGTCTTCTCGACCGCCTCGGCCACGGAGCTCGCGAGCTCGTCGAGGAACGAGCCGAATTCGTCCGAGCCGCCTCCCAGTGCGGCGACCTCGTCCTGTTCCTGAAGCAGCTTCGTGACCTCCGAGGCGCTCACCTGGCGACCCTCGAGGTCCTGCGTGGCGAAGATCTTGTTCAGCACGCCACCCAGCTCACGCACGTTCTTGAACGGGGCCTTGGCGACGGCCTCCGCGACACCCTGCTCGAGCGTCTGCCCGCGCTCTTCGGCCTTCTTCCTGATGATTGCGACCCGTGTCTCGTACTCGGGTGGTCCGAGGTCCACGATGAGTCCGCCGGAGAAGCGCGACAGGAGGCGCGCGTCGAGCCCGTCGATGTCGGCGGGAGGACGGTCGCTCGCGAGCACGATCTGGCCACCGGCCGACGTCAGCTGGTCCAGCGTCTTCAGGAGCATCTCTTGCGCCTCGGGCTGGCCCGTCAGGAACTGCACGTCGTCCAGTAGGAGCAGGTCCAGGTCACCGTACAGCCCGTCCCTGGCACCCGCCTGAAGCGACCCTGCGAGTCGATCGAGGTACTCCTCGAGGGCCATGTACTCCACGCTCTTGGCCTCTCCCTTCGAGGACTGGTGCGCGATGGCCGTCAAGATGTGCGTCTTGCCCAACCCCGGCGACGAGTACAGGAAGAGCGGGTTGTAACTCGTCCCGGGCGAGTCGGCCGCACGACGGGCCGCCGCGGAGGCCAGGCGGTTCGCCGGACCCACCACGAAGGAGTCGAACGTCAGCTTGGGATCGAGATCCGACATGGCCGCCAGAGCGGAGCGTAAGCAGGTCGGGGCGACTGCGAGACAGTAAGTATCGGCCTGATGGGCCGCGAAAAAAAGGCCCGTGTCATGCGGGCTCCGGCCGGCCACGGGCCCACGCCGCCACCGGAGCCAGGTCGGGCGGAAGGGGCGCGGCGAAGCGCATGCGCTCGCCCGAGACGGGGTGATCGAAGGCCAGCTGGGCCGCGTGCAGGAACTGGCGTGGCGTGCGGCGGGCGAGCTCCTGTGCCCACGCCCGAGCCGGCCCGCCCATACCCCGCTCCCAGCCGAGACCATACACGTCGTCGCCGACCACTGGGTGGCCCAGGTGCGCCAGATGGACTCGGATCTGGTGCGTCCTGCCCGTCTTCAGCGCGACGTCCAGGAGGTCGGCCCGCTCCCAGCTCTCACGCACGCGGACGCGCGTGACGGCGGCCCTACCCCTCTCCAGCACCGACATCCGCTTGCGGTCGCGCGGATCGCGACCGATGGGCGCGTCGATGGTGACGGTAGCCTCGTCCAGGTGGCCCCACGCTGCCGCGAGATAGAGTCGTTTCATCTTCCTCCGGCGAAGCTGGTCGGACAGACCCTGGTGCGCCCGGTCCGTCTTCGCCACGACGAGCAGCCCGGACGTGTTCCGATCGAGCCGGTGAACGATGCCTGGCCGGAGCCGGCCGCCGACGCCGGCGATGTCGGGCATGTGCCAGAGCAGCGCGTTCACCAACGTGCCCGACCGATGCCCGGGTGCAGGGTGCACCACCATCCCCGCCGCCTTGTTCACCACCGCGAGCTCGTCGTCCTCGAACACCAGGTCGACCGGCAGGTCCTCGGCGGCGATATCCACGGCCTCGGCCGGTGGGACGACCACCCGCACCAGAGTCCCCGGCACCGCCGGGTCCGACTTTTTGGCCGGCGCGCCTCCGACCGTCACACGGCCGTCGGCGATCAGCGCCTGGACCCGCGTCCTGGAGAGGTCCAACGCCCGAGCCACGAACCGGTCCAGCCGGCCATCGACGCCCTCTGCTACGGTGAGCTCGTGCGTCTGTCCGTCCGTGCTCAACCGAGGTCCTGTGAGCCCGTGCGTCGCAACCCGATGGTCGCCGAGATCCCGTCGATGTCGACTTCGCGAACGTGAGGATAGTCGTCGCTAGCGTCGCCGACCCGGACAGCCAGAGCCAGGGTTTCGCTGCCAATGAAGGTCTCGTGCGTTCTTGCCGCGTCGAGGATCGAGTCCGGACCCGCCACGCCGAGCTCGATGCGGTCGGTGATGTCCAGTCCCGCGTCCTTGCGGAGGCGTTGGATGCGGTTCACCAGCTCGCGCGCCACGCCCTCGGCGAGCAACTCCTCGTCCAACTCCGGATCCAACGCGATCGCGTGCGAGCCCTCGGCCTTCACCAGCAAGCCGGTGCTGGCTTCCTGGACGATCTCGACGTCGTCGGGTCCCAGTGCGTGCGACTCGCCGTTCAGCTCGAACTCCACGCCGTCTCCGGCCAGGTGTCGGGCGAGCGCGTCCTGTGGAAGGGCACGGATGGCCTGCGCGGCGTCGTTGGTCTTCTTGCCGAATCGCTGCCCGAGCGCTCGGAAGTTCGGGCGGGCCGTGAGAGTGACGATCCCCTCGGTGGACGTGAGGAAGCCGAGCTCTTTCACGTTCAACTCCTCGCGCACGACATCGAGCACGTCGTCGCTCAGCGAGCGTCCGCCGGGGAGCACCGCTTCCACGCGCCGCAGGGGCTGCCGGACCCGGATCTTCGCGTCTTCTCTCGCGGCACGGCCGAGTGAAACCAGGACCCGTGCCGCGCCCATGTCGGCCTCCAAGTGCTCGTCCCTCGCCCCCAGGGACGCTTCGCTGCCCGTCCCCTCGACGGGCCAGCGCTCGAGGTGCACGCTCTCGCCCGCCAGGGCGCGGTGCAGCCAGTCCGCGGTGAACGGCAAACACGGCGCCGCCAACAAGGCGACGCGCCGGAGCGCGTCCCACAGCGTGCGGAACGCCGCCCGTGTATCCGCGGCGTCGACGTTGCCCCAGAAGCGAGCGCGGCTCCGCCGTACATACCAGTTGGACAGGTCCTCTACCACGAAATCGCCGAGCGCTCGATAGGCCCTCGTCAGCTGGTACGCCTCGATCTCCCGCGAGACCTCTTCGGTGACCGCGTTGAGCCGAGAAAGAAGCCACCGATCCATGAGTGGTCGGTCGCTGGCCGCCGGATCCGCATCGGACGGCTTCCACTCCTCCGCCACGGCGTAGAGAGCGAAGAACTTGTAGGTGTTGAAGAGGGTGTCGAAGAAGCGCCGGGCGGCCTCCCTCACACCCTCGGGGTCGTAGCGCTTCGGCAGCCACGGGTTGGACGACGTGATGAGGTACCAGCGCGCGCCGTCGGCTCCGTGGTCCGCGATCACCTGCCACGGGTCCGCCATGTTGCCGCGGGATTTGGACATCTTCTGACCCTCGGCATCGAGGATCATATCGTTCACCAGCACGTTCCTGTACGGCGGCTTCCTGTGCCCGAGCAGCGTCGCGATCGCGAGGAGCGAGTAGAACCACCCCCTCGTCTGGTCGATCCCTTCGCAGATGAAGTCGGCCGGGAAGTGGGTGTCGAACTCGTCCTCGTTCTCGAACGGGTAGTGCCACTGCGCGTAGGGCATGGCCCCGGAGTCGAACCACGCGTCGAGCACCTCGGGCGTCCGCCGCATGGTGCCCGAGCAGTCGCTACAGGGCCACTCGACCTCGTCGATGTAGGGCCGGTGAGGGTCGAGATCGTCGGGTAGCCCGCCCGCTGCCTCGCCCAGCTCCGCCATCGAACCGACCCACCGGACGTGGTCGGGTTCGGCATCGCAGACCCACGCCGGTATCGGTGTGCCCCAGTAACGATCCCGCGAAAGCGCCCAGTCGATGTTGCCCCTCAGCCACTCGCCGAAGCGCCCCTCACCCACCTCGGGCGGGTGCCAGGTCACCTGATCGTTGTTCGCGAGAAGCTCGTCTCTCAGCGTGGACGTGGCGGCGAACCAGGAGTCCCGAGCCACGTAGAGCAGCGGCGAGCTGCACCGCCAACAGTGCGGGTAGCTGTGAACCACTGTACCGACGTCGAACAGCAGTCCGCGGGCACGCAGCTCGTCCACGAGCAAAGGGTCGGCGTCCTTCACGAACATACCCCCGACGAGCTCGACGTCGCTGACGAAGTGCCCCCCGTCGTCGAGCGGATTCAGCAGCGGCAGCCCGTGGCGTTGCCCCGCCAGGTAGTCGTCGGCGCCGAATGCGGGTGCCATGTGCACGACCCCGGTGCCGTCCGTGGCGCTCACGAAGTCCTCAGCCACGACGGTCCATCCGTTCTCGGGGTCGTCGGGCATCGCAACCACATCCAGGGGACGTCGGTAGCGCCATCCGACGAAGTCGGCGCCCTTGTGCCGCCCGACCACTCGAGCCTCCTCCCCGAAGAGCGCCTCCACCCTGGCCTCGGCGACGATGTAGCGCCGACCGTCGCCTTCCACCTCGACGTAGTCGAGCTCCGGGTGCACCGCGAGGCCGGCGTTGGACGGCACCGTCCAAGGCGTCGTGGTCCAGACCAGGAAGGCCCGACCCTCGGTGTCCGGCTCACCGTCCTGACCCACGACCTCGGCTACGAAGACCAGCGACGGGTCCTCGACGTCCTGGTAGCCGAGCGCGACCTCGTGCGACGAGAGCGCCGTGCCGCACCTGGGGCAATACGGCACGCTCTTGTGCCCACGGTAGAGGAGCCCGCGGTCGGCGAACGTCTTCAACAGCCACCACACCGACTCTATGTAGGTCGGGTCGAGCGTGACGTAGGGACGCCAGTACTCGAGCCAGTAGCCGATACGCTCGCTGAGCTGCTCCCACTCCTCCTTGTAGGTGAAGACCGAGTCGCGGCAAGCCTGGTTGAACTCGGCGATGCCGAGCGCCTCGATCTCGGGCTTGCCGCTGATGCCGAGCTTCTTCTCGGCCTCGATCTCGACGGGCAGTCCGTGCGTGTCCCACCCGGCGATGCGGGTGACGCTTCGGCCCTGCATCGAGCGGTACCGGCACACCAGATCCTTGATGGTGCGGCTGATGACGTGGTGCAGGCCCGGCCGCCCATTCGCCGTAGGTGGACCCTCGAAGAACACGAATGCCTCCCCGTCCTCGTTCTGGGCGAGGGTGCGACGGAAGAGGTCCTCGTCGCGCCAGGCGGCGAGCATTTGCTCTTCGATGTCGAGGAGGCTGTCCGGAAGTTGCGGGTAGGTCATAGGTGCTCGGCTACGATGCGTGCGACGAGGCGGGTCAGGTCGGGCTCGGCCTTGGTTGCGACTTCGACGATGTGGGTGATGTCGACGGGCTCCAGTGCGTCCGGCAGGCACTCGTCCGTGATGATGCTGAGGCCCAGGACACGCATGCCCATGTGTTTGGCGACAATCACCTCGGGCACGGTCGACATGCCGACGACGTCCGCGCCGAGAGCGCGCAACATGCGATACTCCGCGCGGGTCTCCAACGCCGGTCCGGTCACGGCGACGTACACGCCCCGGTGGATGCGGACACCGAGCTCGACGCCGACGTCGATCGCGATGCGCTGCAGCTCCCGGTCGTACGGCTCGGACATGTCCGGAAAGCGCGGCCCGAGTTCGTCCGCATTCGGACCGACGAGCGGGCTGTCCCCAAGCAGGTTGATGTGGTCGTCCAGCAGCACGAGCTCGCCCGCGCGCCAAAGAGGGTTCATCCCTCCGGATACGTTCGACACCACGAGCGTCTCCGCCCCCAGCGCCTTCAGGACACGGACCGGAAACGTGACTTCCTGCAGGGAATAGCCTTCGTAGCGGTGGAAGCGTCCCTGCATCGCCACCACCGGTGTCTCCCCCAGGTGCCCGAGGACGAGTCGACCCGAGTGGCTCTCGACCGTCGGCTCCGAGAAGCCCGGGATGTCCTGGTACGGGATCGCTGCTGCGAGCCGGATCTCTTCGGCCAGGCCCCCGAGACCCGTGCCGAGGACGATGCCCACGCGGGGCATGAGGTCGCAGCGCGCGCGCACCGCGTCCGCGGAATCACGGACGCTCTGGAGCAGGTCGGTCACGGACATGGCTTCACCGCCCCTCACTCGGGGCGTGCCGCTCCTCTCCTCAGGCTTCCTCGTCCGTGTCCAGATACAGCATCAGGTTGTCGTACTTCTGCCCTTTCGGAGCGGGCGGGGCCGCATCCAGGGCCTCGCGGAGGTCGTCGTTCGGCACCCGCTCGTCGGCGGATGCCGACTCGGAAGACGTGGCTTGCTCGTACGCCGCCGCCAACTCGTCGACGGGTGCGTCGGCGGGTGGCACCCCTTCGATCGCCGGAACCTCCAGCGTGGAGGCCTCCTGGTCGACCGGTTCTGTGTCGGCCGCCGGCCCCTCCTTCGCCCGCGATCCAGCCATGAGGGCGTCGAACGCCTTCTTTCCACCGAGGTCGAGGTCGATCGTGCGCTCCTCGAGCGGCTTGCGTTTCTCCTCCACCTCGACGACGTCGAGCTCACGCTCCAGCAGCTGACGGAATTCCTTCAGGAAGCGACCGCGCCTCCGCTCGATCTCCTGCAGCGAGTCCTGTAACTGGTCCGAACGCCGCTCCGAGCTCCTCAGCTTGGTCCGCGCCTCGGCCTCGGCCTCCGCGATCATGCGTCGGCCTTCCGTCTCGGCCTCCTTGATGATGGCCTCGGCCTCGCGCTGGGCCTGACCGCGGATGTCCACGCGTAGCTCCTGCGCCGTGACCAGAGCCTCCTGCACTGCGTGCTCCCGGTGCGACTGCGAGTCGACCTGCTGCTGCAGTGTCTGCGCGCGCTCCCGCAGCCCGATGACTTCACGGGTGAGCTCTTCCAGACGCTCGGCGACGAGCTCCAAGAACGTATCGACCTCCTGCGGGTCGTACCCCCGCATGAGCTTCTTGAAGTCGCCTCGCTTGCTGCGCACATCCAGCGGAGTAAGGTCGATCATTGCATGCTCCCGGTCGCTGGTCGCTCTCCAAAAAGGGCTGTTCCGATCCGCACCATCGTGCTTCCCTCGCGGATCGCGACCTCCAGATCGTTGGTCATTCCCATCGACAACTGTGCACCGATGGCGTCCGTAACACCATGGAGCCGTTCGAGTAGGCTCCTGAGCCCGGCGAACGCCTGCGACAACACACGCTCGTCGTCGACGAAGGGCGCCATGGTCATGAGGCCTTCGATGCGAAGTCCGGGAAGCTCGGTGAGCTCGTGGATCCGATCGATCGCCGCTTCGATGGAAAAGCCGCTCTTCGAGGCTTCGCCCGAAGTGTTGACCTGGACCAAGCCTGCGACCTCCGCCCCGGCCTCCCGTGCCCCGGCCGAGAGACGCTCGGCCAATTTCACCGAGTCGACCGAGTGGACCCAGTCGGCGAGATCGATCACCCGGCGCGCCTTGCGGCTCTGGATGTGGCCGATCATGTGCCAGGTGACCCCGTCGCGCCCGCGGGCGGCCACCTTCTCCTCGAGCTCGTGGACTCGGTTTTCGCCGAGGTCGCGCAGCCCCGCGGCCAACGCGGCGTCGACCGCTTCGACGGGGTGGGCCTTCGACACGGCGACCAGACGCACGCCGGCCGGATCGCGACCGGCGGCTTCGCAGGCGCCGGCAATGCGCTCACGAACCGCCGGAAGCGTTCGCTCCAACCGGGTCGCATACGTCTCGGTGACCGACTCCACAGTCGACATCCTACCTCACTCGACTCCTATCCTGAAACGAAAAAAGGACCCCGCCGGAGCACCGGCGGGGTCCTTTTCGGGATCCAGGCTCCGGACTTACCGAACCTGGAAGGTAATGGGTAGCGCGACCCAGACGGCGACCCGGTTCTCGCGGTTCATCGCAGGCGAGAAGCGGTACACCCCGGCGACGTTCAACGCCGCCTGATCGAGCGCCTCGTACCCGGAGGTCTCGTTGACCTGCGTCTGCTGTACGCGTCCGTCTTCGTCGATGAAGAACCAGACGAGCACGCGACCACCGATGCCCGAGTCACGCAGCACCGTCGGATATTCACGCGTCAGGGCCCGCTGAACCTCCTGCATGTTCTGCAGCTCGGGCGCGACCGTGAAGGGCGTGAACGTCGGCGCCGCGGAGATGTCGGTCGCGATCTCCTCCGGGGGCGGAGGCAGGTCGTCGACCGGGTTATCCTCGAAGGTCGTCGGGGCGATCGTGATGTCCTCGTCGATGTTCGCCTCGGCGATCACCGGCGTCGCGGGCCGTGCAATGGCCTGCGGCGGTGGCGGGATCTCGATCTCGGGCGGCATGACGATGGCCTCGAGCTCCTCCGACGTGAAGGAGAAGTCCTCGGCGGTCATCTCCGGCGCGAACGCAAACGCACCGAAGTGGACCACGGTCGCGATGATCATCGAACCCCAGAACCAAGAGTCGAACGTCCTCTTCAGACGCTCGTTGGCAGTCTCTTGAAGGATCTCGAGGTTGCCTGGTACAGCCTCTGCAGCACTCATCGTCTCTCCCTCTGCATGCTCTGCTCCAACTGCGTGGCGAACACCACGCGGACCACACCGGCCTCGACGAGCTCCTTCTGGAGCTGGTCGACGTAGATGTACGGCGTCTGGCGATCGGAGCGGATCGAGATGACCAACGCCCGGTCCGACGCGGCGTACAGTGGGGCCACGAAGCTGGAGACGTCCGGCATTCCGAACGGCTGGTCGTTCATGAAGACCGTGCCGCTCCTCTCCAACCAGATATTGAGAATGTTCTTCTGCTTCTCGTCGATCTTCTCGGCGGCCTCGGCCTCGGGCCACTCGATCGGGCGATCACGGTCGGCCTGAAAGACCGTCGTGACCATGAAGAAGATCAGAAGCAGGAACGCGATGTCCGCGAGGGACGACGAGGGGACCTCGGACGAGGCCTTGGACTTGCGGTCGAAACCGCCGCCTTTCATCGACATGGGGCTACTCCAGGATCTGGAGTGAGATTCTCTCTGCGCTGGCCGAGTGGAGCGCGTCCAGCACGTCGACCATGTACTCGTACGCCGCGTCCGGATGAGTCTTCACGGCGGCGATGAGATTCGGGTTCTCCGAAATCGCCTGCCGCCAGAGTGACTCGATCTGCTCCGGCCGCATCTGCTGCGTGTTCTGAGCCTCGCCGCGACGCACGTCGACGATACCCGTGGGCTGGATGATCAGGTGCATGATGTTGTTCTGACTGACCTGAGCTTCCTCACCCTGCTCCGGAAGGACGATTGCCAATCCCTTGTCCTTCGGGAACGTCGTCGTCACGAGGAAGAAGATCAGCAGAAGGAACGCGATATCCGCCATCGACGACGTCGGGACCTCGTCGGATACCTTCTGTTTCTTGTTGTTTAGAACAGCCATTGGCTCCTGCCTCGTTATTTCAAGGTACTGGTTGTTCGGCGCTCAGGTTCCGACTCAGCCGGCGGCCGGAGGGGCTCCTCCGGCTCCGGGGCCCTTGGGGGGGGCCCCCGCAGCGATCTGGGACGGGAAGCGCTGATCCCTCTGCATGATCTCGACGCGACCCTCTTTTTCGAGGTCCCACGCCAGATTGAAAATCTTCTGGGCGCCCTGCTCCATGTCGATGATGAGCCGGTCGATGCGCGTCACGAACGTGTTGTAGGCGATGTTCACCGGTACGGCGACCACCAATCCTGCGGCCGTGGTGAGCAGCGCCACCTTGATGCCGCCCGCGACCAGGGACGGATCGACGTCACCGGCGGCCTCGATCGCAGCGAACGCGAGGATCATGCCCGCGACCGTGCCGAGGAAGCCCATGAGGGGTGCCACGTTGGCGATCGTAGCGAGGATCACGAGACCCCGCTCCAGGAAGCCCAACTCGATGGTGCCCGTGGTCGCTACCGCCGCCTCGAGCTCGCCGGCGCCCAACCGCTTCGTCTTGATGCGGCGGAGACCCGCGAGCAGGATCGCGGCGGCCGGTCCGGCCGTGTCGTGCGCCACCTGGATCGCTCCGTCGATGTCACCGCTCATCGCGGCCTGTTCGACCTCGGCGATGACGCGGGTCGTGCCCTTGTGCGCGAGCCAGAGCGTCCACGCTTTTGCGATGATCACGCCGAGCGCGATCATCGAGCACAGAACGAGCGGATACATCATCCATCCGCCGTCGGCGAAGAGCGTCAGCAGCCTGTATTGAGAACCCAAGCGGACTCTACTCCTGTCGTGAGACTCACGCCCCCGCCTCGGGGGCGCACCTCCAGATCCGAAGACCGCGCAATCTAGGCGGCCTTCGCCGAAGGTGTCAACGCGAGATTTTGTAGGGTCTTACGAAGCCGCGCCAGGGCAGCGGGCCAACGGCTACGAAGTGCTCAGAGCCGGGTTCACCGACTCGGAAGCGCCCGACGAGGGTGCGGACTCGCCCGATTTCTGAGGACCCGCGATGATCGCGCGCAGCCGCTCGGGATTCACGGCACGCTCGAGGGAGCCACCGATGGCCACCGCTACCTGGGCGGTCTCCTCACTCACGACGATCACGACGGCGTCGGTCTCTTCGCTGAGGCCGAGGGCGGCCCGGTGGCGGGTGCCCAGTGAGCGGTCGCGGATCGGCGACTGCGTCAGCGGCAGGATGGCCCCGGCGCTGCGGATGCGGTCACCCGCGATGAGAACCGCGCCGTCGTGGAGTGGCGAATAGGGGGTGAAGATGGTGACGAGCATCTCCGCCGAGACGGGCGCCTCCACCGAGCTGCCCGTTTCCGCATACTCGCCCAGTCCCACGTCCTGCTCGATGGCGATGATGGCCCCGTGGCGAGCTCGGGCCAGACGCTCGGTGGCCTCGATGATCTCTTCGGCGACTCGGCTCCCCTCCAGATGTTGGAAGGCCTTCATCATCCGACTCTGACCCAACCGGGCCAGCGCGGCGCGCAACTCGGGTTGGAACACGACGAGCACGGCGATCGCGCCGTACTGGAAGGCGGCTTCCAGGAGGGTGCGCACGAGGATCAGATCCAGGAGCCGCGCGACGCCGTACATGAAGGCCAACAGCACGACGCCGAGGACGATCTGCATCGCCCGCGTGCGCTGAATGACCAGGAGCGCCCTGTAGAGCAGGAACGCGACGATCAGAATCTCTACGAGGTCCGTCCACCCGGGACGGAGGAACTGCAACTGCTCCAGAACCCTGTTCACCGCCGGATCCGGGGGCGCCGCACGTTCACTAGATCAGCTCGTCTAGGTCCGGTCCGTCGACGACGCCGGGCGCCGGATCGGGGAGTGGTCCCTCGCCGCCGGCGAGCCCGAAGCCCCTCGGAGCCTTCCCGGGCTGGGGCGCGGGCTGCTGTGGCAGCTTGGGCGCCTCATCGTCCTTGAGATCCGGCAGCGGTGCGAGCGGCTCGCCTCGAGCGAGCGCCTCGACATCGTCCCGGTTCAGCGTCTCGCGCTCGAGCAGCGCCTGGGCGATGGACTCCAGCAGATCCTTGTTCTCGTCGAGCACGGCGTGCGCTCGCTCGTGCGCCTCATCGAGGATGCGCTTCACCTCTTCGTCGACGATGCGCTGGGTGTGCTCGGACACGGAACGTCGCTGGACGATCTCCCGACCGAGGAAGACCTCCTGCTCGTTGTCGGCTACGGCCACCAGACCGATCACCTCGCTCATGCCGAAGGACATGACCATCCGCCGAGCCATGGAGGTCGCGCGCTCGATGTCGTTTCCGGCCCCGGTCGTGATGTCTCGAGGGCCGAAGATCATCTCCTCGGCGACGCGGCCACCGAAGAGCATGGCGAGCTGCCCCTCCATCCACTCCTTGGTGTACGAGTGGCGATCCTCCTCGGGAAGGCTCGCGGTGATGCCGAGCGCTCGGCCACGCGGCACGATCGTGACCTTGTGAACCGGATCCAGCCCCGGGACCTTGAGGCCCAGCACCGCATGTCCTGCCTCGTGGTAGGCCGTCAGCTTCCGCTCGTACTCGTTGAGGACGAGGCTCTTTCGCTCGGTGCCGAGCATGACCTTGTCCTTGGCCTGCTCGAAATCGGCCATCGTGACCTTGTTGCCGTCCCGACGGGCGGCCAGCAGCGCCGCCTCGTTACAGATGTTGGCCAGGTCCGCCCCGCTCATGCCCGGTGTCCCCCGCGCGATGAGCGACAACTCGACGTCGTCGGCGAGTGGTAGCTTTTTGGCGTGCACCCGCAGGATGCCCTCGCGGCCTTTAACGTCCGGGGCGTCGACGACGACCTGTCGGTCGAAGCGGCCCGGGCGCAGCAGCGCGGGGTCGAGCACGTCTGGCCGGTTGGTGGCGGCGAGCAGGATGACGCCTTCGTTCGACTCGAAGCCGTCCATTTCCACGAGGAGCGCGTTCAGCGTCTGCTCGCGCTCGTCGTGTCCGCCGCCCAGGCCGGCGCCGCGATGGCGGCCGACCGCGTCGATCTCGTCGACGAAGATGATGCACGGCGCGTGCGCCTTACCCTGCTCGAACAAGTCGCGCACGCGCGACGCGCCCACGCCCACGAACATCTCGACGAAGTCCGAGCCCGACATCTGGAAGAACGGCCGTCCGGCCTCTCCCGCAACCGCGCGGGCCAGGAGGGTCTTCCCAGTGCCGGGAGGGCCGACCAGCAGCACGCCCTTGGGGAGTCTTCCGCCCAGGCGCGAGAACTTGGCCGGATCCTTCAGGAACTCGATGATCTCCTGGAGCTCCTCCTTGGCCTCGTCGGCGCCGGCGACGTCCGCGAACGTCACCTTGGGCGTGTCCGGTGAGATCATCTTGGCTTTCGAGCGTCCGAACTGGAACGCGCGGTTGCCGCCGCCCTGCATGGTCCGGAAGATCCAGATCCAGAAGGCGATGAAGAGCAGCCAGGGAAGTGCCGTCAGCAGGAACGTCCCGACGCCCCGCTGGGGCGGCTCCGCGTCGACGACGACACCGCGGCTCTGCATCTCCTGCAGCAGCCCATCCGTGAGCTCGCCGGGGAGCATGGTCTGGAAGCGGACGAACTCGCGATCGTCCCGCCGCACCGGCTGGCGGAACTCGCCTTCCACGGCTCGGTCTCGGAAGGTGACCTCCGAAACGCGATCGGAGGAAAGGTGGTTCGTGAACTCCGTGTAGGTCAGCTCGGCGACCGGATTCTCCTGCCGCCCCACCACCTGAATCGCAAACAGCAGCATCAGGGCCATCATCATCAAGAACGCGGCGTTCTTGGAGATGCGCCCGAGGCGGTTGTTCGGGTCGTCGGTTCGGTTCGGGTCGTTTTCTGACATCTGGCTACTCTGGCGAGCCCGCTTCAGGCCGGACTCTTAAGGCTCGCCACATAGGGCAAATGGCGAAAGTCTTCTGCGTGGTCCAGGCCATACCCCACTAGGAACGCATTGGGTGCATCGAATCCGACCCAGCGCGGCTCCGGGTTCTGGGTCTCCCTACGTTTGTGCAGGAGCGTGCAAACCTCGACGCTCCTCGGTCCTCGCGACTCGAGTTCGGGACACAGCCAGGCGAGCGTCGTCCCAGAGTCCACGATGTCCTCGACGAGCAGCACGGCCCGCCCGGTCAGGTCGATGGCACTGTCGTAGAGAAGGCGGACTTCGCCCGTGGTCACGGTGCCGCTTCCGTAGCTCGAGGCGACGAGGAAGTCGATCTGATGCGGTACGGTGATCTCCCGAACGAGATCCGCCATGAAGATGAAGGATCCCTTCAGCAACCCGACGACGAGCAAGCGATCGTCGGGCGCGTAGGTACGCGAGATGTCCCGAGCCAACTCGCGCACGCGCGCAGCGATCCGGGCCTCACTGAAGACCACGGTCTCAATGGACCGGTCCGACCCCTCGATCCCCGACGCCGACACGCTCAGCCGATGCCGATGCGCAGGGCGCCGGGCACGTCCGACAAGACCCCCCGCTCCGCCATGGCGAGGCCCGGAATCCAAAGTACGTCGCCCTCCGCGTCCACGAGAAGCGGGACCGCGTCCCGCCGTGAAGGGGGGATACGGTACTCGAGGAGCACTTTCTTCACCTTCTTCGTCCCGGCCGCGAGGCGGATGCGGTCCCCGGGGCGCCGCGACCGGACGAGCAGAGGGAATCGTAGCGCTCCCGGGTCGAAGCCCTGAGCCGCTCGGGAGCGGGGCAGCTCCTGACCCCCCCAGACCACCTGAACCGGGCTGCCACCCAGTACCGCCGTTCCCCGGCCGGGTCCCGCGTCGTCGATCGTGAGCGGACGCTCCGCAGCGAGCGACGTCGGCCCGACGAGCGCGACGCGCTCGAGATCGACTCCGAGGGTCAGGGCACCCGCGAGGTCGATGGCTCGCCCGCTCTGCGACGACTCGGCGAACCGAATCGCGCGCCTCGTGGCCGCGTGGTCCAGATTGCGCCCCAAGCGGCGCGCGAAGGACCTGAGGACGCGCATCCGTACACCTCGATGCAGGTCGAGGAACGGTGCGCGGAGGAACGTCAGTCCTCCTTCCACCTCCGCGGGGTCGAGCGGACGAACGAGGTCCGGCAGCACGCTCTCCCATGCTGCCTCCTCCTCGCCAGCCAGGTCGGCCAGCCGTACCAGTGCGCGCCTGGCGCCTGGGGAGACGAGCCGCTCGACGTCCGGCAGGATCGTGGACCGGAGCGCGTTGCGGGCGAAGGACGGGTCGAGATTGGTCGGGTCTTCCCTCCAGCCGAGCAGGACCTCGCGTGCGTACGCCTCCAGATCGGCGCGCCAGAGGTCGAGCAGGGGCCGCGCCACTGCCGGGCCACGGTGCGCAGGAATCCCGCTCAGGCCCCTCGAGCCGCTCCCGCGGAGGAGTCGGAACAGGACGGTCTCGGCCTGATCGTCCGCGTGGTGGGCCGTGAGCACCAGCTCGGCCCCGACGTCGCGCCGGACGGATTCGAGAAAGCGATACCGTGCGTCGCGGGCTTCCTCCTCGGAGGAGGGCGCCTCACCCAACCGAGCCGCGCGCAGGGGTACGTCCCACGCGCGGCAGATCCCGGCGACCCACCGCGCGTCGCCGGCGCTCGACGAACGCATGCCGTGGTCGAGGTGCGCGGCCACGGGCCTCGGGGCGTCGGCGGCACGGGCGAACCGCGCCAGATGCAGGAGCACGCTCGAGTCCAGACCGCCCGAGAACGCTACGACGACGGACCCGTGGCCGCCCAGCTCGGAAAGCCGCGCACGGAAGGGCTCGCGGACGCCTGCGACGCTCAAGGCGCCCCCTCTTCGGGCGGCCCCGGCGGTACGGGACGGCCAACCATCTCGGTGAGCACCGCCGCCAGGAGGTCGGGGCGGTCCGTCTGGACGCCGTCCACCCCCCAATCGATCAGGCGTCTCATGTCGTCTTCGGTATTCACGGTCCAGACCTGCACGGGAATCGACAGCCGATGCGCTTCCCGGACGAAGCGGGGCGTCACCACCTCGAGACGACCCCTCCGCTCCGGTACTTGAAAGATGTCGGCGTGAGGCGTGTACGGACTACCGCCCGGGAGACGGTGCAGGAGCCAGAATAGCAGCACCTGTAGGTAGCTGGCCCCCCAGGGCCCCGGGTACCCGCGTGCCCCGCGCCGCGATTTCTCGAACTCGGCCGCGATCAGCACACGGTGCTCGGCACCATGCCGAGCCACGACCGCCACGAGCGGCGCGGCCACGGCCGGCTCCTTGGCCTCGACGTTCACCCGGGTATCCGGAAACGCGGTCAGGATCTCGTCGAGGGTGGGGATGACGACGCCCCGTCCACGAAAGGAATGCTCGCCGTTCAGGTCGGTGAACCGGTAGCCGGCGTCCAACGCCCGAATCTCGTCGAGCCCGAAGCGGGAGACGGGCCCGGTGCCGTCCGTGGTCCGGTCGACAGTGGCGTCGTGGATGACCACGACCTCCCCGTCCGCGGTGAGCCTCACGTCCAGCTCGAGCATGTCGGCCCACCAGTGGTCGACGGCTTGGCGGAACGCGGGCATGGTGTTCTCGGGAGCCAAGAGCGAGCCACCACGGTGGGCGACGAGCAGAGGTGCCCCGGCTAGATACGGATGGCCCCGGCGAGGGCGCGACCGGGGCGACACGACCGCGATGTCAGCGGGTCAGGCCGAGGCCAACCCGCTTGCCTCGATGCGCTCCATCTCCTCGCGGCTGACGCGATGGAACTGGTATAGGACCAGGTCGATGAGATGACTCGTCATGTCGAGCTCCGAGCGAAGCCTGCCGGTCTCGTCTCCGTCCGCGTCCGCCAGACCGTCCTCGAGGTCGACCACGCGGTGCGCCAGGAACCGTAGAATGTCCGACACGACCTGGGGCCTGGGGGTGGCCGGCGCCAGCGAGTCCGGCATCACCTCGTGGAGCAGAAGCCCGCGCACGAACGCCAGGAAGCCGGGGAACGTCAGCTGCGTGACGGGACCTTCCTCGAGCGCCTCCTCATCCGTGATGTGCTCCCACTCGAGGTCGTTCCAGTAGAGGTTCTCGGCCTCTCCCAGCAGGTAGCGCCGGGCTTCCTCCGAGAGTGGGTCCGACCCCTCGTCGACGGGGGGGCCCAGGCGTCGTTCCAGAATGCGCTCCAGGCGCTCGCGGCGCGCGTCGAGGAGCGTGTTGGCGCGGTCGGTCATCTGGGTCCCTCGGCGTCTTCGGAGTGGCGTGGATCCAAGCCAGAAGATAGGCACCGAAGCGCGAGCTGGGAAAGCTGGAGCGGGGCTCCCGGGCCCCTTCCCGGACGCGTCCGATCTCTTGCAGGTGCCTGGGGAACAAGATATGATCTTTTCGCTGCTTCAAGCGGTTCCCCGCCTCCTCTTCGAGAGGAACAGCCGCGTGATGCCGAGCGATTCCGGGCGTCCGGGCAATCAAAACCGTGTGCCGTGTAGTCTTAAAAAATCGTCGCGACCCTCCGAGGGTGCGCCGGCGGGGCGTGGGCGTCGAGTACGCCCGCGGCTGAGCGGAAGTCCCGACTCGGCTCCCGACCGGCTCGTCCGACAGGGCCGGTCTTCGAGTGGGATAGATGCAAACATCCAAGAACGGGCCTGAGAGCCCATCGCTGACGCTGTACCATCCGTCGTACGAGCACGACGGATGCGGTACGGGATTCATCGCAGCCATCGACGGTACCGCCAGCCACCGTGTGGTTCAGCTGGCCGTGAAGGCCGTCGTGCGCCTGACCCATCGCGGTGCCGTTTCCGCCGACGCCGTTTCCGGCGACGGAGCCGGTGTCACGATCCAGCTTCCGCGAGACCTGCTGGCGGACGACGCGGCCCGTCTGGGGCTGGGGGCAGAGGAGTTGGACCGGCTCGCGGTCGCCATGGTCTTCCTGCCGGCCGACGAGGAGCACCGTCCGCAGGCCCGGGAAATCCTGGAGTCGGCCTGCGATCGGACCAGGCTGCGTGTGCTGGGCTGGCGGCCCGTGCCCATCGACCCCTCGATGCTCGGCGGTCTGGCCAAGGACACCCTCCCCGGCATCGAGCAGCTGCTGCTGGCGCGTCCCGAGGGCATGGCCGACGTCGAGTTCGATCGGCGCCTCTACCTCGCGCGGAAGCGGGCCGAAGCGGCATACCGAGAGCACGACATCGACACCTACGTGGTCTCCATGTCCGCCCGTACGGTGGTCTACAAGGGCCTCATGGTGGCGGCTCAGCTCGAGCGCTTCTTCCCCGACCTCGCGGACGAACGCACGGTCAGCAGCCTCGCGCTCTTCCATCAGAGGTTCGCCACCAACACGCTCCCGAACTGGAAGCTCGCGCAGCCGTTCCGGATGATCGGACACAACGGCGAGATCAACACGCTGCTCGGCAACCGCAACTGGATGTCGGCGCGCGAGCCCGAGCTCACGTCCGCGCTGTGGGGCGACGAGCTGGCAGAGCTCACGCCCATCATCTGGCCGATCGGCTCGGACAGCGCTTCGCTCGACGAGGCCTTCGAGCTCCTGGTCATGTCTGGGCGGGACCTGTTGCACGCGATCCGGCTTCTGGTGCCGGAGGCGTGGGAGAACGATCCGGACATCGACCCAGAGCTGCGCGCGTTCTACGAGTACAACGCCTGCCTCACGGAGCCGTGGGACGGGCCCGCCGCCATCGCCTTCACCGACGGCGTCGTCGCCGCGGCCGGCATGGACCGCAACGGCCTCAGGCCGGCGCGCTACCAGGTGACTCGGGACGGACTCGTCGTCATGGCTTCCGAGGTCGGTACGCTCGACCTCAGCCTGTCGGACGTCGTGGAGTCGGGCAGAGTCGGCCCGGGTGAGATGATCGCGGTGGACACGTCCACCGGACAGCTCCTCCGCAACCCGGATGTCAAGAAGCGTCTCGCCGCCAAGCGCCCCTACAGCCAGTGGGTGGAGGGCAACCTCAGGCACCTGGGCGCCGTGCCGTCCGACCTCGAGGTCGAGCCTCTCGACGACCTGTCCAGCGCTCAGGTGCTGCACGGGTATTCGAAGGAAGAGATCAAACAGATCCTCGGACCCATGGCGACCGACGGGAAGGAGCCGACCGGCTCGATGGGAGACGACACGCCTCCGTCGGTGCTGACCGACAGCGGTCGGTCGCTCTACACGTACTTCCGGCAGCGCTTCGCGCAGGTCACCAACCCGCCGATCGACTCCATCCGCGAGCGGGTGGTGATGTCGCTCGACACCTACCTCGGCAAGAGACACTCCCTGCTGGAGGAGAGGCCGGAGGCCGCGCGTCTCTTCCACCTGCGGAGCCCACTGCTGAACGACAAGGCCTGGCAGACGCTTCTGCGCTCCGGCGGTGACGATCTGACGTTTGCGACGCTGGACGCGGTCTTCCCCGCCGCCGGCGGACCCGACAGCCTTCGCGAGGCGCTCGACGACCTCTGCCGGGCCGCGGTGACCGCTGTGGACGAAGGGAGCACGGCGCTCGTTCTCACGGACCGCAACGCGAACGAGCACCAGGCTCCGATGCCGATGCTCCTAGCCGTCTCGACGGTCCACCACCACCTGATTCGCACCGGGCGCCGGATGCGCGCGAGCATTCTTGCCGAGGCGGGCGACGCGCGCGACGTGCACCATCTGGCCGCGCTCATCGGCTTCGGCGCGTCGGCCGTCCATCCGTACGTCGCGCTCGCGACGGTCCGGAACCTGGCCGAGTCGGGCGATCTGGGCGAAGGCTTCGAGGACGGCGACCGAGCGGTCAAGACGTACATGAAGGCCGCCGAAGCCGGCCTCCTGAAGATCATGTCCAAGATGGGCATCTCGACCGTGTCTTCGTATCACGGTGCGCAGATCTTCGAGGCGCTGGGGCTGGGCGACGAGATCATCGAGCGTTGTTTCCTGGGCACGACGTCACGCATAGGCGGCATCGGGCTCAACGAGCTCGCGCAGGACGTGCTCGAACGGCACCAACGCGCGTACTCCGACGGCGACATCGAGTCGGGCGGCTGGTACAAGTTCCGGCGTGGCGGGGACTACCACGCGAACGAGCCGCCCGTTTGGCGGGCGCTGCACAAGGTGGTCCAGGACGGCGGTGACGAGGAGGCCTGGAAGGAGTACACGGACCTCATCTACAACCGTCCGCCCACGGCGCTCCGCGACCTTCTGGAGTACGCGTCCGACCGCGAGCCGATCGACATCGAGGACGTGGAGCCCGTGGCGAACATCCTGGCGCGGTTCCAGACCGGCGCCATGTCGCTCGGGGCGCTCAGCCGCGAGACGCACGAAGACATCGCCCGCGCCATGAACAGCATCGGCGGCTACGCGAACACCGGCGAAGGCGGCGAGGACCCACGGCGGTACTTGGTCGACGGCGACCTGCGCGACGCCAACTCGGCGATCAAGCAGGTGGCGTCGGGCCGCTTCGGCGTGACACCGGCGTACTTGGCTGGCGCGCAGGAGCTCGAGATCAAGATCGCCCAGGGCGCCAAGCCCGGTGAGGGCGGCCAGCTCCCGGGCCACAAAGTGAGCGCCTATATCGCAACGCTACGCCACGTGGAGCCAGGAACGCCACTCATCTCGCCGCCCCCGCACCACGACATCTACTCCATCGAGGACATCGCGCAGCTCATCTACGACCTCAAGATGGCCAACCCGCAGGCACGCGTGTGCGTGAAGCTGGTCGCGGCCGAGGGCGTGGGGACCATCGCGGCGGGCGTGGCCAAGGCGTACGCCGACACCATCCAGATCAGCGGGCACGATGGCGGCACGGGTGCGTCACCCCTCTCGTCCGTGAAGTATGCCGGTGCTCCGTGGGAGCTCGGCATCGCCGAGACGCAGCAGACGCTGGTCCTGAACGGTTTGCGCGGACGTGTCCGCGTCATCACCGACGGCGGACTGCATGCGGGTCGCGACGTGGTGACCGGTGCCATGCTCGGGGCCGACCGGTTCGGGTTCGGGACTTCGGCGCTCATCGCGCTGGGGTGCAAGATGGCGCGTCAGTGCCACTCCAACACCTGCCCCGTGGGCATCGCGACCCAGGCCGAGGAGCTGCGTCAGAAGTACTTCGGCAAGCCCGAGATGCTGATCAAGTTCCTGACGTTCGTGGCCCAAGAGGCGCGTGAGATCCTCGCGGAGCTCGGGTACCGGAGCCTGGACGACATCATCGGACGCGCCGATCTGCTGAGGCAGATCGAGACGGCGGACTCGCATCGCTGGCGCTCGGTGGACCTGTCGAGGCTCATCGCCCCGGCGTCGGGAAGCCCCCTGCACTGCACGCAGGAGCGGAACGACCGGCCCGGGACGCCGCTCGACGACGAGATCATCGAGCAGTACGGGGACGGGCTTGAGAGCGGAACGCCCTTCTCGGGCACGTTCAAGGTGCGGAACACCGACCGAACGGTCGCCGGTAGGCTGTCCGTACAGATCGCCCGGGTCCACGGTGACGATGGTCTCCCCGAGGGCACGGTGGATCTCACGTTCGCAGGCTCGGCCGGTCAGTCCTTCGGGGCGTGGCTGGTCCCCGGCGTGAACCTGCTGCTGGACGGCGAAGCGAACGACTACGTGGCCAAGGGGATGCACGGCGGCCAGATCGTCATCCGTCCGCCGGAGGAGGCCGGCTTCTTCGGAAGCAATGCAGTGCTGGTCGGCAACACCGTGCTCTACGGTGCCACGGGCGGAAACCTCTTCGTGTGCGGGCGCGCCGGCGAGCGCTTCGCGGTGCGCAACTCAGGGGGCGTGGCCGTCGTGGAGGGCTGCGGGGACCACGGGTGCGAGTACATGACCGCGGGTCTCGTGTTGGTGCTCGGGCACGCCGGGCGCAACTTCGGCGCCGGCATGTCGGGCGGTGTCGCCTACGTCCTCGACGAGGAAGGCACCTTCCCCAACAGGCTCAACGGAGAGCTCGTCCGATCCGACCCGGTCAGTGATCCTGCGGAGATCGAGACGTTGAAGACGCTCATCGCACGCCACGCCGAGCTTACCGAGTCGACCCGAGCGGCCGATATCCTTGCCGACTGGGATGCCTGGCTCCCTCGCTTCTGGAGGATCGGGCCGAAGATGACGCCGGCCGAGATGGAAGCGGCCGAGTCCGAGCCGGCGGGTCGCGAGGAGCCGAGCGGCCGGCGCGTGCCCGAGAGCATTCGGGCACAGCCTCGGGCGATGGCGTCTCAGGAGCCGTCGGGTGACGAACCGATTCAGGCCCCACCTCCGCGGCTCTGAGACCGGCATCCAGGCGCGCGATGCGCTGAGCAACCCAGCGCTCTCGTGTGGTGAAAGAAGGCCGGCTGCCCTGGCAGCCGGCCTTCTTCGTCGGTTTGGTTCGTCTGCGTTCGAGGCGCAGGACACCTAGATCTGGGTGGGCGCGAAGAGCGCAGTCAGATTCTGCCGGACGACGTCCCCCGTGCCGCTGAAGACATCGCCGTTCATGTAGAACGTGCTGGTGGACTTGGGCATCCTCGACCTCCCGACCGGCACGTTGGATCTGGAGACGGGCTGGAACGTCGTCAGCCGTATAGGGCTCGCGATCGGTCTCGGCTGATCATTCAGGTCGTCGCTACTGCGCGACGACCGAAGCCAGCGCCCAGTCCGACCCGGAGCGCGCGAGGCGTGCGACGAGGTTGAGGGTCGACTCACGGCCACCGCCGGCGAAGTTCCGGTAGGAGCCG
>JAHEKM010000140.1 GCA_024638325.1 Gemmatimonadota bacterium | reverse complement strand
CCACGACATCGCCCGCCTGAAGTCCGGCGATGTCGGCCGGGCTACCCTCACGCACACCGGTGAGTCTGAGGCCGAAGTCCCGCGGCGTCATGTCGGGGATGGTGCCCAGGTAGGGACCGTACCCGCTCGACGAGGAAGACGACGCGACGGGAGCCGCCTGCCGCTCCTGCACGATCGGCGTCAGCGCCATGACGTCGGGCCCGCCCGCCGCGAGGCGCCCGGCGACGCGCGCGGTCAGGCTCTTGATTCGCTCCATGCCGTCCTCGTTGACGAGCGGCCAGTCGTCACTGGGGCGGTGGTAGTCGACGTGCGTATTCGAGAAGAAATGCAGGACCGGGACGCCCTCGCCGTAGAACGAAGAGTGGTCGGACGGGCCATAGCCGTCGGGCGCCTTCGCGATCACCAGCGGGTCGTCCAAGCTGGCGTTGGCCTGGTCCAGGATCGCGTCCCACTCCGCCGCGGTGCCGACGCCGAAGACCGTGACCTCGTCGTTCACCACTCGGCCGACCATGTCGAGGTTCAGCATCGCGACGACGTCATCGAGCTCGACCGTCGGCTCGCGCACCCAGTGCGCGCTGCCCCACAGGCCACGCTCCTCCCCCGTGAAGGCCATGAAGATCACGCTGCGGTCGGGGCGTGGACCGTCCTCGAGCAGCGCGCGCGCGATCTCGATGACCGCCGCGGTGCCGCTCGCGTTGTCGTCGGCCCCGTTGTGGACAGACGCCTCGTCCGGCGCGAGCGAACCCTCGCCGCCCATGCCGAGGTGGTCGTAGTGCGCCCCCACGATCACGTATTCGTTGCGAAGCGTGGGACTCGCGCCGGGCAGCATCGCGAGGACGTTGCGCGCCTCAGCCGTGGTCACGCGGACGTCGGTGGTGAGCGTGGCGTCGGCCCCGTCGATCATCGCCTCCCGGATCTCGGCGGCGATATCGGGCCGGACCACCACGACCGGAATGCCGATCGCCGCACGGATCTCGTCACCGAGGGCGGGACGACCCATGCCGACCGGGGCCAGCAGCACGATGGCGGCTGCGTCGCGGCCGGCGGCGACGGTGGCCTTGAAGTGCGGATCGCCGCGCAGACCCGCGCCGTGCGGATCGTCGGGATCGCCCCATTCGACCACCACGATCCGGCCGGTGATATCCAGGTGCGCGAACTGGTCGTTCGGGTCACCGGGGTTGCTCAACAGGTGTCCGCCGTACACGAGCTCGGACTCAACGGTCGCGCTGGCGGAAAAGCCGAAGGGTGTCCAGTCTGAGTCCACCGAGTAGGAGCGGCCGGAGACGACGAGACGGTTGTCCGGGCCGAGCTCCGCACCTTTACGGATGGAAAACGACTGGAAGTAGCTACCTTGAGGGCCCGCTGGCTCCAGGCCCAGGGCGGCGAACTGGGCCGCGATGTAGTCCCCGGCGCAGCGTGCGCCTTCGGAGCCGACGGCGCGGCCGCCGAGTTGGTCGTCAGCGAGGTATCGCACGTGGGCCATGGCCCCGTCGAATCCTTCGGTCAGCGACTCGGGGGCCGGACAGGTCTGGGCCGCCGCGCCCGAAATCGGAAGCAGCAGAGAGGCCAGAGTGGCCGCGAATGTCTTGAACGAGGTCTGGATGTGATGACTCATCGGATTCTTGCCGTCATGGCCGTTTCGGTCGTGTCTTTCACTGCGTGTGCCCCCGCCGGAGACGAGGCCGCCGAGCCCGTCGAGGAGTTGGCCAACCTAGCGGGCGACGTCCCCCTCGTCATGCCGGGTGAGACGCACTTCGCAAATGTCCGCCAACTCACGGTCGGTGGAGACAACGCGGAGGCCTACTGGGCCTACGACGGCTCCATGCTCATTTACCAGGCCAACAAACCCGATGCGGGCTGCGATCAGATCTACGTGCTCGATCCCCGAACGGCGGAATCGACCCGAGTCAGCAACGGTGAGGGCCGGACCACCTGCTCGTACTTCTATCCCTCCGGGGACCAGATCCTCTACTCCTCGACCCACCATCACGATCCCGATTGCCCCCCGGAGCCCGATTTCTCGATGGGCTACGTGTGGCCGATCTACCCGACGTACGACGTATTCGTCGCGGATGCGGACGGATCGAACGCGCGCCAGCTGACGACGGAAGACGGCTACGACGCCGAGGCGACCTTCTCGCCGACGGGCGACCGCATCGTCTTCACGAGCATGCGCGACGGCGACCTCGAACTCTACTCGATGGCGCCGGATGGGTCGGATGTGGTGCGCCTGACCGATCGTCCCGGCTACGACGGCGGTGCCTTCTACTCACCCGACGGCTCGATGATCGTGTGGCGCGCCGAGTACCCCGAGCCCGGACCCGAGCTGGAGGACTACCAGGCGCTCCTGGACCAGGGCCTGATTCGCCCCGGCGAGCTCGAGATCTGGGTGATGGACGCGGACGGCTCGAATCAGCGCCAGATCTCCGACCTCGGTGCAGCCAACTTTGCTCCGTTCTTCCACCCCTCGGGCGAGAAGATCATCTTCAGCTCGAACCACCAGGACCCCTCGGGTCGCGACTTCGAGCTCTTCATGATCAACCTCGACGGCACGGGCCTCGAGCAGATCACGTACTCCGAGGGCTTCGACGGCTTCCCGGTGTTCAGCCCGGACGGGACCCAGATCGTGTTCGGATCGAACCGCAACAACGGGGACACGTCGGACACGAACGTCTTCATCGCGGATTGGGTCGAGTAGGCGGGTAGACGGCGGGCGGGACCCCGGACCCCCTCCTCGGGGCGCTACGCTCCGCGCGCAAAGCGCGCGAGCCGTCGTTCGGGGGTGCGCGGTCCCCGCGGCCCAATACCGCGTCCGTCGACTGGCGCGGCACAGGGGGGCTGGCTGGTCCGGTGCGCACGGCGGGCCCGCATCCTATAATGGAGCGACGTGTGGCTGGCGGCTGAGCGTTGCGCCTGGCCGCGCGGAGGCCCTGAGAGATGGAGGTCGTGATGACTCGCTGCCCTGCGGTGCGCCTCGGACTGAGGCGCCTGGCTCTCCTCGCTTCGGTTCTGGCCCTGACGGGGGTTCCGGGTGCTTCGGCTCCGCTCGACGCCCAGACCCCGGCGAGCGGATCGTGGGAGATCCCGCTCACGGAGTTCGGCCGGCCGGACTTCCAGGGGAACTGGACCAACTCGACGTTGACGCCTTTCCAGCGAGAGGAAGGCCGTGGGCCGGTGTACACCTGGGACGAGGTCCGCGAGATCGAGGAGCCGGACGGCTTCTGCCCTCCGAATCCCGGGACCGTCGAATGCGGCCGGCCGGAGCGGCAAGGGGACAGCAACGAGGCTCGGCTCTCCGGAAACGAGTACAACGAGGTCTACTGGGAGCGCGGGACTGTCATCGCGCGCGTGTACGGTGAGCCGAGGACGTCGCTCGTGACGGTTCCGGCGGACGGGCGCATCCCGGACCGGACCCCGCAAGCCCTGGCGATGGCGCGTCGGGAGGCGGCCTTCGAGGACCAGTTCGGTGCGTACGATCACCCGGAGCTCAGGCCGTTCGCGGAGCGCTGCATTCTTTTCGGTTCGCCTTCCGGTCCGCCCATGATCCCTGTTGGCGCGTACAACTCGAACTACGTCATCACCCAGACCGAAGATCACCTCGTGATCCAGTCGGAGATGGTGCACGACGTGCGCATCATTCGAATTGGCGAGCCCGAGTCGGTCCCGAGTCACGTCCGGCCGTACTTCGGCTACTCATGGGGTCACTGGGAGGGTGACGCACTCGTGGTCGAGACCACGAACATCAGCCCCCAGCAGTCGATCGTCGGCGGCCCGCTTTCGGCGGACGCGAAAGTGACCGAGCGGTTCTCGTTCATGGATCCCGAGACGATTCTATACGAGTTCACCGTGGACGACCCCGCGACCTTTACCGGCCCGTGGGGCGGACAGATTCCGATCAGTCGGCTGCACGCGGGCGTGTACGAGTACGCCTGCCACGAGGGCAATTACTCGCTGTCGGCTGTGCTCAGCGGAGCCCGGTACGAGGAGGGTCAGGCCGAGGGCAACTGAGGTTCATCGCTCGGACCTCCGGTCCAGCTCCCCGTCGGGATACACCTCGAGAAACTGTTCGAGGATCCGGAAGGTGAGTCCCCACACGTGCTCACCGTCCACGAGGAAGGACGGGAAGTTCTGGGCACCGCCGGGGAGCGGGATGTTGATGCTCGAGCGCGTTCCGGGGTCCCGTAGGGCATCCACCGAGACCCAGAAGATGCGGTCGACTTCGCGGCTGGCATCGCTGGCCGCCTGCGCGCCGGGCACGCCGTAAACGAACGGACTGATGACGAGGCGCGGGAGGCGGACACTGGACGGCCGCACGTCGTCCAGCCTGCCGAGTGGAGTACCGACCTCATCGAGGTCCACTTCGGTCTCCTCGAGCGTCTCCCTGCGTGCCGTGGCCTCGCTGTTCTCGTCGTCGGCATCACGTCGGCCGCCGGGAAGGGCCATGTGTCCCGACCATGGGTCGCGGTCCGACGCGGCCCGCTTGATGAGCAGCAGCTCCAGGGGATCCGTGGCCCTCAGGACCAGGGCGACAGAAGCGCGTACGACTCCCTCCAGAAAGAGCGGGTCATTCTCGTCTCCTGCGTAGGACGCGAGGGCCTCGCTCAACACCCAGAAACGGGGATCGGTCTCGAGCGGGCCGAACGACATGGCGCTCAGACCCCCTGGCGCTCGGGCCCCCACACGAGCTTGTGGAGCTGCAGCTGAAACCGAACGGGAAGATGGTCCTCCAGGATCCATCCCGTCAGTTCCTCCAGATCGATCTCGCCCCAGACGGGCGACATGAGCAGCGCGCGTAGACTGCCGGCCTCGAGGCGCTCGGCGAGACCTCTCGCGCGGATGACTTGCCGCGCCCACTCGTAGTCGGCGCGGTCCTTCACGACGAACTTCACCTCGTCTCGACCGGTGAGATGGTCGAGGTTCTCCCAGTGGTTCCGGTGCTCCTCGCCGGACCCTGGGCACTTCAGGTCCATGATTTTGTGCACACGCTCGTCGAGAGCGGAGACGTCGATGGCGCCGGAAGTCTCGACCAGGACGGTGTAGCCGCGTGCGAGAAGGGCGTCGGCAAGGGCGCCCGCAGCCGGTTGCGCGAGCGGCTCGCCGCCGGTGATCTCCACCAGGGAGCAGCCGCGGTCGCTCACCTCGTCGAGGATCTGCTCGACGCTCATCCGCTCACCGCCGTGGAAGGCGTAGGCAGTGTCGCACCAGACGCACCGGAGTGGGCACCCGGTCAGCCGAACGAAGGTACAGGGTGCACCGGCCCACGTGGACTCTCCCTGGATCGAGTGGAAGATCTCGGTGACCGCGAGGGTCCGCTCTGGGGCGCTCACTCCACCTCCCCTTCGAGCTTTCTCCGGATCGCATCCACGAGTAGGCCCTGGACCTCCAGCAGCGTGAGTCTCCCGAGCCGTTCCGTCGCCTCCTCCTGGCTCGCGCACTCGACCAGGGTGGGTGTCTCCACGTGGCCCACGATTCCGACCCCGGTCTCCGCCCACCTGGGGAACACGAGGTAGCCGGCGTAGGGTGCCCGCAGGTTCACCGTCTTCTCGACTTCCAGCGAGACCGTGTAGGGGTGACCGTCGGGCCCGTCGTACGCCGGCGGGCGGTCGTGCACGTCGAAGTACCCGGCGAGCGTGGAGTCGTCGGGAGCGGTGCCAGGCTCGGATGCGCCTTGGGGCCGGGTCATGGAGTGCGGTTGGGGGCCGGAGTACGGCTCGGACTAGGCGTGGGGCGGTCGCGACGCGAGAGTCGATCGAAACATATGAAGCTAGACGGGCGCGGAGGCCGCAACCAGCGTGCGTCTTGGTTGTGACCCATCGGTCGGCCGCCTAGACTTCGCACGCACCGACTTCGAGGGAGCACACGGATGGCCAAGACGATGCGCGCGGCGGTCTTCTCAGACTTCGGTGGGCCGGACGTGGTGAGCATCCAGAAGATGCCGATCCCCGAACCCGGCGCGGGTGAGGTACGCATCAAGGTCGAGGCCGCGGCCTTGAACCATCTCGACTTGTGGGTACGCAGGGGGCTTCCCATCGAGACGCCGATGCCCCACATCGGGGGGTCGGACTTCGCCGGAACAGTGGACGCCGTGGGACCGGGGGCCGAGTCCGTCCCGTTGGGGACCCGCGTCGCGGTCGATCCCTCCCTGCGCTTCGACTGGTACTACGCCCAGGACCGTGGCCCTTCTTTCGACGAGCCGCCGTTTCAGTTGATCGGCGAGCACACACAGGGGGGCCTGGCGGAGTACGCGGTCGTGCCCGCCGACAACCTCCTGGAGATCCCCGAGGGCTTCCCGTCGACGGAGGCTGCCGCGGCCGGCCTGGTCTTCGTCACCGCTTGGCGGGCGCTCATCACGCGCGGCGGCTTGAGCGCCGGTGAGCAGGTTCTCATCACCGGCGCGTCGGGCGGCGTGGGGACGGCCGCCATTCAGATTGCGGCACGCGCCGGGGCCAAGGTCTACGCGGTCACGAGCGGGGCGGACAAGGTGAGGCTTTGCCGGGAGCTCGGTGCCTCCATCGTGTACGACCGGAGTAAGGTGAGCTTCTCCCGCGAAGTCTGGCGTGACACGGGCAAGCGGGGCGTCCAGGTCGTGTTCGATACGGTGGGTGAGTCCGTATGGCCCGACTGCCTGCGGGCGCTCGCCCCGTGTGGTCGGCTCGTCACGTCGGGTGCCACCACCGGCTCGCGCGGATCGACCGAGATCCGGCTCGTGTTCTGGAAGCAGCTCTCGATCCTGGGGAGCACCATGGGATCGCCGACCGAATTTCGCAGGGTCATGAGGCTCGTCTTCGACGGGGAGCTGGACGCTGTGATCCATGAGGAGATGCCGCTCGCCGAGGCGCGCCGTGCGCACGAGCTGCTCGAGAGCGGCACAGTGTTCGGCAAGGTCGTGCTGGTGCCATGAGGCTGAGCGAAGCCCAGGCGGCGGTCGATGCGTGGATATCCCAGTTCGAGGAGGGCTACTGGCCCCCCCTCACCAACCTCGCCCGTCTGACCGAGGAGGTCGGTGAGCTGGCGAGGGAGATGAACCACCGTTTTGGACACAAGACCAAGCGCGCCGACGAAAGCGAGCAGGACCTCGCGCTGGAGCTGGGTGACGTCCTGTTCGTCCTCCTGGTGATCGCCAACGAGCAGGGCATCGACCTCGAGGACACTCTCGAGCGCGTGCTGGCGAAGTACCGCCGACGTGACGGAGAGCGCTGGACGCCGGTCGAGGCGCCCTAACCGGTTGTCCCCTCGGTCGAAGCGATGACCCCTCTCATCTATGCGCTGCCCTGGCTCGGCTTGCTGGCGTTCGTCCTGCTGGTGGTCCGGAAGCCCCGTGAGCTGCCCCAGATCCAGACCGACCCCGCGCCGTTCGTCAGCGTGATCGTTCCGGCGAGGGACGAGGCCGTGAACATTCGGGCGTGTGTGAGTTCTCTCGTCTCGTCGGACTACCCGTCGTTCGAGGTCATCGTCGTGGATGATCGCAGCACGGACGACACGGCCGACCTGGCCCGGAGCGTGGACGTGGGGCGCGCAAGCCGCGTCGTAGTCATCGACGGGGAGGACCTCCCAAACGGCTGGCTCGGGAAGCCCTGGGCCTGTTGGCAAGGCTTTCAGGCAGCCCGCGGGGAGCTGCTGCTCTTCACGGATGCGGACACGATCCACGAGCCGGAGCTCCTCGGAAGGGCGGTCGCCGGCCTGTACGAAGACGGAGCCGACTTGTTGACGGTGCTGGGTCG
>JAHEKM010000139.1 GCA_024638325.1 Gemmatimonadota bacterium | reverse complement strand
CCATCGCCATGGTCGGCTCGATCGCCGCAGCCTACTTCGCGGTGTCGCACCCCGACGTAGGGGGGCTCGCCGGCCTGTTCGAGAACCCCGCCGTCCGCGACCGTATCGCGCTGCTCCCCGACTTCAGCGACTGGAACACGGCGGCGGCCGTCTTCGTCGTCCCCATCGCCGTGCAGTGGTGGAGCACGTGGTATCCAGGCGCCGAGCCGGGTGGTGGCGGCTATGTGGCGCAGCGCATGTTGGCCGCGAAGGACGAGCAGCACGCCCTCAAGGCGACGCTCTGGTTCAACGTCGCCCACTACGCGCTGCGGCCTTGGCCGTGGATCCTGGTGGCGTTGGCTTCCGTCATCGTCTACCCGACACTGGACTCCATCCAGGCCGCGTTCCCGGGCGTCGATCCGACCAGCCTCGGTCACGACATGGCATACCCGGCCATGCTCGTCTTCCTGCCGTCGGGGCTTCTCGGACTCGTGGTCGCGTCGCTGGCGGCGGCATACATGTCCACGATCAGCACGCACCTCAACTGGGGCGCGTCGTACGTGGTCGACGACTTCTACCGCCGCTTCGTGGCGTCGGAGCGGGACGAACGTCACTACGTACGCGTGGGTAGGATCGCGACGGTGGGCTTGGTCGTGCTCGCCGCCGCGGTCTCGCTCTTCCTGGAAAACGCGCTCCAGGCCTTCCAGATCTTGCTGCAGATTGGTGCGGGGACAGGGCTCGTGTTCCTGCTGCGTTGGTTCTGGTGGCGCATCAACGCGTGGAGCGAGCTCTCCGCCATGCTCGTCTCGTTCGCGGTGGCCGTGTACTTCACGGGCGGCATCACGCTCGAGCCACTCGGGATTGCAGCCGGGTTCGGCTGGTCCGTCCCGGACTGGACCGCAACCGGCCAGTTGGTGGTGGGCGTCCTGGTGACGACGGTCGGGTGGATCACCGTGACGTTCCTGACGCCACCGGCGGACGCCGCGACGCTGCGCTCCTTCCACGCACGCATCCGCCCGCTCGGGCCGGGGTGGGTGGGCGCTGGGATGGAGCGGGTCCCTGCCACCGAGGAGGACTCGTTGACGGCTGCGTTCCTGGCCTGGTTCCTCGGTTGCGTGGTGGTCTACGGCGCCCTCTTCGGCACCGGGTACGCGCTGTATGGCAGCGCGGGGCTCGCGACGGCGTGCCTGGGCGTTGCGGCAGTGGCGGCCGTCGGTCTGGTCAAGACACTCCCGCGGGTGGGCATCCGCTAGTTCGCGTCAGAGCTCGCGGACTGAGGCACCGTCGGAGGCGACCGCGAGGAAGAGCCGGTCGTCGAGCCGGTCGTAGAGCCTTCGTGGCTCGTAGTACTCCGAGACCAGCGCCTCGAGCACCAGATCGACCGTGCTCCGATCCGCCAGTGCGACCACGCATCCGCCCAGTCCTGCCCCGGTCAGTCGTGCGCCGGCCGCTCCCCCTTCCCTCGCGATGGCGACCACCTCGTCCAGCTCCGGCGTGCTGACCAGGTAATCGGACCTGAGGCTGCCGTGCGACGCATCCATGAGCGTCCCGAAGCGAAGGGTGTCGGCGGCGCGTAGTAAGTCGATGCCTTCGTCGACCCTGGCGGCCTCGGTAACGACGTGACGGAAGCGCCGAAGCAAGTTGCTGCGCAGCACGTCCTCGGCGACGGGAAGTAGGTCCCCCGCAGGAATGGCCCGCAGCAGGGAGGGATAGTCGGTTGGTATCATCCGCGTGCGATCACTCCGCACGACCTCCTCGACCACGAAGGAGAACGCCTCCTCGCACTCGGCCCGTCGCGTGTTGTAGACGTTCTTGGCGGCGCCCGACTTCTCCGCGCGCCTTCCCGTATCCGCAATGACGAAGCACCAGTCCGCCGGAACCTGGACGTGGCGCATGCGCGGGGGCTTGAAGGTGATCTTGGCGGCGCATCCCGCACGCGCGCCCATCGAGATCGTGTGGTCCATCGCCCCGCCCTGGGTGCCCGTGTAGCGCTCGGCCTCCGCCAGCAGCTCGGCGAAGGAGCGCGCCTCGACGGGGACCTCGTTGATGTGCGCGAGCGCCAGACCGACGGCCGTCACCACCGCCGTGGACGAGGACAGCCCGGCAGCGACCGGGATGTCCGACCCGATGACGCCATCGAAGCCCCGCCAGATCGCGAAGCGGCGAGCCAGGAGGCTCGCCGGGCCGCGCACGTAGTTGCCCCAGTCCCCGTCCTTTCCGGGGGGGATTCCCGGAAGGATCTCGAACTCGACGTCGTCGAACTCGGGGTCGACGTCGTGCAAGACCACCATGCCGTCGTTGCGAGGACGGAAGACGAGGCGGGCCTCGCGCTGGAGTGCCATCGGCAGCACCGCCAGATCGTTGTAGTCGGTGTGCTCGCCGAGCAGGTTCACGCGTCCGGGGGCGCGTGCCAGGTGCGTGGGAGGCCCGCCGAAGCGTTCCACGAAGACTGCGCTCAGACCTTCGATCGAGCTCTGGGTCAGACGCATGGACGGTCCGGGAGGCTCCGAGAGGGGGGTCGTGGGGCGCCGGACAAGCTGGGCCGAAGTCCACCGCGCCTCAAGGGACCGGTAGGGCACCTGGCGAAACCCGGCCCGCCCCCTCCAATTGAGGTCTGTTCCGGACCCGAACGCGAGGTAGAACCGTTGAACGTGATGCCCTTCGTCTCGAAACGAGTGGCCGCCTTCGTGCTGGCCGCGCTCGCCATCGCCCTGCCTTTGGCCGCGCAGGAGATCCCGACCGCCATTCCCGAGACCGTGGGCATGTCGTCCGAGCACCTGGATATGCTCACGGCCGCCCTCGATGAGTACGTCGCCGAGGGACGCCTCGCAGGCGCGACGGCCATCGTGCTGCGGGATGGCAAGGTCGTCTACCACGAGGCCGTAGGGGACCGCGACCGTGAGGCCGGCAGCCCGATGAACACGGACGTCATCTTCCGGATCGCGTCGCAGACCAAGGCGCTCATCAGCGTCGGCATCATGATTCTCCAGGAAGAGGGTGAGCTCCTCATCAGCGACCCGCTGTCCCGGTATCTGCCGGCGTTCAGGAACACGACCGTCGCGGTGCGCAGCGCGGGTGGCTACGACGTCGTGCCGGCCGAGCGGCCCATCACGCTTCGACACCTCCTCACGCACACCTCGGGTATCGGGTACGGCACCTGGCCCAATCCGTCCGCGCCAGGAGCGGACCGCTGGGCCCAGGCGGGCTTCACGGGGTGGTACTTCGCCGACCGCGACGAGCCCATTCAGCGACTCGTCGAGCGTATGGCGCCGCTGCCGGCCCAGGCTCAGCCGGGAGAGCGCTGGGTCTACGGGTACAACACGGACATTCTCGGCGCGGTGATCGAGGTCGTGTCCGGCCAACCGCTGGACGTGTTCCTCCGCGAGCGCATCTTCGAGCCGCTCGACATGCGGGACACCCACTTCTATCTGCCGGCAGAGAAACGGAACCGACTCGCCGCGGTCTACGGGCTCAGCGGTGAGCTGACCAGGGCCCCGGACGGGCCAGGCCTCCAGACACAGGGCCAGTACGTCGACGGTCCGAGGAGGGCGTTCTCAGGTGGAGCCGGCCTCTTGTCCACGACGCGTGACTACGCGCGATTCCTGCAGATGCTCCTGGACGGTGGCGTCCTGAACGGGCGACAGATCCTCTCGCCCACGACGGTCGCCCTCATGACGCAGCACCATGTCGGCGACATCGACCGTGGACCCGGGATGGGCTTCGGGCTCGGCTTCTCGATACGCCGGGACGTCGGTGCCGCCGGTGTGCCGGGCTCGGTCGGCGAGTACGGCTGGCTCGGAGCCTACCATTCGGTGTATTGGGTCGATCCGGTCGAGCGACTCGTCGTGGTCTACCTGACCCAGGTGGCGCCCGCGGCGGGTCTCGACGACCACGCCAAGCTCCGCTCACTCGTGTACGGCGCGGTTTCGCGAAGCCTGTCGATGCACGAAATGATGCACTAGGCACGAGCGCATGGACGACACGATGCTCGACGACTCGATGATGCGACGGAGCGACGCGCTCCAGGAGATGATGAGGCTCGCACGCTCGCTCGTCTCGGACGGCGAAGTCACGAACATGGAGGCGAAGGTCTTCCATGCCTGGATCGAGAGGAATCCCGACGTGAAGGGAATCCCGGCCGTGGACGAGATCGTGGGGATCCTGACCAACGTCTTCGCGGACGGCCGGCTCAGCGACTCTGAGCGGGACGAGCTGGTGCGTCTCCTGGAGGAGTTCGGGGGGTAGCCACCCACGGCCGACGGCAATCTGCCAGGCCGGCTCAAACGTCCAGTATGCGCCCGTGGTTCCTGTGATTCAGGTCTATGCCCGTCCATCGGGCGAGGCCCGTTAGCGCCCGGTACAGGAGCCGCTCGTCCTTGTGGCGGGACCGCACAGTGCCCGGTGGGTCCACCTCGCGCAGATGTCGGGCCCAATCCATGGCGGCGATGCGCGGACCCATGACCGCCGGGTGCGCGCCGTTCCAGGTGGGCAGGCGCGCGAGCGGGCCGTAGTCGAACAGCTCAGTGTCTCCACAGCGGGCGGCAACCTCGTGCGGTGCGACGCGGTGCGACCAGAACTCGCGGGCCTTCCTCTGCATGAGCTCGGGATGACGCGCCCAGCCATAGTGAAAGATCCGCGCCCCTGCCTTCGCCACCGTGAGCCGGCGACCACTGGCGTGTCGGAACGACTGAGCGTCACGCACCGACCGGATCCCCACCCCGTTCCGGACCACGCGGATCTCGGTCGGATACCATCCCTGACCGACCTGGACGTGCCGGTAGTCGCCGAAGAAGTGGAGATAGTCGAAGAGCAAGGCCTCGACCCGTTCGTCGTGCAGGAGCCCCCTACACCGTGCCTCGATGACCGGCAGGTCGTCTTCGTGGAGGACTTCGTCCGCCTGCACGTACAGGCACCAGTCGCCCGTGCACCCTTCGAGCGCGAGGTTGGTCAGATCGGCGTAGGCCTGTTCCTTCCTCGCCGGATCCCACGCCGCGTCCAGGATCCGCACCCTGGCGTCGCCGAGAGAGGCGACCACGTCCCGCGTACCGTCGTCGGCTTCCGCGCCGGCCACCACCACGACCAGCTCGTCCACCAGTGGCAGCACCGACAACAGCGCCTCGCGGACGGGATAGCCCAACGTGACGCCATTGCGGACAAAGGAGAAGCCTGAAAGTCGCACCGTTGGGTCCAGCCGACCGGCCGTGGGAAGGCGGTTTCCGCCGCCCCTGGGCTAGTCCTCGATCAGCTTCGGCGGCTCCTTGGCGTCGTGGACGCCCAGGCCCACGCCGGTCCCGACTCCGACGCCGATCGCGATCGCCGTACCCACTCCGACGAACGGCAACACGGCTACCACCGGCGCTGCCAGCACCGAAGCACCGACGCCTGCCCAGAGGCCGAGCGCCGGCTTCTCCACGATGTTCGTGTAGCGAAGCCGTTGGCCGACAAAGGTCCGCGACTTCAGGTGCCCATACACGCCGGCCACACCGGCTGCGATCAACCCGAACATGTATCCCCCACGACGGACGAAGCTCTAGTACCAAACATCCCTACGAATTCCTCACCAAAAAGCGTCACGTCACCTCGTCACCGCGCCGAGGAGGCCGCTCCAGATCCACTCGCCGAGGTTGTCCGCGGTGCCCGGGCCGCGTGGCGCCCGAAGCTCGGTCAGGATCAGATCCAGCACCTGATTGAGCAACTCCTGGGCACTCGGATTGCGCCCCACCGCCTCGATCACCGGATCGCCCGACACCGGTGTGGCCGACACTGGCTCGTACGCGATGGTCCCTTCCGCCTCCACCAGGGCGTCGTGCCCCCGCAGTGCGGCCATGGCCAGCGCCTCCACCTGGTCGTAGTGCGCCGCCCTCGGGGAGACCCTACCCTGGAACTCGGCCACGGCCCCGGCCAATCTCAGAGTCCGGCTGGAGCCCTCGACGCGCGCGTCCTCGAGCGCACGCTGGTAGCCGGACCGATAGCGCTCGTTGTCGCCCGAACGAATCTGGCGCATCAGGGTCAGCACGTCGTTCCAGGCTGCTCGGACCTCCGGGTAATCCGACGGCGCTGCCAGATACTGACCGCTGAGCCAGGCCTCCGGGATCGGTGGTAGGTCGCGAAGGAGGGCTCGAGTCGTGGTCAGAAACCGCTCCTGTGCCCGCTCGCGGAGGGCCTCTTCCGTATCCGGAATCAGCGGAGGCGGCGGCGGTGGCGGTGCCGCACTGTCCGGCACCGGTTGCGAGCCCTCACCCTGCGTGGGCGTGAGCAGCTCCGGTCCGAAGTACACTCCGGCGGCCGCGACCACCCCTCCGACGATCAGGAGCGGCGCGTAGCGCCGCAGCGCCCCACTGCCCTTCTTCTTCTTCTTCTTCGGTTTCGGGGGCTCCTTGGCCCATGAAGGCTCGGGCTCCGACCTGAGGGGCTGCTCCCGGCGTTCCTCCCGGCGGGGCTTCGCGGGGGGCTCCCGGCGCGTCGGTTCCGGCCGCGGCGCGGCGGCAACGGGTTCCTCGTCGACGAGCGAGAAGTCGTCGGACAGGCCCGACGAGCCCTGCTCCATTTTGAAGCCCCCGAGGGAAGGCTCGTCGTCGAAGTCCAGTTCGCTCGCCCGCTCGGCTTCCATCCTCTTTACGAAGGCGGCCGACTGCTCGGCGGGGGACAGCTGATCCGGTGCAGGGGCCAGCTCGAGGCCGATCTCATCGCCCACTGAGGGGGACGGTGCGAGGTCGTCGACACCCACGTCCGAGTCGGCCGACCCGTCGTCCGTCGGGCTCGCCTCAGCAGCTTCGGCGGCTTCCTCGCTCGAGGCTGCCTTGTCGGCCTCCTCGGCTTCCTCCGCCTCTACCTCGATCTGCAGGACGACCGGATGGGTCAGGGCCGAAGACCATTCGCGCGTTTCTGCGTCGTACACGACATCGTTCGGGGACAGGTCACCCGACCGCACGAACTCTGCAAACATTTCGTGCGATGCGAACGAAATCTCTTGTCCCTGAGATGTACGGATGCGGAAACGCGCAGCCATGAATCACTCCAATCCGAGGATCAGAATGTAGGTGAATCGACCGGGTCGTGCCCGCGGGGGGCGCAAGAAGCGTTCCCCGGAATCAGCGCAGATCCGCTACTCGATCAGGTCGATCAGGTCATCCATCAAAAAGAGGTCCGTGAGCAGCGCCCTCAGATGGATGTTGGCATTCAGGTTGTCGACGAGCTGGGAGCTGACACCCGTGCGGGACCCCACCAGACGCACGATGGCAAGCGCGGCGTCGGCGTCCCCTTCGAGGACCCGGATCTGCTCGTCCCACGCCCCCGCGGGCGCCGCGGAGTCGTCACTGGCGGCCGCACGGAAGGCATCTGCGAGGCCGTCCAGCGCTTTCTCCATCTTTCCCAGGAAGTCCCGAATCCGATAGCTCGACTTCGCCGCCTGATCCGTGCTGAGACCCTGAGCCGCATACGCGAGGAAGAACTCGTAGCTCTCCTCGATCACGTCGATCCGCGATTTCACGTCATCGCGTGCGGACACACTTCCTCCCGTGGATCAGTTTGGACGAGCCGACGTCGGGAAAGCGGCCCTAGTCGTCCTCTACCGGTGCGCTGACGCTGGAGTCGGCCAACGCGCCGCCCCCGACCTGCTCGCGCTCACCCGTCACGACCCACTTCGCGGGATCGAAATGGTCCGCGTAGTGCTCGCGGTCGATCCAGCCACGCACCATCGACCACGTGATCCAACGCTTCTCGGGACGAAGTGCGAAGTAGATGTGC
>JAHEKM010000016.1:27924-29409 GCA_024638325.1 Gemmatimonadota bacterium | reverse complement strand
GGGGCGGGACGATGATGGGGCTTCCTCCGGGAGAAGGAAGCCCCTAGGGGCTCCGCGGCGCGGGCGGCACCTAGTGAGCCCCGGCGCGGCCCTCAGTCGCCCCCGGCCAGTGTCCTCGCAGTGGAGTCCGCCCCCCCGGAGTAGGCACTGTGGCATGGGCCCGTCGATCCTCACCCGCAACGTATGTAGCGGTCCCGTCGCGGGCCACGGCCGGCCAGTGACGAGGTCCGGGCCAGCGTCGAGGACGTCGGGCCCTAGCACGCAGCCGCCCCTAAGGCACTTCGCACACCTTCACGGAATCGTCACTCAGGGTCGGATCTTCCTGGATGTAGAACGAGATGGTGAGCGTCTCGACCCGCGGCTCGGGGCTGTCCGGCACCGACACGGGACCCGTTACGCTCCCCGCGAAGATGCTTCCCGTGTTCTCCGAGACCGTGATGGTCAGCGGATTGACCGGCGGATCGCCCGAGTTGGCCGGATTCCAGAACACCTCTCCGCCCAGTGACCCGGAGCCCGATCCGTCGAACTGACCGGTGCTGCCGATGGTTACGACTTGCGGGTTCAACGGGTCGGTTCCGAAGCCGAGCGTCATCTGGCTGAACGACACAGACCGCCAGTCGAAGGCCTGGACACCCGACCCGTCCCCGGACAGGAAGAAGCGCAGCCGTTCCGTGGCTTCGCTGACCCCGCCGAGCGTGACCGTCGCGAGACATGAGCAGCCTCCGACCTGGAGGTCGATGGAGTCGAAGACGTCCGGGTTGTCCGCGAACGCGACGGTGATGGTCACGATCTGCGACTGCGACGGCGGTGTGAAGAGCCCGCCCTGGGTGATGCTCCCAGCACTCGCCGTCCACATGAGCGGCGGGCTTCCGCCACCCGACACCTGGACCTCGATCTGTAGCGGCGCCGCATCCGGCTCGATGCACGTCGGGTCCGTCGTGATCCGCACGCCACCGAAGCGGATGGTGGCGATGTCGAGGCGCTCCTCCGTGGAGTAGCCACGCGCCCCCGTCTGGGCCGCGTCGCGCACTGTCAGGAGATCGACCTGGCTGGCGTCCGGGTTGGTGGGCGCCGTGTACGAGACTGTGTGCGTTCCGTTGCCATTGTACACGATGGCAGCCGTGCCCTGTAGCGAGCCGGGATCCGCGATTTCGACCGTCTCGGGGTACGCCGCGTTCGCCACCGTCACGGTGAACGTCTGCTGTTGGTCGGGGGCCAGGGTCACGTCGTCCGGCGCGATGCTCACCTGTTTCGTGCCGACCTCGATCTCCTCCTGCCACGACACCTGCTGTCCACCGAACTCACCGTCTTCCGTGCGAACGGAGAGGGTAGCCGTGCCCGGGTCGCGTGGCTCGTACTCCGAGTGGGAGAGGAGCACCACAGCGTCACCGGTGGCGATGGTCGACGTGGACCACTGGTCGTCGCTCACCAGAACCGGCCCGAAGATCTCCGGCGGAACCTGGAACGACTCCAGCGTGCCGTCGC